>JABSQA010000082.1 GCA_013213825.1 Henriciella sp.
GTGGCCTCGATTTCTCGGCCGCCGACACTGCAGACGGTCCAGCATTTTTCGTTGGAGCGCTGATGATGATCCTGGTTGCACCCTGCAATTTCATCTTGCCGATGGTCCAAGCGCCAATGCTGATTTTACTGTTGCTTTGGGCCGCTTTGTTTCTGGCAATGGGCGCTTTTTGCTATTTGCTATTGCCGCGTTTCAAGGGCGTTTTGTTCAATCTGCAAGTGCGCCACCGTGCCGAAGAGGCGAAGTTTCAGAGCACTGGGAAGCACGGCTCACCGCCGAAGAATTGGAAGGCTTAGCTCGCGGTTTTGAGCAGCTGTCTTAGATTCCCGGCGAGCATCGCCGCCGTCGATTCAATAAGTTTTGACTGCTCCAGTTCTGGCTCATCAAAGACCATTTCTATCAAAGCATAACCGAGTTCGACGCCTAAACGGTTGGTCTGATAGGCTTCATCCTCGTTCAGGTGAGGCCAGCGTTCGACCATGCGTTGGTTTAGGATGCGCGAGACGCGCCTGTGTGAGTCGCGACGGACGTCTGAAAGGATGGGGGTGGCGTGCAGTGAGCGCATGATCCAGCCGCCGGCAGGGGTGTTGCGGGTGACCCGGAGAGTTGCTGTCAACAGGTCAGCCAGCTCTACATCCAGTCTGGATAGATCAGATGGATCCAACTCAATTTCGTCGATCAAAGCGTTCTGGGTGGTCATTAGGCGTTCGCCAAGTTCCTTCAGCACAGCGTACTTGTTCGGAAAATAGCGATACAAGGCGGGAGGTGTCAGCTTCGCCCGTTTGCAGATCAAATTGGTCGAGAGTTTTTCAAAACCGACCTCTTCCAACAATTCTGCCGCCGCTTCCAAAATCAAGCCGACCGTTTCCCGGCTGCGCTTTTGGTGCGGTGCGCTGCGACGCGCGGTGATTGGGGCAGTCGGCATCTATCAGCTCTTCGGTTTGACAAAAATGAGCGCGAATTATAACGATAGTGATAACTATCATTTGGGAGGATGAAGATCAATGGGGGTATCACGCAGACGACTGCTCCAAGCCGGAGCCGCAGCCTCTGTGGCCGCTGCCATTCCCATCGGGCAGCATGTCGCTTGGAGCATGAAAGACTTTGAACGAGACGGCTATTCGCCCGATTATCCAGATGCGCCGCCCGGTGAGGAGAGTTGGATGAATTGGTCCGGCGCCCAACGCGCCACGCCCAAACAATTGGCCTCACCAAAAACGCTTGATGAACTCGCCGAATTCGTCCGCACGAGTCCCGACCGCATTCGCCCACGGGGGAGTGGGCATTCCTTTTCCGGCTTGGTGCCGAGTGAAGGGACCATTCTCGACGTCAGTTATTTCTCTGGTTTGAAGGCTTATGACGAGACCAGTGGCATCGCCACGTTTGGAGCCGGAACAACGCTGTTCCAGACGGCGGGCGCATTACAAGCACAAGGACGCACCTTCCCGAATCTTCCTGATATTGTCGATCAAACGCTGGCAGGATCATTCTCCACAGCCACACATGGCACAGGCGCGACGTTAACGGCGCTGCATGATTACATTCGCGGTTTTCGTCTGGTGACCGCAAATGGTGACGTGCTCGATGTGAATGCGCAATCCAATCCTGATCTGTTTGCCGCCGGAAAGGTCAGCATCGGTGCGCTTGGCGTGATTGCCGAATATGATGTCCAAACTATTCCAGCGTTCAATTTGCGCCGCATCCTCAAAGTTGAAGCGATCGATGATGTCATGGATGCCGCGGAAGCGACGGCAGATGCGCATCGCAATTTCGAGTTTTTCTATCTGCCGGGTACAGGTGTGGCGGCGACACTGACGCATGATTTGCACGAAGGGGAGATTACGGGTGCCGTGCCGTCTGAAGACGATGAGACGCTGGCAGGGCTCAAGCAGCTGCGCGATACGTTTGGCTGGTGGCCTTGGTTGCGGCGCCGGGTGGCGCAATCGGCTTTGCCCAGCGGGACGCTGGAAGATGTCAGCGATGCGTCGCTCGAATTGCTGGCCACCACGCGGCCGATCAAGTTCAACGAGATGGAATACCATATGCCCCGCGCAGAAGGCCTGGCGGCGTTGCGCAAGGTCGTCTCCAAAATGGATCGCCGTAAAGACGCCTATTTCCCGATGGAAGTGCGGTTCGTCGCGCCCGACAATGCCTGGCTGAGCCCGTTCCATGCGGGGCCCTGTTTGTCGATCGCCATTCACGCGGCCGTCGATGAGCGCTTCGATTATTTCTTCTCAGACTTTGAGCCGATTTTCCGCTCCCATGGTGGACGACCCCATTGGGGCAAATGGCATAGTTTGAAACGCGCGGACTTCGAAACGCTCTATCCTGCCTTTAATGATTTCAATGAGCTTCGCCGAACGTTCGATCCGGATGGGAAGTTTCTCAACCCGCACCTTGCGGAGGTGTTCGGGGAGACGTTCAATGCCTAAACTAAGTCGACGAAATCTGATCCTCGGCGGATCTGCGGTCCTGGGAGTTGCTGCTCTAATGTCAAAACCAAGCGATAAAAGCGGGCCGAGAGATGCCTATTATCTGGAGCTTCAAGCCGCGCTGACAAAAGCCAATATTGCGCAACCAACCCTGGTGATCGATCGAGCGCGATTGAATGCCAATATCGATACGCTGGTCGGGCACCTGCCGGACGGCATGGGCTATCGCATTGTCGCCAAGTCGCTGCCGTCTATCGGCTTAATCGAACACATTCGTTCGCGCGCCGCGACGGATCGATTGATGACGTTCAACCTGCCGATGCTGTCTGAGCTGAGCCAGACCATGCCAGAGGCCAGCCAATTGCTAGGCAAACCCTTGCCTGTGCGTGCGGCGAAAACCTATTTCGAAACCCTGCCGGTCGATGCGAAGCGTGCAGCTGAGCAGGTTCAATGGCTGATCGATTCCAATGATCGGTTGCAACAATATTCAGAGCTTGCTGAGGCGCAGGCGCTCACCTTGCAAATCAATATCGAACTTGATGTCGGCCTCCATCGCGGCGGCTTTGAGCCAGGGGCCGAGTTGCAGATCGCACTCAACCAGATCGCGGCATCAGAGCATTTGGCCTTTGCAGGCTTCATGGGATACGAGCCGCATATTCCAGCCCTGCCGACCACGCTGGGTTGGCGCGATAAGGCTCTGCAGGGTGCGTGGAAGACCTATCAAGAGGCGCTTGATCAGGCCGCGGCAACGTTTGATGCGCAGACCATGGCTTCGATCACGCGCAATGCGGCAGGCAGTCCGACCTATCGCTATTATGAAGATACTGCGATCGCGAATGAAATTTCGGCAGGCTCCTGTCTGGTCAAACCCACGCATTTTGACAGTGAGTTGCTAGAGCCACATTTGCCCGCCAGTTTTATTGCCACGCCCGTGATCAAATCACTGCCAACCACCCGCATGCCTGGACTCGAATTCGCAGATGCTGCCAAGCAGAGTTGGGATCCGAACTATTCGAAAACGGTGTTCATCTATGGCGGGCATTGGCTCGCCGATCCAGTCGATCCGCCGGGTCTTTCTTACAATTCCACCTTTGGCAGATCATCTAATCAAGAAATGCTCAATGGCGGACCGGATTTGGACATTGCGGCGGATGAGTTTGTTTTCTTCAGACCGCATCAAAGCGAAGCGGTGTTCCTGCAATTTGGCGATATCGCAGTTTATGATGATGGCGAGATTGTCGATATGTGGCCGGTCTTCGAGGCGTCAGCCTAGACTAAAAGAGGCGCCGCGATGGGCGCCTCTCTCAGATTGAGTTCAGATCATCGCTTGGTGACGATCACTTCATAATAAGCCCCAGGAACTTTCATAGAGCCGTCCGTGGCCGTATTGTAGCGATGGATCAGTTCAAGGATATCGCTCGCGAGCTGATCCTGTCCGTCGCGATCCAAAGCGGCGAACGCTTTCAAAGTCGGGCCGTACCAGGTGCGAAACACGTCGAGAAAATGTTCCGCCGATATGTACAGAAAATCGAATGTGCGTGGGACCAATTCGATGTTTGCCGCTGCCGAACCAAAATGTTGCTCAATCCATTCCGGATCACCCCAACGTGCGGGAGAGTGCGTTCCAGCCGGCGGGGCGATGTGACGACCAATCGTGGTGAAGAGTTCGCCAATGAAGCTGTCTTGCGTCCAATTCGCCATGCCGATTTTTCCGCCAGCCGCACAGACCCGAATGAGTTCGCTGGCCGCTTGGGCTTGGTTCGGGGTAAACATCACGCCAAATGTGGAGACGACGGCATCAAACGTATTGTCGTCAAAGGGGAGCGCTTCAGCATCTGCGACTTGAAACTGAATTTGATGGCCTTCAGCCTCAGCGCGGATGCGGCCTTTGTCGAGGAGCGATTCAACATAATCGGTTGAGGTTACTTCATGCCAGCGACGGGCGAATGCTAGGGTTGCGTTGCCATTTCCGGCGGCAACATCAAGGACACGAGAGCCGGGACGTAGATCCATGGTTTCGGCCAAAGATTCGCCTGTGATCTGTAGCGTGCTTCCGATGACGGCATAGTCGCCAGAACCCCAAGTTGCGTTTTGTTTGGCTTTAATAGCGGTGAAGTCAGGTGTGGTTGTGGTGGTCATTTGCATATTCCTTTCATTGCTTTGAGACCGGGAGGAAACGGGTGGGAGAAGGCGCCTAAGCTTCGGATGGCTTGGTTTGAGGGCGCGTTTTTTTGAATTTGACGAAGGGGATGATCATCGGGACGCGGCGTTTATAGGCGCGGTAATCATCGCCAAGCTCGTTGACCAAATCGCGTTCTTCCAATTGCACGGCGATCAGGATGTAGGCGGTCGTCATGACGGCGAATAATAGGTGTGCGACCGTCATTGTTGGCGTTGCCCAAAAGATGATCAGCCAGCCAACATAGATGGGATGACGCACGTGCTTATAGAGACCGGGCTGACGGAACTTCGCGGCCGGCAAGCTTTCGCCCCGCAAGTGGTGCCATATCTGGCGCAGGCCGAACAATTCGAAATGGTTCAGAAGGCATGTGGCGTAGAATAGGATTGCCCAGCCGATGAAATAGATGGCCAACACAATCGAACGTGCGGGTTGAGAGGCGACATCCCAAATCACGCCACCAATGGGTTGCCACCACAGGAATAGGGCGATCATGGCGAGGTTGGAAAACAGAACGTAAGTGCTGCGTTCTGCGGCTTCTGGGATGATTTTTGTCCACCAGCGTTTGAAGGCGGGACGGGCCATCAGACTGTGCTGCACCGCGAATCCAGCGAGCAAACCAAGATTGATCACCACAGCTTGCCAGATTGGACCCGCAGGGTCGGCATCGATGGAATTTGGAATGTAAAGATTGCCGAGAAAGGCGATGGCGTAGACGAACACACCGAGGAAAATCAGATAGCTCGCAATGCCATAAGCGAAGATAAGATATCGGGACATTGATGTCTCCATGACAAGAGTTCAGTTGCGTCGTTGCGACCCCCTGTCTTTGCCGTGTCAGGCGACCCGAAGCTTGATTTTCGCTTGGAGAAAGCTTGCAGAATTCGTGTTTTTCGCGTGAAATCAGGTTTGGAGGGACATATGCGTTACGCTTTCGGCCCATTTGAGCTCGACACATCGACTTTAGAGCTGACCCGCGCCGGTGAGGTGCTCAGCATTGAACCGCAAGTGTTTGAAATGCTTGCTTATTTGATCGAGAATCGCGACAGGGTCCTGTCTAAGGATGATCTGATTGAGGCGGTGTGGGGCGGTCGAATTGTCTCTGATTCCGCGATTTCGAGCCGGATAAAACTGGTCAGACGCGCCGTAGACGATGATGGCACCCGGCAAAGCGTGATCAAAACGGTTCACGGCAAGGGCTTTCGATTCGTCGCCGATATTCACCCGGTCGAAGACCAGGCCAATCGCGTGGAAACACCTCCGAAAACGCCAGAAGCCCCACCGAAAACCGCTCAAACGCCGGCGGAAACGGTCAGAAAACGCTTCGTTCCGATTGCGTTGGTCGCGTCGGCCGTTTTGGGGCTATTCCTGATCCTGCAATTGTTCCCGAGTCGAGCTCAAGTGACGGACAATCGTATCGCCGTTTTACCTGTGCAGAACGAAACGGGTGAGCCAAGTCTCGATTGGGCGACGCTCGGTTTGATGAGTCTGGTCACCCATGCTTTGGAGGCGCGCTCCGAACTTCCCGTGGTCAGCGAACGCACCATGCTGACTCTGACGGATCGCTTTCCGGTCGAGAATGCGGCGGATCTAATTCCCGGTGAAAAACTAAAAACCGCCTTACAGGATGGCTATGGGGCTTCGCACTTTCTGGTCTCAAAGCTGACCGGAAGCGCTGACAATCTGACTCTGGAATACCGCGTGATTAATCCACGTGGACAGTCGGCCCCGGCTGCGGTGTCCGGTCAACTCGCCGCAGAGCTGGCGGAAGAAATGAGTCGACAGGTCGCCGCCACATTGCCGCGCTCAGGTGAGCGACAGCGGGACGAGTCGGCAGAAATGTTCGATGATGCCTATGTTGCTGAAACCTATGCCAGAGGGCTCGATTCACAATTACAAGGCAAAGCCGATGAGGCCGTTGATATGTTTCGGGCGGCCATGGCTCAATCGCCCGACAGTCTAGAGATTCAGCACGAACTCGCGGTTTCAATGCGAATGGCTGGCGACTTGGACGCGGCGGAAGCGCAATTCCTCACCGTGATCGAGAAGGCAGAAACGGCGGAGGACGCGCAGATTGTCGGCGCTGCTTTAAACGGATTAGGCATTGTCCATATGACCCGCCGGGACAATGAAACAGCCTTAGCGACCTTCGAGCATGTTTTGCGGGTCGTTCAACGGGGCGAAGCGCCAGAAATCCGCGCCCACGCCTATACCAATATTGGTATTATCGAACGTCGCTTGCGCAATTTCGACGCGGCGGAAGACGCGCTCGGCTTAGCCAGGATCGCCTATCAAGAGGCCGGCTATGAGCGGACCCCCGGATCCTTGCTGAATTCCATGGCGAATCTCAAAGCCCAACAGCGCGATTTACCGAGCGCGATGGCGTATTTGGAAGAGGCGCTTGATTTTCATCGGGTGGTTGGCGACCGACCGGCGGAAGCCATTGTCTTGCACAATCTCGGGACCAATGCGGTCAGCCTTGGTGAGTATGAACGGGCCGAAACCCTGCTCCGTCAGGCTTTAGAAATGCGGACCGAAATGAAAGACTTTCGCGGTCAGATCTCTAGCCTGTTCGGGCTGGCAGGGATGTTGATCAATAATGGGCATGTCGACCCAGCGGATGAATATGCTGATCAGATCGAGCAGCTCTCCCAAGCTGCAGAAGATTCCTATCAGTTCGCCAGAGGCCAAGGCCTTGCGGCGCATATCGATTTTGTCCGAGGCGATTGGGCCGCAGCGCTGGCGCACAGTTCCGCCGCTGAAGCTGTTTATGTCGACATGTCTCGCACCCGCAACGCCTATCAAGAACAAATCCGCCAAACCGTTATTCGCGGCTATTCCGGTTCGCCCGCGGATCGCAGCATTGTGCAGCAGATTTTGGACTGGGCGCTGGCGGAAGATCAGAAGGGCACCCAGCTACATGCCTATGAAGCGCTCAACGTTCTTGATCTGCTTGACGGCGATTATGAAGCCGCGGCGGTGCAAATAGATGCGGCTGTGGCCGTGGTCTCTGACATTCGATTGACAGCCGCTACGGGGCGCATCTCAGCGCGGCAGGGTTTGATCCGTCTTGTCTTAGGCGATCAGACCGGCGCGCGGGCTTCGCTCGGCCGTGCCCAAACAGATAATCCTGGCCACCAAGAGACCCTCCTTCTGCAAGGCCTCTTGGCCCGCGCGGATGGAGATTTCGAGTCAGGGGCGGAATTGATCGCGCAAGCCAAGGCGAAAGCTGGTGCCAATTGGCATTGGACCGAGCGGCTTTTCCTCACCGCCCTCGATGGCACCTGAACGCGGCGCCGAACGTAGGCTTAGATAGTGAGATATGTTACAGGGCCCGCATGACCTATGAAGTGAATTACGAGGACCTCGTCCTCTGCGTCGACGATTCTCCGAACCATGTGACCGGTGAACCGGTGCCACTGGTGGCCGGCGAGACTTACCGTGTCTACGGCGTATTTGAGTTTGCTTGTCCATGCGGCCGCGGCGATGCGCTGCTGGATGTCGGTGTTGATTTCGCCTGGTGCCAATCGCGGTTCAGACTGTTGCCCAAACCGCGCAAAGAAAAATCGAAACTCAAAGTGACAGCGCCGAAAGAGATTGAGACGGTTTAGGCTGCCCGGATATTGTTCATCCAAGCACAGACATCCAATTCGATGCCTAATCCGGAATCGCGCTGAGCCAATCTAATTCGTCGACGCGTTGACCAAAAAAGGCCGCACCTGCCATCGTATAATGGGCAAAGTCATACAAGTGTTTGGTATAGTCGTCGCCCGCCACGAAACAGGTATTCGTCTTAGCATCGCAGATGAGATCCATCCGATCCACGAGCGTGAGCGCGAGATCGTTGGCGAGTTGCGTCACTAAGGCTCGGTTTTCCACTGTGATCGGTTTGTTCGTTCTTAGATTGGCAAAGTCTTCGAAATAGGTGCGATTCACCAGTGTGGCCACACCGGCCGAGTCTTCGGCGAGGGAATAGGTGCTCGAAGCGCGCCGAATGATCTGATCCATGCGAGTTCGATCGAGCAAGTCCTCAAATCCAAAGACCTCATTGACCATTACCAGTCGCTTATTGTCAGCCTTCACGATCCGAACGATGTCTGGGATCGCCAGCAAATCCGTATCTTGAAGGATTTTGCTACATATGATGACCACATCTGCGGCGAGATAATTGGGCGAATTGTACAAGTCTGCCGTCTCACGACGTATATCTTGGAGTTGCGTCCCAAACCGCGCGATCTCAAATCGCGCTTTGGCTGTGTCGCTGAATGCCAGCGTATTGTAGAGGTCTTTGCTATAGGAATTGCCGACGATGAGCATTTTGGAACGCGGATCAGCAGCGTCAAACCAAAGCTCGCGGTCGAACGCGTTCGAGGTGACACCATACCGCCCCCCCGCTTTACTCGAAAGCGGTTGCCAACTCTCATTCTGAAGCGCGCGATTGTCATAAGCATAGTCTGCGGTCGCGAAATTGTCCCATTTCACAATCCGGTTTGGCATCCCATTCAAGGCGATGCCAGCAATGCCAATGGCGACCCCAACGGCGCTGGCCTGCCAGGCGAGGTGAAAGATCTGTGGTCTTGAGAACTGGTCTCTTAGCCGAAATGGCTTTTCGACGAAGCGCCAGGACAGGTATGAGAGCAAAAACACGAGGGCTACAAAGATCGTTATCTCGTAATTGTGGAGCTCGCGGAATTGATCATAGCGGAAGAAAGCGAGCAGCGGTTGATGCCACAAATAGGCGCTATAGCTTAGCAGTCCTATGCCGACCAGGATTGGTAAAGTCAAAATTCTGTAGGTCAGTGTTCCCGGCTTGGAGCTCAAAATAATCAGGGTCGTCCCCAAGACTGGGGCCACCGCATAAAGGCCGGGGAATGGCGTTTGCTTATCGAACAGCACGATTGCGACCGCGATCAAAATCAACCCGAACAGACTCAGCGTTTGCGCCAATAGGGACTTGGGTGCCGCCAACCATGCTTGGCCGTGCTCGGTTCTCAGATAGAGCGCGGCGATGGCTCCGAACAGGAGCTCCCAGGCGCGAGTCGGCAAGAGATAGAATCCGGCCGAAGGATGATTGATGGAGGCGTATTCAGCCAAAGCTAAGCTGAGCACCGTAAAGATAACAAGAAGCGCGATTCTGACTGCATTGGATAGCTTCCAGATCAAGAACAAGAAGATCGGAAACGCAATGTAAAACTGCTCTTCGACGGCTAAACTCCAAGTGTGTAGGAGTGGTTTTAGCTCTGTGGCGCTTTCGAAATAGCCAACTCAAGCCAAAAAAGGACGTTTGAACTGAACGTGATCGTTGCGATGACGCTTTTGAAAAAGTCTGTGAACGCGTCGGCTGGCATCGTCATCCAGGCCAGCGGGATGCAGACGAGTATGACCAAAAACAGGGCAGGTAATATTCGACGGGCACGTCGCTCGTAGAATTCAACAATTGAAAACCGGCCTTCATCAAGGCTATGCGCGAGAATAGAGGTGATCAAAAACCCGCTGACGACAAAGAACACGTCGACGCCGACATATCCGCCCGAAAACGAGTCCATCCCAGCGTGAAACAGAATAACGGGTAGTACTGCGACAGCTCTTAATCCATCAATATCTGGCCTATATTTCACGGGGATGCCTTCCGGACAATCTGTATCTTTGGTGATGATTTATGACGAAGCCGTTTTCTTGCTAGAAGCATGCCAGGCCTCTCTTAGACGGCTGATTTGAAATGTGTATTTGGCACGCTGACCGAGCCTTTTGTGGCACAGTGTCTTATCGTTCTGCTATCCGGGCGATAAACTGGACGGATCATAATAAGTTGGCGCGCCTGGCCCGACCGGTAGGTTCAATCCAAAAGTCCAAAGCACAAAGAAGCTCGACCAGAAGATCAGGAAGAAGATTGTGTAAGGCAGCATCATAGCGATCAGCGTGCCGACCCCAAGATCCTTATCGTATCGGGTGGCCCAAGCCAGGATCAGTCCGAAATAGCTCATCATGGGCGTGATGATATTGGTACTGGAATCGCCAATCCGATAGGCCGCTTGGATGGCTTCTGGGGCGTAGCCGATCAGCATCAACATGGGGACGAATATGGGCGCCGTGACGGCCCATTGCGCTGACGCGGAGCCCAGAGAGAGATTTATAATGGCGCACATCAGAATAAAGAAGATGAACACTTCAGGACCGGTAATGCCGGTGTCTTGCAGGAAGTTTGCCCCCGCCACAGCACTGATCGCGCCAAGATTGGTCCAGCCGAAAAATGCAACGAATTGCGCCGCGAAAAAGACGAGGACGATGTAAAGTCCGAGCGAGGCGCGCGCATCCGACATGGCGTCAATGACATCCCGCTCGCCTTTCCTCGTGCCGGCGACCCGGCCATAAGTATATCCCGTGACCATGAAGAAAATCAGGATCCAGACGACAAACCCATCGAAGAAAGGCGAGGCCATTGGGTCTTGCGTTTCAGGGTTGCGCAGAACACCCCAGCCCGGGATCGACTCACCGCCAATCACCCATGAGGTCCATGGGATGCCGAGGCCCTCTCGTGGCAACAGCGTGAAGGCCATCACCGCCAAGACACCGAGCAAGAAAACACCGGCCCACCCCAGCGCCTTCTTCTCTGTCGGTGTGACAGAATCCATCATCGACTTATCGAGAATAGTCGCGTCGGCGCGCGAGCTGTCATAGGGGCCGAGTTTCGGTTCAACAATGAAAATGCTGACCAATGAGCCAATCAGCGTAATCAGAAATGTCGAAGCGACCATGAAATACCAATTGTCGGTCGCGACCACTTGATAGGTGGGATCGATCAACTGTGCCGCTTCTTCGGTAATCCCTGCAAGGAGCGGGTCGATCGTGCCGATCAGCAAATTGGCGCTATACCCGCCTGAGACGCCCGCGAACGCCGCCGCCATGCCGGCCAATGGATGGCGGTCCAGCGCATAGAAAATCGCCCCGGCCAAGGGGATGAGCACCACATAGCCGACTTCTGACGCGGTATTGGAGACAATCCCGGCAAATACGATCGCCACGGTCACAAGGTGCTTCGGCGCGCCCAGAACCATGCTGCGCACAGCGGCCGAGAGGAGGCCAGATTTTTCGGCGACCCCCACGCCTATCATCGCGACAAGGACCACGCCCAGCGGGGCAAAGCTGGTGAAATTGTCGACCAAATTGGTGAATATGCGCCGTAAGCCGTCGCCGTTCATCAGGCTGACCGCCCGGATCATCCCGTCTTCCGCCACACCTGGTGCGTCGGCGGGGCGCGGATCAATCACAGCCAGTCCCATCCAACCAAACAGGCCGGAGAGCAGGACTATGCCCGCCGCCAGCACGGCGAAAAGCGTGACCGGGTGAGGCAGCAGATTGCCGAGCCACTCGACCCCATCGAGGAAGCGCGTGAAGGCGTTACGCTTAGGCGCAACCGTTTGCGTTGTGTTTGCCATGAGTTTGTTCAGACCGCTTTTGAATGGGTGTTACATGGCAAATAGGGCTAGGGAGGATGAAGGAAACGCGCAATTGTTTGCGTCAGTTATGGATCGTTTTGTTTAGGTGACCGGCAAGTTATTTCGAGTTGCGGTGCAACCTTGGCGAACCCAAAGAAGATTGACGAATGCAACCTTCCGATGAGAACTTGGTTGTTTCTCAAGCCTGATTGGGGAAGTAAATGATTTCTGAGTGATACAGGACCTCACTACCAGCTGAGCAAGTGCCTGAAAGAGCGGTGGCGGGATATGCTATGACAGGAGCAGCAGAGATTAGAGCTTTACCCAAAAATGCTATGAGAACCCAAATTTCCGTGCATCAGTACGTGTAAGATAGGTGGGGCGTGAAAGTTAAGGAACAACCCCATGCAATCTTCAAAACGAATATGCGGAGCGAAGACGCGCTCAGGTGGACCATGCCAATCGAGACCAATGCCAAATGGGCGATGTCGTATGCACGGCGGTAAAAGCCCCGGTGCGCCGCTTGGCACTCAGAGTGCTTTCAAGCATGGGAAGTATTCGAGTTGGGCAAAGGGTCTCCGGGCCTTGACCAAAGATGCTAGTGCAAATCTGTTTTGACCTGCGCGAAAATGACAGCGTCGAGTAAGCGGTTTGAAATGTTTGATAGCAAAGTGGTCAATGATGCGAAAAAGCTCCAATTTCGCCCATTGGATATTCCAATTAAGTGGTGTCTTTTTTATAGTGCACCGGGACGGTGGAGGAACGCATGGTTTTTGTTGCGCGCAGCGAGCTGGACTTAAGTAGATATGACGCGATAGTTGCAGGTTCGGGGCCTGCGGGGGGAAGCGTTGCGGAAGGGTTGTCTCGTGGCAACCGGAAAGTTCTCGTAATCGAAACTGGTGGCAGCGAATACAGGGCGGAAGCTCAAGAAAATTATTCGGCAGTAAAGGGAGGTGGTCACTACGTGGGGAGCCACTGGAGTAGCCACTGGATCAGAATGCTTGGAGGGACATCAAACATCTGGGGCGGATGGTGCGCGCCGTTTTCTGAACGCAACTTCGACCGGTGGCCTATAAGTCGCTCGGACCTTGAGCCCTACTATCTTTCAGCAGCGCAAGCTCTATACAGGCCCCCTGATTTTTTAACTTATCGCAAATCGGTACTAGACCAATTCGAGTACCGCGCAATATCGGACGAGGACCCGCTCCGCTATAGCGATCCAGTAAAGTTTGCGACGTTTCCAAACGATCCAAACGTTCACGTGCTGCTAGAACACAGCGTCGGGGCGCTCACGGCTAGTCAGGATGGAAGCCGTGTTGAAGCCTTCGAGCTATACGGCGTGTCTGAGGGTAATCGAGAGTTGATAGAATTACGGGAAGAACAAGCGCTTGTTTTGGCGGGTGGGGCGATGGGCAACGCTCAAATTCTACTGGCGTCAAATGATGGAACCCGAGCGAGCATAGGCGATGAACATGGGCAGGTAGGGCGTTATCTGCAAGAGCACCCACATATGGGCGTCGGTAAGATAATTTGTCGTGCAAACGCGCTCATACCTTCGATGGATGAAGGTTTTGGTGGCATTCGCCACGCGCTCTTTCCAAGCGATTCTCTCTACCACGAAGCAGGCGAGCTGGATGTCTGCTTAGTTCTCAGCGAAGCAAGCATTGATTCAACGGATCAAACTGAACGATACTTAAGCGAAGAGTTTGGACCTGGCGCGAGAGCTTATAGGGTCTCTGTTATGGCAGGAAGAGCAGAGAACCATGGTTCTCGCGCGGAAGGTTTCGATCCATGTGGGTGGCCGTTATTATTCGCTCAATGTGTGGTAGACTCAGACTCGCTGGAAGCTGTTGATTTCGTGATGCGTTCGCTGGGCAGCAGTCTACTTGATTCAAACGTTGGCCGGCTGAGATTCGATGTGGAACGCGTTTACAGCGATATAGGTGGAGGTGGACACACGATTGGCACAACTCGCATGGGCACTGATGCCACTTCCAGCGTTGTTGACTCCGATTGTCGGGTGCACGGCTATAGAAACCTATTCATTGCGGGTTCCTCTGTTTTTGCTACGGGTAGCTGTGTTAATCCAACGCTGACAATCGTGGCATTGGCTCAGAGGCTAGCCGATTACCTGGCAAAAGGAATCTAAAATTGGATCGTCGCAGTTTTATATGGGGAATGGGTGGTTTTTTTGTTGGTGCTAGCCTCTCGGGAGGCGCAGCTTTCGCTTACAGGGAATTAAGACGAGCACGTTTTCGCGCTTCGCTGCCACCGTCGCCACCCCCGGCCTTTGAGAGTAGAGGGCTGGTAGATGGATGGATTCTCAGTGCGGCTGATAGAGAGCGCATTGGATCGGCAGAATATGCGCTCCAAAGTGAACTTCTAGAGATTGTTGATGGCTCTGATATCCCCGGGCGGCCTTTTTCTCGCGAGGTTGTGAAAGGAGTGGATGATTGTGTTGAGGCGTGTGAGAAAGAAACGCGATGCACACGATTCACGTTTGCGAAGGCGACTCATCCAGATGAAACCAAAAGGAATGTTTGCTGGTTAAAAACTGGAGAGGGTGAAGCGGATTCACCTAGAGCGCCAGATTACATTTCTGGGTGGCGGCGCTAGCTAGGCCAGCGGGTCCGTGTCTATCGACAAAATGGATATCAAGTCGATGGCGTGTTATTTAGTTTGGGTCGCCCTATAAACCTAGTCTTTCGGAGCGTGTTCATCCCATATGCTTTCAAACATCGGTACTAAGAGTTTATTCCCGGTTTCGCTCAGGTGATCGTCATCGTAATAGTAGACTTCACGTTCTCGGCTACCCCAGCATTTTTTTTCGTCACACAAGTATTGCGCGGGGTCCAATAGTCGAACGTCACATTCTGTTGCGGCTCTCTGGAGTGTATCTCTAACAAATTTATGCCGGTCATCATATTCTGACCTGTCTATCGCTAGCTCACTAGAGAGCCCAAAACGAGCACGACGAGGTCCGAGCTTTGCCACGTTGAATCCCATATCAGGGATCGGAAGGAGCGCGTAGGTCGGTCTGTTTGCAGCCAGCGTACACAGCGTCGATATTTGATCTTCTTGAAAGCGAGCGAGCAAAGCTGCGTTCGTCGAATTGAACGGCCCGTCGCCATAGTGAATGGTAGGTGTTCTGAGCTCGGGATCAATTTCGTTTCTACCGAATAGCAAAGCGGTAGTTCTGTTTGTAACTATTACTGGGATGTCGTCAGGAAAACTGGATATCATATCGACTGCCCATTTAGTGTAATCGCGACAAAACATTCCGTGACCTAGCCCCCTGAACTGCAGCCATGTTTT
>JABSQA010000083.1 GCA_013213825.1 Henriciella sp.
TTGACTTGGACGGTGTCGTCAAACGCTCACGCGGCGTGGCGGCGCAGCTGTCTGGCGGCGTAAAGCACTTGATGAAGAAGAATAAGATCACTGTAATCGAAGGTGACGCACGTCTGGAAAAAGGGACTGAGGCGCCGAAAGTCGTGGTCAAAGATGCCAAGGGCAAAGACACCGCGTATCAGGCCAAACATGTCCTGCTCGCCACCGGCGCACGGGCGCGGGCCATCCCGCAAGCGGGTTTGGAGCCGGATGGGAAACTGATCTGGACTTATCGCGAAGCCATGGTGCCGGATGCGTTGCCCAAACGTTTGCTGGTCATCGGCTCTGGTGCAATTGGGATTGAGTTTGCGAGCTTCTATAATGAGCTGGGCTCCGAGGTGACCGTAGTTGAAGCGGTGGATCGGATCCTACCGGCAGAAGATGCAGAAATATCCGCATTCGCGCATAAATCGTTTGAAAAGCAGGGGCTTAAGATCATGACCGGTGCGCAGGTCAAAGGTCTCAAAAAAGGCAAATCCAGCGTCACAGCCGAAGTCGAAACGGGTGGTAAAGTCGAAAAAATTGAAGTTGATCGCGTGATCTTGGCGATTGGGATTGTCGCCAATTCAGAAGGTCTCGGTCTGGAGGAGTTGGGCGTCAAAATAGACCGAACCCATGTCAAAGTGGATGGGTTTGGACGAACCGGTGTGAAAGGTTTGTATGCTATTGGCGATCTGACGGGCGGCCCGTGGTTGGCGCATAAAGCCAGCCATGAAGGGGTGATATGCGTCGAGAAGATTGCGGGTGCGATCGACGACGCGCATCCGTTCGACAATTGGAACGTGCCGGGATGTACCTATAGCCATCCGCAAGTCGCGAGCGTCGGTTTAACAGAAGACGACGCCAAGAAAACCGGCAAGAAATTGAATGTCGGCAAGTTCCCGTTCATCGGAAATGGTAAAGCCATTGCGCTCGGCGAGTCTGAAGGACTGATCAAGACGATATTCGATGCAGAAACGGGAGAACTCCTCGGGGCGCATATGGTTGGGGCGGAAGTGACAGAGCTCATTCAAGGCTATGTTATCGCTCGCGAAGGTGAGCTGACCGAAGAAGACTTGATGCACACCATTTTCCCACATCCGACCCTGTCTGAGATGATGCATGAGGCGGTGTTGGCTTCTGAGGGCCGAGTTCTCCATATGTAAGCGTTCCCGCTTGGCTTAGTCCGCGATTCAGCAATTGGCGATTGACCCGTCCTACGGCGCAGGTCAGGTTGCGATCATGAGTTCGGCTGCGCGTCCCCAAGTGAAGGAAACGCATCTCCATTTGCGGGGAGAGTTGCTCACGCCATTGCCGGAAGGCGCATTATGGTGGGCGGCGCAGAAGACGTTGATCGTGTCGGACCTACATTTGGAAAAAGGCTCCAGCTTCGCAGCGCGAGGCCAGATGTTGCCGCCTTATGATACGCGCGCAACGCTGGCGATTGTCGAAGCACTCATGGACGAACTTACGCCAGAGCGGGTCATTTCTCTGGGCGACAGCTTCCACGATCGCAAAGCCGAGATGCGGATGGCGCTAGAGGATGCGGAACGGGTAAAAGCATTGACCGCCAAAACCGATTGGATTTGGGTAGAAGGCAACCATGATCCTGATCCACCGGAAGACCTCGGTGGACGGCCTTGCAAAGTCTTGCGCATGGCCGATTTGATTTTTCGCCATGAACCGACGGGTGAAAGCGGTGAGATTGCCGGGCACCTTCATCCCTGCTGCAAAGTCTTGAGCCGTGTTCGCGCTTTGCGCCGACGCTGCTTTGCGACGGATGGCGAGCGCTTAATCATGCCAGCTTTGGGGGCTTTCACTGGCGGTCTGAACGTGTTGGATGAAGCTTACGAGCCGTGCTTTCCCGACGGGGCGATGATGGTCTTTGCGATGTCACGCGAAGCGGTTATTCCAGTCTCTGCGAAACGCTTAATTCCCGATCGACGACGGCCAGAGTCTGGGATCTGGCGTCTTAACAAACAGCCTTTGCAAAAGGGGTAGGCTCATGGAAATAGATTTTGCCCAAGTCTGGGCCGACTATGGCGATGAGATTTTAGGCTTCGGACTTAAAGCGCTCGGGACGCTGCTGGTCCTGATCATTGGATTGCGGGTCGCGGGATGGCTCGGGCGATTGGTTCGCGCCATTTCCATGCAGCAAGAGAGTATCGACGACACGCTTGGCAATTTCTTCGGCTCCATGGTGCGCTGGGCGGTGACCGCCGCGGTTTTCATTGCCGTCTTGCAAGTGTTCGGCGTGCCCGCGACGAGCTTCGTTGCGATCCTTGGTGCCTTGACCCTGGCGATCGGTTTGTCGCTGCAAGGTGCGCTGGGAAATATTGCGTCGGGCGTGATGATCATGATTTTCCGCCCTTACAAGCTGGGTGACTATATAGAAGCGGCAGGAACCGCGGGCACAGTCAAAGACATCAACCTGTTCCAAACTGTCCTCGCGACGCCAGACAATGTTCAAATCATGGTCCCGAACAGCCAGGCCATTGATGGTGTGATCAAGAATTATAGCGGCTATGGCACGCGCCGCGTCGATCTAACCTTTGGCATCGATTATGGCGACAATATCGATAATGCGATTGGTATCATTCAACGCATCGCGTCAGCCGATGACCGGATCTTGAAAGACCCAGAACCGTTCGCGCGTTGCGTCAATTTGGGTGACAGCTCCGTCGATATTCAGAGCCGGGTTTGGGTGAACGCTGCCGATTATTGGGCCGTTCGGTTCGACCTGCTTCAGCAGATCAAAGAAGCCTTCGACGAGAATGGCATCTCCATCCCTTATCCGCATCAAGTCGAGATCCACAAAGAGGTTGCCTAAGCCGTGACCGACCCGGCGCTAGAGACGATTGGCGAAACGGCCGCAAAAACGGGCAAACTGCCCAGTGCCAAGCGTCATATTCTCTTGCGCCTGTTGGGGATTTCCTTGTGGGGTTGGATCAAGCTGGCATTGTTGTGCATCTTGGTCGGGTTCTTTGTTATGGCCAGCGAGTTTGATCCGGCCTCGCCCGATGTGAATGTCATGGGGGCGATGCAGAGTTTTCTAAACTCGCTTGGCGGTTTAGCAGCTTGGGCGGTTCGTAACTTTTGGAAACCGGCGCTTGCCGGTGCAACCATTGTCTTACCGATCTGGCTGCTCTGGCGCGCCGTATCTTTGCCATTTCGCAAATAGCGCTTCAAAGACGGCGTTCCCCTTCGGCATAACTTTCCTCGCGACCAAAACGGATTACTCTCTCGATCATACAAATCGGGAGAAGACGCGATGGATATGGATCATTTAATGTTTCGGGACGGGCTTATGAAAGGCGAGCGCGTGCTCGTCACCGGCGGCGGCACAGGTCTGGGTAAGGAAATGGCTGAGGGTTTCCTCAAGCTCGGCGCGGAAGTTCATATATGCGGCCGACGTGGAGGGGTTTGCGAGGAAACCGCAGAAGAATTGATGAGCGCGCATGGCGGAAAAGTTGTTCCGCATGGATGTGATATTCGGGTCGCTGAAGCGATTAATGACATGACCGATGAGATCTGGACCAATCACGGGGCGCTGACCGGCCTGGTGAATAATGCTGCTGGCAACTTTATCTCGCGAACTGAAGACCTTTCCATTCGCGGGTTTGACGCGATCGCGAATATCGTTTTCCGCGGCACGTTCTACATGACCCACAATATTGGCAAGCGCTGGATCGACGAGGGCAAGCGCGGCAATGTGATTTCCATTCTGACCACTTGGATCTGGAATGGTGGGCCATTTGTGGTGCCGTCGGCCATGTCAAAGTCCGCGGTCAATACGATGACTCAATCTCTCGCGGTTGAGTGGGGGCGATATGGGTTGCGGTTTAATGCGATCGCGCCGGGTCCATTCCCCCCGGAAGGCATGACGAAGCGCTTGGCGCCGCAGGCGGAAAGCACCGAAGACATGGGCCGCGACGACGTCAATCCGATGGGCCGGATCGGAAAAATGCACGAGCTCGTCAATCTCGCGGTGTTCTTGATGGGGCCAGGGGCGGAATATGTGAATGGTCAGACCATCGCGATTGATGGTGCGATGTACAATGCGACCGGCGGTAATTTTGCCAGCTTGGCCGCTTGGGGTGATGCTGAATGGCAAGCCGCGCGCGATGCGATCGAGGCGACCAATGCGAGGGACAAAGCGAAACGCACGGTCTAACTCGCCAACAGTTACGGGCGTGTCATTAAGACGCCATTAGCGCTTCTGGTGCTAATTAGGCGGCTTGATGGAGGCCCGCATGAGTGCTGCACGCAAAAAAAGATCCCACGAAACGGGTGATGCGAAGATGAAAGCTGCGGCGATCAAATCGGTCAAAGCGGTGGATAAAGCCGTGTCTGTGCCATCGCCCGCCAAAGAATTGCAAGCGGAGTTGGAGCGTCACTATCAGCCGCTCAGTCGCCGCATGTCTGTGATCCTTGTGTCGCTGCTCGTAGCCTTTGCTTTCATTGGTGGCTGGCTTGGCGGCTCGGGCGCGGTTTCGGTCATCTGAATCGATCTAGCCTTCTGAAAAATATACGTTAAGAGGGGCTCGGGACAATCCGGAGCCAATTTGATGACGATTCGTAAAGCGGTACTTCCTGTAGCAGGATTTGGAACGCGGGTTTTGCCCGCGACAAAGGCGATACCGAAAGAGCTTTTGCCCGTCGTGGATCGACCCGCTTTACAATATGTCGTCGATGAAGCCATCGAGGCCGGTATTGAGCATATCGTTTTCATCACTGGACGCGGAAAGAGCGCAATCGAAGACTATTTTGATTTCGCATTCGAGCTCGAAACCAATCTTCGCAGCAAAGCCAGCAAAGCGGCAATCTTGGCCGACGTGGAGAAAACAAGATTGCCCGCTGGCGGCGCGAGTTTTACGCGCCAACAAGAAGCCCTCGGTCTGGGTCATGCCATTTGGTGTGCGCGTGATATTGTCGGGGACGAGCCGTTTGCGATTTTGCTTCCAGATGTGATCGTCAAAGCCGAAAAGTCCTGTCTTGCGCAAATGGTCGAAGCGTATGGAAAATCTGGTGGCAATATCATTGCCGTCGATCCAGTTCCTGAAGAGCGCGTATCATCTTATGGCGTGATTGCGCCAAAGGGTGAGCCAGATGGGCGGTTGATCCAGATGAGCGGCATGGTCGAAAAACCGCCGCGAGAAGAAGCTCCTTCAAACCTGGCCATTACGGGTCGCTATATTTTGCAGCCTGAAATCTTCGGCCTCTTGGCAGATCAAGGTGCTGGCGCCGGAGGGGAGATCCAACTTACCGACGCGATGGCGCGGTTGATGCAGATGCAAGACTTCTACGCCTATGAGTTCGAGGGTGCACCTTACGATTGTGGCTCAAAGCTGGGTTATTTTGAGGCGGTATTGGCCCACGCCATTGATCATTCCGAAATCGGTGCTGACGCGCGAGAGCTTATCTCCAAGGTGTAAGTTGACGCTGCTGAGCGTTCAGTTTAGCGCGGCGATATGAAACTCAAACTGCCGACGCGGTCTGACGTTACAGCCGCTGCGAAACGCATAAAGCCTTACGTCTATGAGACGCCGATCTTTCGGTCGCGTGTGCTCGACGAAATCGCCGGTGCCAACCTGATCATAAAAGCGGAGTGTTTGCAGCAAACGGGGAGTTTCAAACTTCGCGGCGCGACCAACCGGCTACTGCAAATTCCGGAGAAAAAGCGCGCGGCTGGCGTGGTTGCCTTTTCCTCTGGCAATCATGCCCAAGGTGTGGCGCGCGCCGCGAAACGGCTCGGAATGCCGGCGCTGATCGTGATGCCTACAGATGCACCGCAGGTGAAAACAGATGGCGTGAAAGCAGATGGGGCTGAGGTCTATTTATATGATCGAAACTCAGAGAGCCGAGAAGAGATTGCTGCGGAGATTGCGCGCAAGCGTGGCGCCATTTTAGTGCCCAGCTTTGACGATCCTATGATTGTGGCGGGGCAAGGGACGGTCGGACTAGAATTCGCAGCGCAAGCCAAAGCGCACGATATCGAACTTGATCATCTCATCTGCTGTGCTGGCGGTGGCGGATTGATTAGCGGCATCTGTTTAGGGTTGAGCGGGCAGAGTCCGGACACGCAAGTCTGGACCGCGGAGCCAGAAGGGCACGATGATTGGAAACGATCGCTCGAGGCGAAGACCATCGTCTCCAATGCCCCGGGCACGCGTTCGATTTGTGATGCGATCCTCACGCCCAGGCCTGGCGATATTACATGGGCAGTTGGCTCACAATATTTGGTTGGTGGCTGTGTTGTCACCGATGAGCATGCCTATGAGGCCATGCGTTTGGCGTTTCGTCAGTTGCGCGTGGTGGTCGAGCCGGGCGGGGCCGTGGCGTTAGCGTCTGCCTTGTTTCGCTTGCCCGAGACCGCCAAAGGCAAGACGGTTGGCGTTGTCTTGACGGGGGGAAATGTCGACTCTCGGCTCTATGCAAAAGTCCTAAGCCGCGAAGTCTAGCTTTCTTTCATCAGGCGCGCTTTTTGGCGTTGCCAGTCGCGTTTGGCTGAGGTTTCGCGTTTGTCATGCGATTTCTTACCTGTGGCGATACCGATGAGTAATTTCGCCAGCCCGCGATCGGTAAAATAGAGCTTTAGGGGCACAATGGTCCGACCGGCGCGTTCGACCGATTGTGCCAGCCGCGTTCGTTCGCGCTTAGATACCAATAGTTTGCGTTTTCGACGCGGCGCATGATTGAAACGATTTGCGCCCTCATAGGTCGGGATATCGGCATTGATCAGCCATAGTTCGCCTTCTTCTACGGAGGCATAGCTTTCAGCGATGTTGGCTTTGCCGTTACGCAGCGATTTGACCTCGCTTCCGGTCAATACCAGGCCAGCTTCCAGGGTATCCTCGACCGCATAGTCGAACCGCGCGCGCCGGTTTTCAGCGACGAGGCCGTCTGACCGCCCCTTGGATTGCGCCTTTTTAGCCATTGAACCTACTCTAGCCCTGCGGCGACCATTGCAGCGTCGATGCGTGCACGCGTTTCTGCATTCGGCGTTACGATGGGTAATCTCACCTCATCGGAACAAACGCCCATTTTCGACAACATATACTTGGCCGGACCAGGCGAGGGCGAAAAGAAATTCGCGCGGTGGATGTGAATGAGACGCTGGTCAATTTTTTGCGCCGACTCAAGGTCACCTGCGTCAAAGGCCGCATGCATCTGCGCACACAATTCGGGGGCAACATTAGCGGTTACCGAGATGCACCCCGCGCCGCCCATGCCGCGATGACCGAGGCTAGAAGGATCCTCACCAGAAAGTTGCGTAAATTGCTCACCTGCGGTCAGTGAGGCCTGCATTGAGACCCGGCCAAGATCGTTGCTGGCGTCTTTAATGCCAACCACATTGGGCAGTTTGGCCAATCGGCCAACCGTCTCGGGGAGCAAATCAGACGCCGTGCGAGATGGGACATTGTAGAGTATTTGCGGGATTGAAACAGCGCCGTTAATCGCCCGAAAATGGGCTTCCAAGCCCGCTTGGTCGGGCTTGTTATAATATGGGCAGATGACCAATGCGGCATCAGCGCCTACGGTTTTCGCGTGTTCGACCAATTCAATGGCTTCATTTGTCGAGTTTGATCCGGCGCCGGCAATGACGGGGACCCGCCCGGCTGCAATTTGTATACATAATTCAACCACTTCGCGGTGTTCATCGTGCGACAAGGTCGCGGATTCGCCGGTTGTTCCGCAAGGCACCAGTGCGGATGAACCGCCGGTTATTTGCGTTTCAATCAAGTTTGCAAAAGCGTCTCGATCAATGGCCCCATTCTTGAAAGGGGTGATGAGAGCTGGAATAGAACCATGAAACATTTGTCAGATACACACACATTGGGTTGACCTGGCAAGAAACTGCCAGAGTTTGGACATATACGGGCTATAAACCTGAATCGGAATGTATCAACGGCAGGAAGTCGAAGGGACACTGAAAAAGCTAATGCGTAATCGCTTCATCAGCCTCACTTTCTTTTCGCTCGCGCTGACCGCGGGGTTCGCTTCGCCTGGATTGGCGCAAGTGCCCACGGCGCCGAGTGTAAAACCACAATTAATTGCCGCATCAGACGTCGTGGCCACACGCGACGCAGCGCTTCTGCGGGACGGTTTGCAGGCCGTAGATCGCGGAGATTGGTTTGAAGTTCGTCAAGCGGAATCACAGATTCGAGACACCACAGCGCGCGATATTCTGACCTGGTATCGTGCGCGCCGTGATTCGCGCATGTTATTTGATGAAATGGACCGTGCCCTTACGCGTTTGGGGGGATGGCCGGAAATCAATACAATTCGTGCCCGCGCAGAAGAATTTATCGATGGCTCGACCCTCGATGCACGTGCCCGAGTCGCTTGGTTCGAAACGCATGGCGGCGCCCGTACCGGTGCGGGACATATCACTTACGCAAAAGCCCTAGAAGCCCTCGGTCGTGAAGAAGAGGCGCTGCGGGAAGTGCGCGCCGCTTGGCATGGGCGAACGCTGACCCGCGATGTCAGTCAGCGCACATATGCCAAATACAAAGATAAGTTAACGCAAGCAGACCACCGCAAACGCGCCGATTTCTTGCTTTGGACGCGCCAAACCACCGCCGCTGCCCGAATGAAGCCCTTGCTGACACCCGATTGGAAAACGCTTGTCGATGCACGTTCGAAATTAATCCGTCGCGCGCGTGGGGTCGATGCCGCTGTCGATTCAGTCCCTCGCGAGCTTCAAAGCCATCCAGGCCTACTCTACGATCGCGCCGAGTGGCGTCGACGAGCCCGCATGACCAATCGTGTGGTTCCACTCTTGCGCCAGATTGATGGCGCAGACGTTCCAGCGGCAGGGCGTAGTCGTCTCTGGAAAGCGCGGCATCCACAGGCTCGTGTGGCGTTGAAAGAGAGTAATTGGCGACTCGCATATGAATTGTCTGCACCGCATGGCATGTCGAGCGGTCGCGATTTTGCCGAAGCGGAGTGGCTGGCCGGCTGGGTCGCGCTTCGTCATCTCGGAGATGCCGCCTTAGCGCTTGAGCATTTTGAAACCCTTCAAGAGGGCGTCTCAACGCCCATCAGCCTGTCTCGCGCCTTGTATTGGAAAGGGCGCGCGCATGAGACGCTTGGCAATGAGGACCAGGCCAATGCCGCTTTTGCAGCTGCAGCGACGCACCGTTTCTCCTATTATGGACAGCTGGCGGCAGAGAAAGTCATGCAGGACACGATTCAGATTTCTGCTGGATATACGCTGACGGACATTGATCGCGAGAATTTCAACAACCGATCATTGGTGCGCGCTATGCGCCTGTTCGCCGAAAATGGTTGGGACGCGTCCTTCCGCAAGTTTGCTTACCACCTCGATGACCAATTAACGCGTCCACAGGATTTCGATTTGCTCGCGGATCTTGGTCGTGAATATCACTATATCGATATTGGGGTTCGCGGGGCGAAAGCGGGCCTCGCAAAAGGGGTCGTGGCGCCGAACGCCGCTTATCCAGTGGTCGAATATCCGCTCTTACGCGAGCCGCAAGTTGAACGTTCATTGATGTTGGCGCTGTCGCGTCAGGAAAGCGAAATGAACCCAGCGGCCATCAGCCATGCCAATGCCCGCGGCTTGATGCAATTTGTACCGCGGACCGCTCAACTTGAAGCGCGGCGTCAGGGCTTGCCATTCCGAAAGAGTTGGCTGACCGATGATCCCGGTTACAATATGACGCTTGGGGGTGCCCACCTTGATACGCTGCTGAACCAATTCAATGGCAGCTATATCATGACCGCCGCAGCCTATAATGCAGGCGCCTCACGCCCGCAGCGTTGGATTGGTGAGTATGGCGATCCCCGCGCGGGTGAAATTGATCCTGTTGATTGGGTTGAGTTCATTCCGTTCAGTGAGACGCGCAACTATGTTCAACGCGTTTTGGAGAACACGCAGGTCTATCGCCATCGTCTGAGTGGCGAACCGGAGCCCATCCGGCTCTCATTTGACCTAGAACGCGGTCGGTTCGGGAATAATTAATCGCCGTATCGTCCGATAAATCCGTGTCCGGACACGAAAAACTTCGCGGATGAACTTGAATTGGCTTTTGTCTGATGGCTGAAATGCCGTCTAAGCGATGCACTGTGTGTGAGAGCGAAGAATGACAAAACAACGCCCCGAGAAGAAGACTGAAATGATTGAAGTGCGCTTGCCGCACTCTAAGAAAGAAGCCTTTAAGCGCGCTTGTGAAGAGGAAGGGATCACTGTCAGTGAGGCGGTTCGGACCTTTATCGATGCCTATTTGCAGCGCTCGCGCACGGTACGACTGAAACGTATCGCAAAGGAAATTTCGATGACTTTGATCCGAAATCCAATCAAAACAACTGGCGGAATCGGGGGGCTTGTGGCCGCGGCATTCGCCGGTGTCACCCTGTTTGCAGCGTCCAGCTTCGCGGATCGCGACACCCAGCCCATCGACTATCCTCGTCCAGAGTACCCAGACGATATGGTGGCGCAAAACATTAGCGCGCATTGCGATGGGTATTTTGACGTCACGCCTGAGGGCTATGTGACCAATCTTAATGTAAAATGCGGACATCCCGGCTTTATCGACTCTGCCCGCAACGCCATCGCGACCTTGCGGTTCGAGCCGAAAATTGTCGACGGAAAAGCGGTGAAGAGGACGGGCGTGGTGTATCCTATTGTCTATCAACTCACCGACGAGAATGGCGAAGAATATCCCGTTCTGATGCCAAATTAGGGTGGATTTATCGGCTATATCCGGCCGCCTCGGTTGCAGAGATTAAGCTGTCCAAAAAAGACACCATTTCATCCGAGCTCCAGATATGGTCGCGACCTGGGATCATAGGCAGACCGGTAAAATAGGCATAGGGTTCACCGCCGGGCGCGTAGATTAAGTTGAACGGCAAGGACACATCGGTCCGGCTCATACCAGCCGCGTCTAGCGCTACCGTGATATCCTGATCTGTTGCGATCAATTCAGGCAGATTGAGCACGTCTCGATTCGTATAAATCGACTGAACTGTGCTGTGATCATCCTTGCCTTGAGGATCGGTGTTAAGAGGCAAGAGGTGCAGGCCCATTTCTGAAAAACTGGGCGCTGCGCGATCTAAATCGGGCAATTCGGCGATACAAGGAGCGCACCAGCTTGCCCAATAGTTGACGATGACCCAGTCTGATTTCACAGACTCAAAAGCCTTGTCCAAGTCTCGGTTTTCGAAGCTTGGCCAATCAAAGCTCTCATCTGGCTCATAAAGTTCGAGGCCAGCCGGGAGATTTGCCAAGCCATCTGGTAGCGCTTTAGGTGTTTGCTCGGCGAGCTCCGCCTCTTTTGCCGCGATAAATTTGGCTTTCATCTCTTCTTCGATGATCAAGCGTTGCAAATAGTCAGGGTCCGCAAACTTGGCTTGAAGTTCTTCAGGCAGAACCGGTAGATCATAGTATCCGTCAGGAATAAGAGACGACTGTGTTGGTGGATTTGTGGCGACATGAACAAGGGCTATGACGACCAGGCCGATAACAAAGCAATATGCCGCAATTACAAACCGCATATGTCCTCGTCCGCTCCAATGACCAAAACTTGGTGTCAGGAGAGCGAGATTCGAGGCGGTTTATCTTTAGCCTAGCGTCTCTTTTTTTCGCTTTGCCGGCGTCTTCTTTTTGGGACTTGTCTTCTTAGTGGCTTTCGGCTTGGTCTTGGTCGGCTTCTTTTTAGCGCTTACGCGCCGCTCATCTTGACGTTGAAAAGTTTCGGCGAGGAATTTCCCGGTCCAACTGCCTTTGGTTTTGGCGACATCTTCTGGCGTCCCCACGGCAACAATCTGACCCCCGCCATCGCCGCCCTCTGGGCCAAGATCGATAATGTGGTCAGCTGTTTTGATAACGTCGAGATTGTGTTCGATGACGAGGACGGTGTTCCCGGTGTCGACGAGTTCGTGCAGAACTTCGAGCAGCTTACGGACATCATCGAAGTGCAATCCCGTGGTCGGTTCATCGAGAATGTAAAGCGTCTTTCCGGTCGCCCGTTTGGATAGCTCTTTCGCGAGTTTGACGCGCTGGGCTTCGCCGCCTGAAAGTGTCGTCGCTTGTTGACCGACTTTGATATAGGACAGGCCGACACGGTTCAGCGTTTCCATTTTTGACCTTATGGCGGGAACCGCAGAAAAGAATTTCTCCGCCTCTTCAACCGTCATGTCGAGAACATCTGCGATGGACTTGCCTTTATAGAGCACTTCAAGAGTCTCTCGATTGTAGCGTTTGCCGCCGCAGGCTTCGCACGTGACATAGACGTCCGGCAGGAAGTGCATTTCAATCTTGATGACACCATCGCCTTGGCAAGCTTCACAGCGGCCCCCTTTCACATTGAAAGAGAACCGTCCTGGTTTGTAACCGCGTTGTTTCGACTCCGGTAATCCCGCAAACCAATCGCGGATCGGGCCAAAAGCGCCTGTATATGTAGCCGGGTTAGAGCGCGGTGAGCGCCCTATGGGGCTTTGATCTATATCGATGACTTTATCGAGATGATGCAGGCCTTCAATTGTCTCATACGGGGCAGGGACTTTGGTCGCCTTGTTGAGTTTACGCGCCAGCGCTTTGTAGAGCGTCTCGATGACCAATGTCGACTTACCGCCCCCCGAGACTCCGGTAATCGCTGTGAACGTGCCGAGTGGGAAGGTCGCCGTGACGTTTTGTAGATTGTTGCCTGTCGCGCCGTTTATTGTGAGCTCGCGGCCTTTCTTGCCGACGCGTCGTCTTGCAGGAATAGAGATCTCTTCGCGGCCGGAAAGATAGGCCCCGTTCAAGGATTTCTCGTCTGCAATGACCTCTGCAGCCGTCCCTTGGCTGATCACTTGCCCACCGTGAACCCCTGCGCGCGGTCCCATATCGATCACGTGGTCAGCGGTTAGGATTGCGTCCTCATCATGCTCAACCACGATAACCGAATTGCCGAGATCTCGCAGGCGTTTGAGCGTCTCGAGTAAGCGTTCATTGTCGCGCTGGTGGAGACCAATGCTCGGCTCGTCGAGGACATAAAGCACGCCCGTCAAGCCGGATCCAATTTGGCTCGCCAGACGGATACGTTGACTTTCACCGCCTGACAAAGTGCCGGATGATCGCGACATAGAGAGGTAATCGAGGCCAACCGCGTTCAAGAAGATCAAACGGTCATTAATCTCTTTCAAAATACGCCCAGCAATTTCTTGGGATTGCGGCGTCAGCGTATCATTCACTTTATCGAACCATTCGCCCGCTTCTTTGATGGAGAAGCTCGCCGCATCGGAAATGTCGAGGCCAGCAATTCGCACCGCCAAGGCTTCAGGACGGAGGCGTTTTCCCATACATTTTGGGCAGGCCGCTGCGGATTGATACTTCGCAATCTCATCGCGCGCCCATTGGCTTTCCGTTTCGCGGAAGCGGCGGTCGAGATTTGGAATCACGCCCTCAAACGTCTTCGTGACTTCATAGCGTCGTAGACCATCAGCCTCCACGAATTCGATTTCCTCATCGCCGGTGCCATTGAGGATGACATCATGAACTTTGTCTGAAAGCTTGTTCCATGGCGTTTTCAAATTGAAATCATAATGATCCGCCAAGGCTTGCAAGGTTTGGGTTTGATAGGGCGAAGCTTGTTTGGCCCATGGTGCAATGGCGCCATTCATCAGATCGAGATCCTTGTCCGGCACGACCAGACTTGGATCTATCTTCAATTGTTGACCGAGCCCATCACAAGTCGGGCATGCACCAAAAGGATTGTTGAATGAGAACAGACGCGGTTCGATTTCCGGAATGGTGAACCCGGAAACAGGGCACGCAAAATTGGCGCTATAGATGATCCTCTTAGGCTCGGTCTCGCCTTCATCTAAGTCGGCATACTCGGCGACCGCAATACCGTCAGCTAAGGGCAGGGCGGTTTCGAAACTCTCCGCCAATCTTTGTTCCATGCCCTCACGGATCACGACCCGGTCCACAACGACATCAATGTCGTGCTTAAACTTCTTGTCCAATGTCGGCGGTGTTTCGAGGTCGTAAAATTCGCCATCGACTTTCACACGCTGAAAGCCATTTTTGAGGAGTTCGGCGAATTCCTTACGATACTCGCCTTTTCGGCCGCGGACCATCGGGGCGAGGAGGTAGAGGCGTGTTCCCTCTGGAAGCGCCATGGTTCGATCAACCATTTGGCTGATTGTCTGACTTTCGATCGGCAGGCCAGTCGCGGGCGAATAAGGGATCCCAACCCGAGCCCAGAGCAGACGCATATAGTCGTAAATCTCGGTCACCGTGCCGACAGTCGAACGCGGATTGCGGCTCGTCGTTTTTTGCTCAATCGAGATGGCCGGGGAGAGACCCTCAATACTCTCAACATCCGGCTTTTGCATCAGTTCGAGGAATTGCCGAGCATATGCGGACAGACTTTCCACGTAGCGGCGTTGGCCTTCCGCATAGATCGTATCGAAGGCGAGGGAGGATTTTCCGGATCCAGACAGACCTGTCACCACGACCAATTGGTTGCGTGGAATATCGACATCCACGCCTTTTAGATTGTGTTCTTTAGCGCCGCGAACGCGGATGAATGGAGATTCTAGGGAGGGCATGCGGTTAGCAACCTGATGATTATTGATCTTGCAAGACGTGATGTGTGTCGTGAGTCCGTTTTGGCGACAAGAACGTTTTAAGAACATTTGTGTTGGAAGGACAACTTTAAACTTTGTGTTGTACGCACGCATTTAGATTTCAGAGTGTCAGGAAAGCGGCGTGAACGTATTTGGGTTTGTGGTCGACGTGGAAGCCATGCGCGGCTTGGCAGTGGTGTATCTTTTACAGTTTAGCCTGTTCACACTCCTGGCTTTTATCGCACGCAGAGGGGAGGCGCTTCAATGGGATTCGGATCTTCTTAGGAGCGCCCGCGTGAATTGGGCTTTTATTGCCGTCAACAGTTTGATGGCGCCGCTGGTCTTCGCGCTGATTACGATCGCCGATCAAGCTTTTCGCAATTCCGGGATCCCGCGTATTCCGGAGACGTTTTGGTTGTTTGCTCCAACCATTGTGCCAGCCTTGATCGCTTTAGCGGATGCT
>JABSQA010000084.1 GCA_013213825.1 Henriciella sp.
GGCGTGGTGTCTTTGCGAGAAGTTTGGCATGCCGACATCAGCGCTCACCAGCAAGCCTTGAAGTCCGGATTGGACATCCGCGCGGCGTCGATTGCCAGCTTTCTGCGAGTGCTGCCAGATTTTATCGACTCACCGAATGGACGGAGCCGTGTAAATCAACGTGCGCGATCTACCAAAGCGACCAAACCAGGGCATCAATTCTCGCTGGGACTGGGCGATTCTGGGGTTTAAACGGCCAAAATTGCAAAAAATTACCGAAAAACGATATTCACATATTGAAAAACAATAAGAGTGGTGCTAAATAGATCCTGTCAGAGAGACCTCAATAGGGGCCTTTGACCCCGGTAGACCCGGGCCAATAATAAAAAGGACTAAAAAAATGCAAGCGACTGCCTCCCAAGTCAACACATCCGTCAGCACTGCCTCTCCATTCGTATTTGATTCGATTGAGGACGAGCCCGGCGAGTTCATTCTTCCGGCGCTACAGCGCCAAGCGAAAGCGTCTCAGCGCGACCATCTTCTGGTCGGTCGACGCCGCCGCAGCAAACGCCGCAGCGCTCGTTAATTCGATCTGGCTCGGCTCTACCAAAACACCTCGTCCATCGGGCGGGGTGTTTTCTTATGTTTAAAGCGACATCACGTCTTTTGGTTTGATAAAGTTTCGCAGCTTGAAATGGGCCGGAACGAACGCACCATCTTCTTCAGCTTCGAACATGACCGCACCGCCGGTCGGTAATTTGGCGGCAATTCGAATAGAAGCTTGATGGTCACAGCTGCCAGCCGCCCGCAAAATGCTCAGCGACAAGTCATGCAGGCCGGGATTGTGTCCTACAATCATCAAAGTCCGGGCGCCGTCATTGTCGGCAATAATATCACCGACACCGCGTTCACCGGCGAGATAGAGATCGTCTTCCAATGTCATATCGCAGGTTCCGAAGACGCCGCTAAGATGCACCCAGGTCTCACGAGTTCGACGGGCGGTGGAGATAATTGCTTTTTCCGGCACCCAGCCTTCAGCCTTTAACGCGCTCGCCATTGCCGCAGCCGCTTCGTGCCCCACCGGTGTGAGGGCGCGCGCATGATCATCTATACCTTCTGTCCAAGGTTCAGTCTTTGCGTGACGCATCAGAATCAGACGCTGCATCTAAACTCCTTCGGAACGGTGCAGGAAAACTAAACCTGCGAGTCAGGCTTTTGCGGTTGGAACGTCCCCGCATAGGCCTCACTTTTACTGCAGAAATCAAGCCAATTGACAAGGAGACGTCAGATGAGCCTGCTGCTTGGTGACACCGCCCCCGACTTCGAAGCTGAAACCACGCATGGTCGTATCCGATTCCATGATTGGATTGGTGATGACTGGGTCGTGTTCTTTTCCCACCCTGCCGACTTTACCCCTGTCTGCACAACTGAGCTCGGCTATACCGCCAAGCTGAAAGACAAATTGGCAGACCGCGGTGCCAAAGCGCTGGTGATATCCGTCGATACGGTCGATGCCCACAATAAGTGGATCGAAGATATCGAAGATACCCAATCCACCACAGTGAACTTCCCGATCATTGGCGATCCCGAGCAAAAAGTCGCGACACTTTACAATATGATCCATCCGAACGCCGATGCGAAGGTTACGGTCCGAGCGGTTTATGTGATCGACAATAATAAAAAGATCCGCGCCTCGATCATTTATCCGCCATCTGCGGGTCGTAACTTTGATGAGATTTTGCGGCTGATCGATAGTTTACAACTGACCGACAATCACAAAGTGGCAACGCCTGTGAACTGGCAACAAGGGGATGATGTGATCATCATCCCAAGCGTCAGCAATGAAGAGGCTGATCAGCTCTTCCCGAAAGGGTATAAGGAAATCCGGCCCTATCTACGGACGACGCCGCAACCGAATAAATAGCCAATCCGTGCAAATTCTCGAATGAAGCCCCGGCTTAGATAAGCCGGGGTTTAACTTAAGCGTGGTTCCACCAGGCTACGTCTGAGAAAACGCGCAAATCAAGCTCATGGGTCCAAGCGGAGCGGTGTTGTGTGGCCAAGTGATAATAGGTCTCAGCCATTTTTGCGGGGAGCATCATACCGTCTTCAGCGCCGCGGGTTTCTCTAAGCCGCTGAAACACCTCCGGTCCGACCAAGCGACCCAAAGTGTCTGGTGCATCGACCATGCTGTCGACGAGGATATGTGCCACATGGATGCCCTGGGGGGCATATTGTGCATTGAGAGACTGACACAGCATGCGACGTCCCCCCATGGCGGCGGCATGCGAATGCTGACCTTTATTTCCACGGACAGCCGCTGTCGCGGAAGTGACCATAATCGCACCGCTGCCGCGCTCTGCCATAAGCGGACAAACTGTTTTTGCGAGGCGGAATAGACCAAAGGTTCCAAGGCGCCATCCCATTTCAAACTGTTTGTAGCTGGTCTCCTCAAGCGCGCGATCGCCAATCTGCGCGCCAAGATTATAGATCACCACTTCAATAGGCCCGATATTCTGCTCGATATGGGTGACCGTATCTTCGATGACGTTGTCTTCAATGGCGTTTAAGAGAAGACCAGTCGCCTGGCCACCTGCCGCCTTAATGCCGTCGACCAGCTTATCGAGGCCCTCTTTGTCACTGCGCCGACAAAGCACAGCGTGATAGCCTTCGCTGGCGAATTTGGTGCCCACGGTCCCGCCAATGCCGGCGCCTGCACCAATGACCAAACAAACTGGTTTCATATTCTTGCCTCCGTGAGTTCTTTTTTAGAACTATCAGCGATCACGCCACGGTTCGTCAACTCTGATGGCGTGAAAAGTCAGGCTATAAAAACTAAAGCTGGCGATGCGATGACGAGCGACTCCTCGAATGCGCGCTATGCTCGAGCCGTTTTAATACCTATAACGACCGATAAGTCGCCGGTGTTTTTTGCTTAGGCTTTGCTGGCTTGGCGAGCAATCAGCGCTTCGACGAAATTGATGTGATTGCGGAGATGATAGAGCTCATCATTATAGGAGACAGGCACTTCCACGCGACCAACTTCATGTTGCAATGCTTGGATCTCGCCGAGCACTTTTTGACGGTCTGCTTCATTTGGCGCTTCGATACCCCGACGTTCAAGGTCGTGAAGATCATTGTACCAGACATAAATTTTGCGACGGATGCGCCAGCGATAAACTGGAGGGGCCATTTGCACGAGGGGGATGAGCAAGGCCAGCAAAGGGATCAAAAATACCCAGGCCCGCTCTAAGAAGTTCGCCCATCCGAAAGAAAAATAGCGCCGCAGGAAAGTCGGCCCGTCGCGGAAATATCGCCGGGCTTCTTCAGAGAGCGGTAGGTCGGTTCGGGTCGCATCCGGGAACGCATTGGCGCGCGTGAGAATAGAGCCGCCGCTATGAATCGTCTCCGCGGCTTCGAGCAGTACTGATTGCAGCGCAGGGTGGAGGTCTTTGTCGACGCCAAGCTGTGCGATCGCGGAAATCAATTGAACATCGCCATTTGGAATGTCCAGATCCATATCGACGACACCATCGAAGAGCGTCAGCGGTGCCAATGCGTCATCGCGCATAGACAGGCCATTGGCGCGGCGCATGCCGATCAGGCGCACATTTGGCGTGGTCAGCAATCTTTGAACATAGCTTGCATCCACGCTGGCGGTGAAAACGGCGGCATCGACTTCGCCAGCGATCAGCGCGTCCGCTGCGTCTTGTCCAGCCAATGGGACAATATCGAGCCATTCGCCGCCCCATTCGGACTGCAAGCGCTCTGTCATCGCCCGTGTGCCCGAGCCGATCGCACCGCCCGCGATCCGTCGCGATTCTAAGTCGCCAAAATCTGACGTCAGGGCCGTGATGGGCGACAGGGGATCATCGCGCGTGAAAATCCAAAACGGTTCGGCAAACACACCGCCAAGAGAGAGCAGGTTTTCGCGCGATTCGGCGCTTGCTAATCCGCCTTGCAGAAGGGCCACATCTGCAGCGCCGGAATTGAGAAGTTCATAATTCTCAACTGAGCCTTTGGTTTCGAGGACTTCCACTTCGATTCCATGTTCAGACAGGGCTTCAGCATAGCGCTGGGCAATCGCATAATAATTGCCATCTACACCCCCGGCCGCAAACCGCATCTCCATCGGTGGAGGCGGGGCGACAAAACGCATGGTTACGACCAGTAAAATCAGAACAACAACCCCCAATGGGCCGTACACTTTCAGCGCGTCGATCATGGATTATCCCTCTACTCGGCGCCTTCTGGCGCACAATTCGCAGTCATAGATGAAGCTTATGGCACAGATTGACACGTTTTGAGTCGTTTTCATGAAATCCTTCCCCTATATACTCACCTACTGACCCTTCTAACGTCTGGACTGATCGATGAATATGCGGAATCTCGCGGTTTGGGGACTGATCGCAGTTCTCCTCCTTGGCCTTTTGGCTGTTATGCAAAGCAATCCGTCTCAAGCGGGCGCTCAGAAAGTTGATATTTCTGAAGTCTACCAACTCGCTGAGAGCCAACAATTGCGCGAAGTGATCATCACGCCGACAAAAGTCACGGCGGTGAAGACCAATAATGAACGCATTTTCGCTCAGAAGAGCCAAGACCTTGGCGCCCTGCGGGAACGGATGATCGAATTGGATGTGCCGTCTGTCGTCGATGATCCGGATACGGGCTTTAATCTCGGCGACCTGATTATGGGCTTGCTACCCATCATATTTATCGTTGCGATCCTGTTCTTCTTCATGCGGCAAATGCAAGCCGGCGGCGGGGGGCGAGGCGCGATGAGCTTCGGTAAATCACGCGCGCGCCTGCTGACCGAAAAGCAAGGCCGCGTGACCTTTGACGATGTGGCTGGCGTGGATGAAGCCAAAGAGGAACTGGAAGAGGTCGTCGACTTCCTGAAAGATCCAGCGAAATTCCAGCGGCTCGGCGGTAAGATCCCCAAAGGTGCCCTTTTGGTGGGCCCTCCTGGAACCGGTAAGACGCTGTTGGCGCGCGCAATTGCAGGCGAAGCTGGCGTGCCATTCTTCACAATTTCAGGTTCGGATTTTGTTGAAATGTTTGTCGGTGTCGGCGCCAGCCGGGTCCGCGATATGTTTGAACAAGCCAAGCGCAATGCCCCTTGTATCATCTTCATTGACGAGATTGATGCGGTTGGCCGCTCTCGTGGTGCGGGCCTTGGTGGTGGCAATGATGAGCGCGAACAAACGCTCAACCAATTGTTGGTCGAAATGGACGGCTTTGAAGCCAATGATGGGATTATCATCGTCGCGGCGACCAACCGCCCAGACGTGCTTGACCCAGCTTTGCTGCGTCCAGGTCGCTTCGATCGACAGGTCACCGTTGGCAATCCGGACGTGATCGGTCGCGAGAAAATTCTGAAGGTTCACATGCGCAATGTGCCTTTGGCGAAAGACGTCGACCCGAAGATTATCGCTCGTGGGACACCTGGTTTCTCCGGTGCGGACTTGGCCAATTTGGTCAATGAGGCCGCGCTGCTCGCCGCCCGCCGCGGTAAGCGCGTGGTCGCCATGGCTGAATTTGAAGATGCCAAGGACAAGGTCCTGATGGGGCCAGAGCGCCGCTCAATGGTTATGAGCCAGGACGAGAAAGAACTGACAGCCTGGCACGAAGCGGGCCACGCCATCGTCGCCCTGAAAGTGCCGAAGGCGGATCCCGTTCACAAAGCGACGATTATTCCGCGCGGCCGTGCCCTCGGCATGGTGATGCAGCTGCCAGAAGACGATAAGCTGTCTATGAGCCGGATCGAAATGACGTCGCGCCTCGCAATCATTATGGGCGGTCGTGTCGCCGAAGAAGAAAAATTTGGCGACGAAGCGGTCACCGCAGGCGCTGCCTCAGACATCCAGCAAGCCACTCGTTTGGCGCGGGCCATGGTCACGCGCTGGGGACTCTCGGATGAGATAGGCCCGGTCGATTACGGTGAAGACCAAGGTCAAGTTTTCCTCGGTCAACAGCTGGTTCAGTCTTCATCTGTGTCTGAAGAGACCTCGAAGAAGATTGAGGAAGAAGTGCGCAAACTGATCCAAAAAGGTATGGATGATGCGCGCGAGATTATGACCAAGTTCCGCGATCAATGGTCGGCTCTGGCTGAAGCATTGCTCGAGTATGAAACCCTGACCGGTGATGAGATCCGGGCTTTGATCAATGATGGCAAATTGCCGGAACGCCCTGATGAGCCGGACGAGCCACCGCGCCCGAACGCAGCGGTGCCAGTCATTGGCAAGCGCCGAAAGGATAAAGGCGGCGATTTTGGCGGTGAGCCGGAGCCTGCTTAAACATGGCGATGACGAGAGAAACTCTGGAAGGCTTCCTGACGGAGGCCTTCCCAGATGCCGAGATCATATTGACCGATCTCGCCGGCGATAATGACCATTGGCAGGCTGAGATCGTATCGCCGCAATTCCAAGGCAAAACCCGGGTGGCGCAACATCAAATGGTCTATGCGGCCCTCAAGGGCAAAATGGGCGGCGAGCTCCATGCCCTCGCGCTGAAAACGCGCGCGCCAAGCTAAGAAAGATCCTGGTCGACGCGTCAGAGACTCAGTCTATGCTTTCAGGCGATGTCTTCTCAGATCCACAAATCAATTTTCGACCGGATGCCAAATGCCGCCATGGTATTGGATCTGGGCCTCAACTATATCGACGCCAATGAGGCCTACTGCAAAGCTGTGCAGCGCACCCGCGAACAGCTGATCGGAAACAACATTTTCGACGTCTTTCCAGATACGCCTGAGCGCGTCGCCACAGTGCGAGCGGTGTTTGAACGCACGCTCGCTGGTGAGATGACTCTGCTCGAAGCCCAACCCTATAAAATGGAATTGCCAGACGGCACCATTGAACAAAGACTATGGCAAATCGCGCAATTCCCGATCTATTGCGATGAAGGGCATGTGCAATTCATGGTGCAACGGGCCGAGGATGTCACCGAGCGGGAGCGGCTGAGAGGGGAACGTGATTTGGTCACGGCCGAGCTGAACCACCGGGTTCGCAACACACTTGCCGTCGTGCAATCGGTTGCGGAACAGACAGGTCTTGTGTCAGACGATATTGAGAGCTTTTTAAAAAGCTTCAACGGACGCTTGGCCGCGATGAGCCGTAATTTTGCCGCCCTGACAGATGCCCATTGGGGCGGCTTGGATTTTGAGACCATAATCCGAACCGAGCTTGAACCCTATGCTGGACCAGCTGTCGATCGCGTGAGTTTTGATGGGCCGCAACTCACGCTCAATGTTCGGGGGTCAAAATTCACCTCCATGCTTGTGCATGAATTTGTCACCAACGCGTCCAAATACGGGTTCCTGACAGATCCGAATGGTCGCCTGGATTTGCGCTGGTGGGTGGAAGATGGGAACCTTCAAGCGGAGTGGTTTGAGTCCGGCTTGAAAAACGTGAAAGCACCGGAGAAAACCGGATTTGGCTTTCAACTGTTCGATTTGGTGGGAAATATCAAAATCACGCCAACCTTCGAACCCGATGGATTGAAACTTAGACTATCTGTTCCTGTGACACAGAGTGTCGAGTCGGGCGAACTCGAAATTGTTGAAGCTTAGTGACGCGTCTGGGCCTTTTTTTCCGCTTCTCGTAGCTCTTCAATCAGCTGCTTGAGATTTTCCGGAACCGGCTCATCACTAATATCGGCATATTTTTCACGCAGTGAATGTGCGAGCTTTTCCAAGCGCGCATCATCTGGCCGTTTCGACTCAGATTCCTGCTCTGACAGTGGCGATTTCTCGCTTTTGTCGTCCAAAGTTTCCTCCCCACCCCTTTTTGCAGGGCATGTGCGGATAAACGTAGTGAAACTCTTGCAAGGTCAATGAAATTTGCGCAGTTTCGGGGACTGGAGGCTGTAAATTGTCGATTGCGGATCGGATTGAGGGGTTACTTCCCTATATGCGTCGTTACGCGCTTGCTTCGACGGGCAATACGATGCTAGGCGATACCTGCGTCGAAAGCGTTCTGAAAAACGTATTGGCACAATCTCTCGAAGCTGATTTCGATCCAAGTCGCTTTGATAGAGCTGGCATTTATCGCCTTCTGGATCAAGAATTGAGCCGCCTGGCGACATCCTCTGGCGCGAAGTCGCGGCGGGCTTTGCTCTTGGTCGCAGTCGAGGGATTTGAAGAGGACGTGGTTTGCCAAATTCTGAGCGTAAGCCGCGCCGAGCTGATCGAGTTGCTGGACAATGCTGAGGCGGCCTTCGCCGAAACCACCGCCACCAGCATGCTCATCGTCGAAGATGAGCCATTCATCGCAGCTCAATTGAAGCGCATTGCTGAAAGTCTAGGTCATCGCGTGATTGGCACTGCAGCCACGGCCTCAGATGCTGTGGAACTGCGCGGAACACACCAGCCCGATATCGTCCTCTGCGACATTCAATTGGCAGATGGCTCGCTTGGCACGGACGCCATCGCGCAAATGAACTTGCCCGACAATGTGCCGGTCGTGTTCATCACCGCCTATCCCGAGAAGTATCTGTCGACCTTTAATGAGGGGCCGTCATACCTCATTACGAAGCCATTTGACCCGGACTATCTCAAAGCCGTGATTGGTCACGCTTTGCTCAATGTCCAATCGGACTCAGCGGCTTAGCTGGGCTTCTTTTTCTTGCCGCGCAGGCGTGGCCAGATCAATTTCAGCCAAATCCACAAGAACAGTGCCAGAAGCAAAATCCATGGCAGACCGACAGCAAAGGCTGTGATCACGGCGGCGATCGCGGCCGAGAGATTGTAAAAGAAATCTCCAAACGCTTCACCGAGCGGGTTCTCACGCGATCCACTAAAGGCGGGCACTTTGGTTTGATAATTAATGTCCAATGATGACATCGAGACACGCAGACGCAGGGTTTTTAGCTGCGCTTCGATGCTCTCAATATCACCGGTGACGCGCGCAATCTCGCGTTCGATTTGCAGCAACTCGCCCAATTCACCATCACGACGTTCGAGCAAGTTGAGTAGCCGACCTTGCAAGGTTTTCTGAGCCTCTAAGCGCGCGCCCGTATCGATGATTTGCCGCGTCAGGTCTTCCGCGCGGGTCGATCTTTGGGTCACTTCACCCCCGGCTGTTTCTGTCTCTGCATCCACACGCGCGAGGAAGGCGTCAATCCAATCCGGGGTCGCCCGAATGGACAGATTGCCGGAGGCGTAATCTTCTTCTTGGCTGTAAATGTTGGAGTTGATGACGATACAGGTGGATGTTCCGGCCGCGCGGCAGGCGTCAACATGAGTCGCCATCATCGGATCAACGCCGCCTTTCGGGAGCGTCAGGCCAAGACTGTGACTATAGGCAATATATTGCTCAGCCGATGGCGCTCCGATGGACGGTTCGGGGGAGACATCTTGCGGGGCACCGGCGCGGGTGCGACCGCTTTTCAGGGACATATCCGCGCTGAACTCCATCACCGATTCGTTCATGATCGGCGAGGGCGCGGGCGGCGAAGCTTGCTCATAATCGGCGCCACCGCCGCAGGCCGCTAAGCCTAAAATCCCAGCCGAGGCGAATAGAGTTCTGATCGACATGTGTCCCTCCAATGCCAACAGACTGTAAGACAAACGGGGCTAAAACACGACCAAAATCAAAGCGGTCTGCCTTAAACGTCTTTTGGCGGTTTGAGTCGGCGCTTGGTCACATGACTGTCTATCTTGTCGCCGGTTTGCTTTTCGCCGCGCATATAATGACGCTGCCAGCCTGCTTCGACGGCCTCTTTATCGCCTGAGACCAGCTTCTTATTGAAATTGCCGCGGCTTTCAGCCCAACCGTGGAACTCTTTCTCGAGTTCAGGATTGCTGCTGAGCAGCTTACGCTCCGGTTCGATCTCTTCCAGCTTGCCATGTTCCATTGGCACGATGAAGCAGAACGGATCGCCCTTCTTGAAAATCACTTCACCGGGCCGGGTCATTTGCCAATTCATCGTGAACGGAAAGGGTAGCCAGTCGGTTTCGACCAGGCCGGTCAGTGGCGCGATGCCATCGATAAAGAAGTTCGGGGCGCCCATTGTCATCAAACCCCAGCCTGGCGGTGTTCGGAATAAGTGACCGGTATGAAATGTGACGATACCGCGTTGGAAATGGCTGTCAGCGAATGACGGGATGGCGCGCGGGTCGCCGCGGGTTTTGAACTCAATATCATCCTTTCCGGGGCCGCCATTCCAAATGATCTTCAAATCCATCGGACAGAGGATTTCCCAGCCGGTCGAATTGGCCATGGAAAGCGGTAAGCAGCGATAAGGTTGGCGATCTGGAAACGCATCCATCCAGTCTCGATTGCTGCGGCCAGGCACAATGTCTGGGGCAATGTCATAAATTTTGTAGCATTCCAGCTGCATCTTCAGTCCTTCGTGTCAGACTTGACCATGAACTAGATTCCTGCCTCAAGGCCGGGATGCCCGCAAGCCCATCTGATCTGTTCGATTTCCTCGACACGCATGGCATTGCCCATACGACCGTCGAGCATGATGCCACCTTCACGGTGGAAGAAGGGCGTCACCTCAAAGCCTCTATGCCGGGCGGCCATTCGAAAAACCTATTTATGAAAGACAAGGATGGCACAATCGTGCTGATTTCTGCCTGGGCGGACAGTCAGTTGCGGCTCAACCAATTGCACAAGCTGATCGGCACGCGGCGCCTCTCTTTTGGCAGTGCAGACCTTATGCTCGAATGCCTCGGTGTGGTCCCAGGGTCGGTCACGGCATTTGGATTGATCAATGACACAGCGCAACGGGTTAGGTTTGTCGCAGACGCTGCTCTGATGCGTTTTGACAGGGTAAACTTTCACCCGCTGGTGAACACTGCCACGACCTCTATTCGTCAGGCTGATCTGCGTCGGTTTGTGGAGGCGACGGGTCATGATCTGACGGAGGTGGACTTTTCGACCCTGTGAGCGCGTTTATGGCCGTGGTCCGCATGGCGACGCGCGCGTCGGGCAAGAGCGGGATTAGACCTTTATCAATCAGATATCCGTCCGGGCCCCAGGCATCTTCTTCGGTAAACTCAGAGACATAATCGACGAGCCCTGGCACCAGAGATTGGTTTTCAATTTTTACATAGAAATACATGCTGCGTGAGACACCGTATATGCCGCTGGATATGTTCTCAAAGCTTGGTTCGACCCCGCCTATCTTTGCGGCTTTCACCCGATCGGCATTTTGCTCCAGGAAGGAATAGCCCAACACGCCAACAGAATCCTGATTGCGGAGCAAAGTGTTGATGATCGAGCTGTCATTCTCGCCGCTATCGATCCAGGCGCCATCATTGCGAACTTCGCGGGCGCGCGCGGAAAAAGCGATAGGATCTGTGTCGCGCAAAGCTTGCATTTGGGGAAATGATAGAGCGCCGGTCTCCATCGCGATCTCGGCAAACGCGTCCCGTGTGCCGGAAGTGGGCGGTGGGCCAGAGACTAGGATCCGGGTCTCTGGCAGCGCCGGATCGACGTCTTGCCAGGTGCGATGGGGGTTCTTGATCCAGCCGCCTTTGCCATCGGGTAAATTGGCGGCCAGCGCCGTAAAAATATGCGCTTTGGTGAGATCGAATTCTGGTCCCGTTTTGGTATTGGCCAGAACAATGCCGTCATACCCGATCTTGATTTCGAGCGGTGGGGCGATCCCGGCCTCGGCGCACAGGGCGAGCTCGCCGGCCTTGATGCGGCGGGAGGCATTCACGATGGATGGTTCGTCAGGCCCTATGCCGTCGCAGAAAATCTTAAAGCCGCCGCCTGTCCCCGTCGTTTCCACGATCGGCGCGGGATAATCTGAACTGGCGCCAAAATGTTCCGCGACGGTTGTGGCGAAAGGCGCGACCGTTGAGGAGCCTACTATTTTGATTTTTTGCGAATGACCGATCGCATAGACGGGCATGGCGCCATTCTGCTCCGGTATCTCAGATAGATCTGTGCTGGCGCCACAGGCAGAGACGGCCATAAGAGCCAATAGAGAGATAAGCGTGCGGATCATCGGGCGTGCAGTATCGCTGATTTGTGACAGTCTCATGAGCATGACTGTAGTTTCTAAATAGCGACTTGATCGATCCCAAGATAGCCAAATCGGCGACAGACCTCGATCAGACGCGATTGACCATTGAGTGGACTGGTCAACCAAACATGCCCGCCAAGTTCGTGCGAGGTCGATTCGGTATGCGACAAGACTCGGACGGTCTGTCGCGCGATCGCTTCGCCGCTATCCACCATATTGACCGCGTGCGGCACACTTGCGGCCAATTCCCCGCGCACCAATGGGAAATGGGTACAGGCGAGGACCAATGTATCAATCTCGGACCCGCCTTCTTGTTCGAATAAAGGCGCTTGGACGGTGCGGAAGGCTTCCAGCGGAACCGGCCGGCCCGCCGCAACTTGCTCCGCCATGCGAACCAGTGCGATCGAGCCGTGAAGGATCACGCGAAGATCGCTGGCAAAGTCCTTGATCAATTGGGCTGTGTAAGCCCGTCGTACCGTGCCAGGCGTTGCCAACAATCCGATCGTGCCTGTGCGGGTCAATTGCGCGGCAGGCTTAATCGCCGGCACTGTTCCGATGACCGGTATATCGAGCGCCGCTCGGACCTCTTCTAAAGCGAGCGTGCTGGCCGTGTTGCAAGCGATCACAAAAACATCCGGGCGGGCGACTTGGCAAAGCGCTTTAGCCACCACGGGCAGGCGCGCTCTCAGCGCTTCGTCTGATTTATCTCCATAAGGGAAAAAGCCACTATCCGCGGCATAATCTACGGCCAATGTGGGCGCCAAAGCTTGGATCTCGCGCGCGACGGTGAGCCCTCCCATTCCGGAGTCAAACACCAAGACTTTGCCATTCGGATTCGCAACCATGTTCCGCTCCTAGACTGCTTTGCGGTGCGCGCAAATGCTGTCCGCTTGCAGGGACTGCGCAAGCTTGATATTGTGCGCTGCAACATAGACGGAAGATGTGCATGTCTAAACAGTCTCTACCGGAAGACTCTACCCCGCTGAGTCCGTGGGAATATTGGCAAGAAAGTTGGCAGACTTGGGCTGATTTTTCTCAGCGCACGGGTCAAATCATGATGAGCCAGGTCGGTCAGAAACGCGGTCGCGCATTGGCTTCGGAGACCGATGCGGAGACCTTTGCAAGCGAATTGTTGCGCACCTTGTCGGACATGAATTTACGGCATTGGCAAAACACAGCCCGCCTGTTGGAGAGCTATCCCAATTGGATGAACCTGCCCAATAGCATGGCGGGGTCGGCCCTGGTCGATTGGTTTGACAATTTCCAACGCCAAGCGACGGGTGCGACTGCGAAAACCACGGCGCCGCAAACGCCCGCTGCCGACCAAGTCGGCGCGCGACCGACGACGCTGAGCGCCCCCAAAGGTAAAGCGGATGACCTTACAAAGATCAAAGGCATTGGCCCCAAACTCTCTCATCGCCTCAACGAAATGGGCATCTACCATTTCAAACAGATCGCAGAATGGTCCGACCAAGAGGTCCAATGGGTAGATGATTATCTTTCATCCAAGGGGCGTGTCGGGCGTGAGTCTTGGGTGTCGCAAGCGCGGAGACTGACGGCAAATGGGTCGGCAACGCTGCATTAAGCGCGCAATGGATCTACGGCGCTTTCTTGTTCAATTAGGCTTTCCAAGTTGACGATCGCCCGGGGCAATGTTGATCGAATAAGACTCAAGTCGGCCGGAATCTTCGAACAGGTATTGAGTCTTTTTGCCGATACGCTCAACAATTGATCCAGCCGGCAGGATTCCAGCCAGTCTCGCAAATCGTCATGATAAAACCAAGCATGATGATTGAGGAGGCTGGTCAGCATCAAATCCGGCAAACTCGATCCTGTGACCGGGGCGCAATGCGCGTTTTTCTCTTCTATCGACATATTTGACAGTTCGACCGCAGCGATCATCGTGGCGCTGAAACTCGGATGGCACAGCCTGACTTCAGCCAGCTCAATCCTATCCGAATTGAAAACCGGCGTGGGGTGATGCCATTGGGTGCGAGAACCGGTGCAATCAATGTAAAGCGTTTGCGGTGGCATAGGAACGACACCGCGACTCAGAATCATTCCGATTTCCGAAATCGAATGGAGATGCCCTTTTCTGATTGTTTTTGGGATTTGCTGAATACGTTGTGCATCTTCTGGCGTCAGGAAATGGGCAGAGAAATATGTGGGGGGGTGGTTTTTGGACGTACGTACCAAGACGCCTAATCGCTCCAGCCTTAAAGAGAGATCATGCGCACTATGCGCATGCGCCATGGCTTTCAGCCCTTCATGTTGAACCAAAAAAGGATTGATCGATTCATCTACCGACGCTTGCTTTGATGGACTGGAGAGCATCCATGGATCGCGCGACTTAACCCAATGAATGCGTTGAGCTGCCACACCAAGACAGAGCAATCTGAGAACCGCGTCTGTGCCAGAGCGACCGCCACCCAATACGCAGATTGTATTCAGAC
>JABSQA010000085.1 GCA_013213825.1 Henriciella sp.
ACTGCACGCAAGACGGTTTCTCCAGACATCTATGCGATCGATTTGCGCCGGCGTCGCGCTAAGAGACCAGCCCCGGTCAGCCGAAAAACCTGCATTGACCGCATTTGACCGTGTTTGTCCTCACTGTTGAAATCGCTTAAGCATCGCAAAAGCGTTTTCATCACTTGGTCCAACTTCCAATGTCCGATCCCTCTCAAAATCAGAATGGACGTTTGGTCGGCTGGAAGCGGATATCGAACCATCTTGGTTGTAGCGAACGTACGGCTCGCCGGTGGGAACGAGAGGAAGATCTACCGGTCCACCGTCAGCAACATAACACTCAGTCGACAGTGTATGCGCATATTGGCGAACTCGATGATTGGCTGAAGTCGCGTTCATCGGGAACCGAGATCACCCACGCGGGCGCCGAGCCTTCGTTTTGGCGCCCGCTCGCAGCATTTATGGTCATCATTGCCTTAGGCCTGGTTGGGGTTCTCGGGATGCGGGGGCTGGTTCCGAACAATGCTCAATCATCCATGGGCTCCGCAGACCCGGTCGCGGTCGACTTGTATGAACGTGGGCGAGCGCTCTGGCTCCAGCGGGGTGAGGAGCCAAATACACGTGCCATCAAACTGCTCGAAGAAGCCGTCGCGCGTGACGCCGCCTATGCTGAGGCCTGGGAAGCGCTCGCCTCAGCTTGGCGCACATTGCCAACCTATTCAGACGCGGTCGATCCTCAACAGGCTTTCAACGAAGCGCTTTACGCAGCGGATCAAGCCACTCGCCTCAATCCAAAACTGGTCGAGGCGCGCTCTGTGATGGCGGCAGTGGCGCATGGCCGAGGCGATTGGATCGAAGCAAGGCGCATTTATCAGGACGCCCTGTCCATCGATCCGAACAATACCACGCTCATGCTTTGGTTCGGAGAGCATTATCGCGAACTGGGTTATATTGAGAAGAATTTGGAGATTTTGCGCGAGGCGCTCAAACTCGATCCAGCCTCGCCACCGCTTCAAACCGCCATGGGTATGATGACGCATGTCGGACCAGATCCACAAGCAGCCCAAGACGAATTGCTTCGCATTTGGATCGATACCGGCTTTGAAAACCCGAACGCGTGGTACGGCATCTGGCACACCCATGTGCGAATGGGAAATTATGATGCTGCCGAAGACTGGATGGCGCAATCGCCTTTGCCGATCAATGAGACGCTGCTGAAGGCCTTTCTTGACGCCAAACGGGGCGGTGGCAACGCGACGATCGATCAGACCGCTTCAGATATCGTCGCGGCTTATCGAGGCGGCTTTGAGGCCTGGTTCGCTTACTCATTGCTCGATCATCTGGGACAAACAGATTTGGCATTATCGATTGCTGAACAAGAAGCTGCGACGGGGCAGTTTTTTCTGTCCGTTGTGATGTTTGATCCGATGTTCCCGGAGGCGCGGTTTTCTCCAAGGTTTGAATCCATTCTTCAACGCCTCGGATATATCGAGTACTGGACCCAGTATGGTGCACCTGATTTTTGCCAAGACCGCCCCGCACCACCGGTTTGCGCCTCTCTCAATGCCGCTGAATAGCGTTAGACCAATCAGATCACTTCGAGTTTAGTTTTAGCGTCGACCATCAGCGTCTAGCACGTGGCCGGGCCACGCCACGCAAGCCGAACACTTAAGCCCAAAAGGGCGGATGACATTTCTTCAGTTCATGGTATGTTCTAGCAAGAATCGTGTCAGATGAGGGAATATGGAACCGATCATTCAAATGGGCGATACTGGGCTCGACTTGATCCATCTCATCGCGATCGTCATCGCCTTGGGATTGGCAGCGGCCTTGTACCGGCTGAACACTCAGCACCAGCAAGAAAAGGCCCGCCGCGAAGAGCTCGAGGCGGATCTGACGCATACAGAACAGGCGCTCAATACTCAGCGCGCGATGGCTGAAGAAAGCAAATTACAGCTCGCAGAGCTGCGCGGTCAGACCGCGAAAAGCAAAGAAGCTTTCAGTGAAATCGCCCGCGGCGTCATGCAACAGACCCAAGCGCAATTCATGCAATTGGCTGATGAAACGTTCAAAAAGCATCGCGAAGGCGCGAAAGGCGAGCTCTCAGAATTGATGAAGCCGATTGGTGAGAATTTCACCGAGTTCAAGAAGCGCGTCGCCGATATCGAAAAGGTTCGCGCCGAAGATAAATCTGCGATCGAGCAACAGGTCAAAGCGATTGGCGAAAGCCTGCACCGCAACACCGCTGAGACCGGGAAATTGGTCAACGCACTCACCGCTCCGAAAGGCGGTGGTCGCTGGGGTGAGATGACGCTTCGCAATGTTATGGAACAGGCCGGTTTGTCTGGCCATTGCGATTTTGATGAACAGGTCAATGACGAGACCGAGGAAGGGCGACAACGCCCGGACGCGGTTATTCACCTTCCGGGCGAGCGCCAAATCGTAGTCGACTCGAAAGTCTCGCTAGAAGCCTATATGGCGGCAGCGAGTGCGGAAGATCCGACACAGCGCAATTTGCATTTGAAAACCCACGCCACGAATGTGCAACGCCATGTCGATACGCTGGCCTCAAAACGCTATCAGGCCAATTTGGATGAACGCGTGGACTTTGTCGCGATGTTTATTCCAGGTGAGAACTTCTTCGCGGCAGCATTAGAATATGCACCGGACCTGCTGGAGCGGGCTTATTCAAAAAATGTGATTGTCACGACGCCATCGACATTGATCGGATTGGCTAAAACCGTGGCCTATGTCTGGCGGCAAGAAAAAATGACCCAGAATGCCCGTGAAGCGGCGCAACTGGGCCAGCAGCTTTATGAGCGTATCGCCAAAATGGCCGAACATATCGAAAAACTCGGCAAGTCGCTGAACACCTCCGTGGGCCATTTCAACGCCATGAATAGCTCATTGGACAAGCGCGTGATGCCGACCATGAAACGGTTCCAAGACTTGTCCATCGCGCCACCAGACAAAGCCATGCCAGAGCCGAAGCGGATTGAAGTCACGGCGGATGCCGGGACCGGCGCGCAACTTGAATTGATCAAGAAGGCCAAAGCTTAATCGGCCAAGAGTCATATTCTTAGTGACCTTGTTCCGAGAGCTGGCAATTCGAACCGGGCGCGCATCCCATACAAAAATTCTATCAGTGCTTAAACATTGACCTTTTCGCTCGCCGCTCATACTTGAGGGCCATGGCCATACGCGAAATTCTCACTGTGCCGGATGCCCGGCTCAAACAAGTCTCCAAGCCTGTTGAGGGCGGCGTCACGGATGAAATCCGCGCGCTGATGGATGATATGTTGGAGACCATGTATGATGCACCGGGAATTGGCCTTGCGGCGATCCAAATTGGAGAACCTTTGCGAGTCATCGTGATGGACCTGCAAGAGAATGACGAGAAAAACCCGCGCTTTTTCGTCAATCCTGAAATCTTGCCGCTGACGGAAGACACCGCACCCTATGAAGAGGGCTGCTTGTCGGTTCCAGACGTGTTTGATGAGGTTGAGCGCCCGACAGAGTGCCGGGTTCGCTATCTCGATTATGATGGCAATGAGATCGAAGAAGTCGCGACCGGCTTATTCGCGGTTTGTATACAGCACGAGATGGATCACTTGGAAGGCACGCTCTTCATCGACCATCTGTCGCGCCTGAAGCGCCAGCGTGCGGTCGATAAAGTCAAAAAGGCCAAGCGCCTCAAAGACAAAGAAAAGAGTGCAGCCTAATTTCGCGCGCCTCTTTATTGCTTCGCCATTTCCGATTAGAGCGCGCGCATGACTAAGCCGCTTCGCATCGCTTTTATGGGCAGTCCTGATTTTGCTGTCCCGGTTCTCGCCGCTTTGGTGGAGGCGGGGCACGAGATCGCATGCGTGTACTCACAACCGCCCCGTCCGGCAGGACGTGGAAAGAAATTGCGTCCGACACCTGTGCATCGATGGGCTGAGGCGCGTAGCCTGGATGTGCGCACGCCGCGGTCTTTGAAAAAGCCGCCCGAGCAGGAAGCGTTTGCCGCCTTAGAATTGGATGCCGCCGTCGTCGTCGCTTATGGACTGATCTTACCGCAAGCCGTCCTCGATGCGCCCCGACTTGGCTGCATGAACATGCATGCGTCTCTCTTGCCGCGTTGGCGCGGGGCGGCGCCTATCCATCGGGCCATCATGGCCGGTGATGAGATGACCGGTGTGCAAGCGATGATGATGGAAGCCGGTCTCGATACTGGTCCGGTGCTGGCGACAGAGGAAACCCGTATCTTTCCATTCGACACAACCGGTTCGGTGCATGATCGGTTGGCAGGACTCGCCGCGGACTTAGCCGTGACTGCACTGGACGGATTGGCGACCGGCGCGCTGACACCGCAGTCGCAACCCGAAAATGGCGTGACCTATGCGCATAAAGTGACGGCCGAGGATCAGCGTATCGATTGGAGTCGGCCAGCTGCCGCCGTGGATTGCCAAATCCGCGGTCTATCGCCATTTCCAGGCGCTTGGTTCCATTACACGCCGGCGGGCGCGAGTGAGCCGCTGCGGATGAAAGCATTGATGAGTAAATTGGAACCCGGCAGCCCCGGCGCGCATCCTGGCAAAGTCCTCGATGATGAGCTTCTGGTCCAATGCGGTGATGGCCAAGCGGTCCGCTTGTTGAAAGCTCAAAAGCCTGGCGCTAAAGCCATGGAAGCTGAGATCTTATTGCGCGGTCTGGCCATCCCCGCAGGAGCAAAGTTTGAATGAATAATCTTTGGATCCGTCCGGCCTCAAATGAAGACGCCGACATCATCACCGAATTGAATGATGCCGCCTTCGGCACGCCTGAAGAAGCGCAAATCGTCACGCAGCTGGCCGCAGATGGTGATAGTCTCGCGTCTCTTGTCGCGCACAATGATCGCGAGATATTAGGCCACATTCAATTCTTCCGCGTCTTGATCGACCAAGACGATATTGCCTGCGGCCTTGGTCCGGTATCGGCACGCCCGGATGTCCAAGGGCGCGGTATAGGCGCGGGCTTGATCAAGTTTGGTCTAACCTTGATGGAAGGCGCAGGGCGCACGCATTGCTTTTTGCTGGGCCATAAAGACTATTATCCAAGATTTGGGTTTTCCGCCGACCTCGCCGCGCAATTTGGCGGGCCCTGGTCGGGGCCGCATTTTATGGCGAAAGAACTTAATCCCAATGGGCCGAGCACCGGTCAATTGACCTATCCGGCCGCGTTCGGAGCCTGACCCTTGCAGCGATATAAGATCACCATCGAATATGACGGTCGGCCCTATTTCGGCTGGCAGCGGCAAGACGGGCAGCCCTCCGTGCAACAAGCGCTTGAGGAAGCCGCGGCAAAGCTGGATGGCGCGCCGGTCATAATGCAAGGCGCAGGGCGGACTGATCGGGGGGTGCATGCGACCGGGCAAGTGGCACATTTCGATCTCGTCAAGCCACGTCCAATTCGTAAGATTGCTGACGCGCTCAACTTTCATCTACGCCCGGAACCCGTGGCGATCTTAAAAGCCGAAGAAGTTGGACCGGACTGGAATGCCCGCTTCAATGCAACGCTGCGCGCCTATCGTTACGTGATCATCAATCGCCGTGCGGACCTAACCGTCGATAAGGGTTTAGCCTGGCGCGTGCCATTTCAGCTCGATGCGAGCGCCATGGATCGCGCCGCCAAAGCGCTGATCGGCCAGCATGATTTCTCCACATTTCGGGATGCCGAATGCCAAGCCAAGCATCCGATCCGGACGCTCGATAAAATTGATGTTGCGCGCTATGGCGACGGCATTGAAGTGACAGTCGAAGCGCAGAGTTTTCTCCACCGACAAGTGCGCTCCATTGTTGGCTCCCTGGTCGAAGTGGGCCGCGGGCAAAAAAAAGAAGACTGGATCGGTGAAATATTAAAGGCGCGCGACCGCACCGCCTGCGGCCCCGTGGCCCCGCCAGATGGGCTATTCTTGGAGCGGGTGGTGTATGGGGGTGACCCGTCAGAGTGACGTTTTTCCAAGTGTAGCACGGGCGATTTGTCTGGCGATCGTGTCGCTTGGGGTGCACTTGGGATATAGAGCGAATGTCCGCTCTCGGTGTCAAAGCGGACGTTGCTGTTCGCACTCGATAAAGAACTCAGCATAAGGTGACGCGACGAGGGTGCGTCTTGCCGTAGCCCCTCTCCCGAACGCGGGAGAGGGGTTGGGGTGAGGGCACCGGTGTTTGCGTTGACGCGAGTACATTGCCTGCCGCACTCATCTTGCCCTCATCCCCGGCCCTTCTCCCGCATCCGGGAGAAGGGGGCGCATGAGGCAATTAAAACTAGACCGTTGAACGTATGCCTGATGTCCCCTTCTGACCCTTGTCGGACGTCATCGTCCCAAGCCCTGACAGTAGAGGGCGGTCGTTTCACGCCGACACGTGTCGGGACCTTCTTGTGCCATCCAATATTCGGGGAAGCGGAGCTTCTCCACAATTGTTGCAAATTGCTGAGTCGCTCGAACATTGGCGCGCTCCGGAAGGTAGAAGCCTGCGGCCACTTGATACTGACCTTCATCAACCGCGTCTTCCAAAAGCGTCAGCGCCTCTTCAATTGCATCAATCCTCAACAGCATTTCGATCGCCATGCTTGAGGGCGTCTCACCGAACTGTCCGGTCATCACGTCAGCAATGAATTGTTCGACCTTCTCAGACGAAGCCGACTCTCTCATGTCTACATAACTCGAAAATAGAGGCATCATTTCCGATTGCGGAATCGAAGCCAACCAGTTTCGCATGTCTTGATGCTCTTCTCGCGTATCGAAGGCGAAAAATTTGGCCATCCAGATCATTGGAGGTTGGAACTTTTCTTCAAACCATAATGCATCGAGTGCAGCCTCTCCTTCGCCGCTCTGGTAGGTCATCTCATGGATAATGTTTTCAAGCCGGATGTGTGGGGAGTTTGGGTCTAACGCCAAAGCCTTGCCCACGTAGTGAGCTGATTTCTCTATCGCCCCCACATATCGGTAATGAGACGCAATCCATAAATGGACGTTCGCATCATTGGGATTGGCGCTTAACACCTCTTGGTAGATGTCCAATGAGTCCTGCCAATTCCCCCGCCTCTGAGCGACGGTAACAAATACGAGTCTCGCTTCCACAAGGCTTGGATCAGCTTTAAGTGCGCGATCAGCCGCAATCACAGCCTCGTCATAGGCCACATCTCGGGACTGTTCCGGCGCATATGTCGGAAGTGTAAGCCAAGCCTGTGCGAGCGCCGACCAAGCTTCTGCAAAGGACGGGTCATAATCGACGGCGCGCTGAAACATGGCAATCGCACGTCGATTGGGCTCAGCACCCCGCTCTCGCCATAAGGCCTGACCGCGTTCGAAATAGTCGCGGGCTTGAGGGTCGGGAGATGACGCATGAGAATGGGTGCCGGACGGTTCATATGTGACCGACAGAAACCAAATAGCGGGCGCTAAAACGACTATCGCGAATCCAATCAATGCTCCGAAAACCAGGTTTCGGCGATTGGGCGATGAGTTGTGATCGTCACTTTCACCTTCAGGCGCGGTCGAGCGGGATTCAAGCCATCGATCGAGTTCATCCGCATAAGCATAAACCGTGCTCTTGGCGTCGTGTTGTTGGCGCCTGACCGGCAGAGCTTGAGCGCGTTCCCAATTTCGGGCCGTCCGTTCGCTACATTTCAAGTGAATCGCGATGCGTTTCCATCCCACAAGTCGCACACGTTCCGCTGATAAAGTGTCTTTTTGATCGTCCGCGATGGCCATCTTGAAGACCTAGTGCAAGCCACGCCGAGCGGCAATCTCCGGCAAGACCCGGCAAAACCGCAATATCTGCGGATTCCGCCATGTCCCACAGGGCTCCGCCATCGCAGATGGTGGCTCACTAGGCGTTTGATGCAGAAGAGGACACACGATGGCGGTAGACGGCACATACAAAGAAAATGATCGATTGCTCGCGATCATCGGCTTCGGAATTTTGATATTCTGCATCGCTGCTTTCGGCGCCAAACTGGTGTTCGAACCCGAGCGGCTGGCGCGATATACGTGGCCGGTGATTTGGCATGGTCTTTTTATGCTGGGTTGGCTGGCCTTATTCCCTGCTCAAGCTTGGCTCATGGCTGCGGGACGGGGGCGCCTGCACAAGCATATGGGGCGTTTAAGCGTCATTCTAGCTATCGCGATGATCGTGACGTCTTTGCAGGTCGCCATCGCACTGACGCTCGAATTTCAAAACGCGATGCTTCTGGCCTTCAATGCGACAGTCGTAATCAGCTTCGTGGGGTTTTACGCATTCGCCATTTTCGCGGCCTCAGCCGGTCACACAGGGCTTCATCGTCGGCTCATGTTGTTCACAACCTTGAGCATAATCGGGCCCGCGATCGGAAGAGTGTTCGATGTGCTCGACATGTCAGAAGCTTTGTCTTTGCCGGTTATTTTGGCCCTCAAAATTATCATACCCGTTATCTATGACTTAGGCGCATCAGGATTGAGACGCTTGACGATGATACTGATTGGATTGTCTGTGCTGGATACTCTTATAGGAACCTGGCTTGCATTCACTTTTGCAGAACCTCTTTTTCATGCTTTGTTGCTTTCGAACTAGTATCGTCAGAATACTGAATTCGTCGATGTCCGCTTTTAATCCAAAGCCGAATTTCGCTCGACGTCGGAGCGGACATTGCAGCTCGCTTCCCATAAAGCGCTCAGCGCGCGGTCACCCCCAGCCCGCAAACAAAGGCGCGACTTTGTCAATCGCGCGCTGCATTTCATCAAGGTTCGGTGTTTCGTCCTCAATGCCGAAGCCATAATCCTCATTTGGTCCCGCATATTGCACTACGAGGCCATCACTGCGGGAGAGGACATAGACATTGCCATAGAACAAGCCATAGCGGGCCTCCAATTGTGGGGGCATCCAATTGATTTGGCCGCGCACAGCGACCAGCTCATCTGCACCCCATAGCGCTTTGGCGCCATAGCCGGTGCAGTTGACGATTACGCTTTGCTCAAGGCTTAGCGCTTCCGTTCGATCCTTAAAGACCCGGCGGACCATGCGCCCGCCTAAGGCAAAATAGTCTCGTAAAAGGCGATCGGTATAGGTCGCGACATTGAACACCATGTCGAGCGTCTTTCGCCCTGCGGCGACCGGGAATTGGTGTTCCGACGGGTCGAGTGGGCGGCTTTTCGGCACCATGTCTGCGATCCGTCCGCCGAGATGCATAAAGTCGTGCGTTTCAGGTATATGCGGACCCGCACTTGGGCGACGCAGCGGATAGAAAGGCTGGATCTCAACCGGTCGCCCGAGCCCGCCAATATATTGCTGATGCACCGCATAGGATTTACGCGCCCAACTCTCCCATGTGTCGCCAAAGCCCGAGGGCGCGGCTGAGTGAAGGGCGATCCGACTGCTCGGAGACCAGACGCCGGTCGCACGGGCGGAGCGGGTCTCAGCCGGCAGGTCTTTGGCATAAATGGTCACCGAGGCGCCGCTCTCCACCAGTTTCAAAGCTGTGGTGAGGCCGATAACGCCGGCGCCGATAATCGCAAAGTCTTGCGCGCCGGTCTGGCGGGCCAGCTGGGCAGCTTCTTCCGCACAGCCCCAAGAGAGCGACCAACCTGATCCGCCATGGCCATAATTATGGATTACGGTTTTATCACCGAAGACTTGGGCTTCTATCCGCGGCCCCGCTGGGCGGAAGGGACGGGTACAGACTGTAATCTTCATCAGACGATCCGCCGAGATGTTAAGCGGTGCGCCGGGGAGGAGGGCTCCTAGCGAGGGCGCGATTGGCGGCGCTGTGAGTGTGCAAGCGCTGCCAAAGAGTGCGGCGCTCGTGCCCAAAAGTGTGCGGCGAGACAGGTCCATGATGCACAGACTAGGCACAAGGAAGACTGGTGCAATAAAAACCCGAACCCGCCGACTTTCTTATCGCGCCATGCGCGCTATCTGTTCAAGCAAGAAATAAATCGGAGGACCTCCATGTCAGACTTATTCAACATCGATCGCCGCCAAGCCTTAGCCCTCGGCCTTGGGGCTGCAGCGGCCGCTGGCCAAGCGGCGAGCGCGCAAGCTGCCTCGGGATCGGAAGGCCCGGACCTTTCTGGCAAATCGATCCTGGTGACCGGGTCGTCCTCTGGTTTTGGTCGGCTGGGTGTTGAATATTATGCCCGCCAAGGCGCGAAAGTCTTCGCAACCATGCGCAATGTTCCGCGCCCCGAAGCGGATGAGTTGCGCGATCTCGCCGCCAGCGAAGGTCTGGATATCAGCGTGATCGAGATTGATGTGACCTCTGATGACCAGGTCGAGGCGGGTGTCGCGGAAGCGCTGGCCGCGAGTGAAGGCAAGCTGGATGTGCTGATCAATAATGCTGGAATTTCTGTCGGTGGGCCGATCGAGGTCCAAGACATGGCGGCCACGGAGCTTATCTTCGAGACGAATGTTTATGGGTGCCATCGCATGGCACGCGCGACTCTACCAAGCATGCGCGCCAATGGCGGCGGTCAAATTTTCAACGTCTCATCACAGCTTGGCCGTCTGATTATTCCGGGCTTCGGCATGTATTCGGCGACCAAGTTTGCTTTGGAAGCGATGAGCGAGCAAATGGCTTATGAGCTGGTGCCGCATGGAGTCGATGTCACCATTATTCAGCCGGGCGGATATCCAACCATGATCTGGTCGAACAATAATAAGAATTCTGGCCCGCTGAAGGACCGCACCAGCGAAGACTTGCTGCAAGCCTATCCCGCTTTGACCGCTGGCATGGGCGCGCGGACCGGCGGTGGCTCGACCGACCCGATGGATGTGCCGCGCGCAATTGCTGAAATTATCGCCATGCCAAAAGGCACGCGACCCTTGCGCAAAGCGGTGCACCCGATCGCGCGCCCGCAAGAGGGATTGAATGAGGCGGCCGCCCAGGCGCAGCTCGCGATGCTGGGAGAGTCTCAGCTCGGACCTTGGGTGAAAGATGTGCTGGAGCGCTAAGCCGCCTTATGGTGTGCCTTCGCCATAGACGTTGATCGCGTGGCCATAAGGCAGGTGCCCATCTATATTATAGTCAGATTTGGCGATTGGCTGATCCGACCAAAGCAATTCAGCATGCTCAAAGGGCAAGGCCTGTTTGATCACGGATTGATGGTCTGGCGACAGAGCGTTGAAGGTCTTGCGAAGCTGTTCAAGGCAATACACCCGATATCGCGATATCGGCAAATTGGTATAGCGGCAGCCTTGCACCGTCATCTCGAATGACTTCTCATTCCGAGAGAATGCCACACCATTCGCGGCCAATTGCGCCAGGTGCGTTTCACAAATCTCGCGCAAGAGCGGGGTCAGCGGCGCGTCTAAGGCGTCGATAAAACTGCCCGACGGGACGCTTTGGGCGCGCCACATTCGGGCGACCCAATCATAAACTAAGGGCGCTTCCGTCCGCATGATTTCGGCGGGCTCAGGATCTTGGCTGAAATGGCGGAACATGGGCGCGGTCATGCCAAAATCGGCCAGCGATGGTCGATCGCCGAGCAGGAAGGGTCGATGTTCGAGTATGGACGTCATACCTTTCAAGGCATTGATATAGCCCTGCTCAACATGACCGCGCGTACCTGCATTGACGCCATCACGCGTGGTGAAAAATCGGATCTGCCGACGCCGGATCATGCGCCTCACAATGAAGCGTGGCATCGGCACGGGCGTTGAGATTTCATCGACCAATATGTTCGACAGCAGCTCGCGCCCGTACGGGAAACTCCAACGATAATGCATAGCTGAGCGCCACAGCCATTCGTCGCCATAATCCTCGATCAGATGAGCGATAAAGGCGATCACTGGATTGTCTGGTAAGATTGGCGATTGAGGGTGTTCTTTTTCCAGTTCAAGCAGGATAGGTGTGGAGTCAGACATCCACCGGCCATCTTCGCGATCGACAATGGGCATTTGTACCGAGCCGACTTTTTCTTTCAGCATATCCGCTTGTTCATAGGGCATTCCGTGCAGTGAATAGGGAATGTTCTTGTATCGCAAATAGGCTTCAAGCTTGCCAGTATAGTAAGAGACCCGCGACCCATAGACTTTCATCATACCCTCCCAAGCGATGGTTCAACATCTTTCCTAATGCGATCGGTATAGTGGCACAATAACTGCCAATTGCGATGGAGGCCTGCCAGGCTGTCTTTGCATTTGTCCGATCGTCCTAAGTGTTTTCCCCAATACAAGCGCGACGCTCAGATCCATATTTTGATCCCATAAAGAAATTGAATGGGAGCCCGGTATGTCGCTCAAACAGATTGTCTTACGTCTCGCGCGCAATGAGGATTTTCCGGATGGCGATGATCAACAAGGCTATGTCTTGGTCGCGCCGCTCTCTGCCGACGGCATGATTGATCTGGAAGGATGGCGTGCTCAGCGCGAGCTTTGCGAAGTCCGCCGGTTCCACCCTGATCCTGATGAAGCCGCGGACGGCTTGCTCACGCATAATGGCAGCCATTGGCGGTTTCATTATGATGAAGACCATGAGGGCCCAGACGAAGGCGGCTATCGCCTTGGCGATCACCCATTCCGTCCGGGTGAATATGTGACCATTGCCTCGCATGGCGAAAAGCCGTTGGTTTATGTGATCACGGAAGTGACGCCGTTTCATCCGCACTGAAGGCGCTTAATCGAAATTTGGACCCGGGTTTCAGCCCACTGTGATAGTGGCGCCGAAGTCTACAAGTCTATGTTGATCTTCTGCGATCTCGAGCTTCCACCAATTGGATCCCCAGGCTTCGGCGGGCGGACCTTCCGTGAGGCAGAGAATGATCTGACCTTGATCAGACATGAGCCACGTTTCATCGGAATAGCGGCCCCATTCTTGATCGGCGATCGAGTAAGATTGATGCGGCGAACGCTCCGACGCCAATAGTCTATATGCATCGGCATCTTCTGGGGGTTCCATAAGGACCCAATTGCCATCTAGTGTATTGCATTTGAAGAGTGCCAACGGTTCGCCATATTGAGGTGAACTGGCGCAAGACGACGCGACGAGCGCCAGAACCGCGGAGAGGCTACACAATTTGGGTGACATACTAATCCTCCGAAAAAAGTCCCCCTTGCAGCCCGTCTTGTGGGGCAGGCAGGCCTAATCGCTTATAGGCCAGTGGCGCCGCGACTCGGCCACGTGGGGTGCGGGCGACATAGCCTTTCTGCATGAGATAAGGCTCGATCACATCTTCAACGGCATCGCGTGCTTCGGACAGCGCCGCGGCGAGCGAATCGGCGCCAACTGGCCCCCCCGCATAGGTCTTGACCAAGGCATCGAGATAACGCCGGTCGAGGGCGTCTAAGCCGTCATCATCAATCTGCAAGCGTGCCAATGCACTGGCCGCAGCGGCGCGATCAATGTTAGAGCCATCCGCTTCGGCAAAATCACGAACGCGCCTGAGCAGGCGCAGCGCAATGCGCGGTGTGCCACGGGCGCGCTTGGCGATCTCAATCGCACCATCCTCTGTGATCGGAGCGCCGAGCTTGCGGGCTGCGGCCATGACAATCGTGGACAATGTCTCGGGCGTGTAAAAATCGAGGCGCAGCGGAATGCCAAACCGGTCGCGGAGCGGTGTCGCCAAGAGGCCAGCGCGCGTGGTTGCGCCGACCAGAGTGAATGGGCTGAGGTCTAAGCGGACGGACCGGGCGGCGGGACCTTCGCCGATAACGATATCGACCGCATAATCTTCCATGGCGGGGTAGAGCACTTCTTCTACGGCGGGAGGCAGTCGGTGTATCTCGTCAATGAATAAGACATCATTGGCTTCAAGATTTGTCAGAATGGCGACCAGATCACCTGCCTTGGCGATGACGGGACCTGAGGTCGCGCGAAAGCCAACACCCAATTCCTTTGACAGGATTTGTGCAAGCGTCGTTTTGCCCAAGCCGGGTGGCCCGAATAAGAGCGTGTGATCGAGCGCTTCGCCACGCCGACGCGCCGCTTCAACATAGACCCGCAAATTGGCTTTGAGCTCATCTTGACCGACATAATCGTCAAAACTTTGCGGCCGCAGCGCGCGGTCCAAAGCTTCGCCGGCTTGCATTTCCGGGTCGGTGAGGGCGCCGTCTCTCATGCTGGGCTCAGCTCTTTCAAGGCGGCTTTGATCAGTGTGCCAGTATCGGCATCAGGCACATCGCGTGCGCCCGCAGCGACGGCGCGGGCCGCTTCAGATTGCGAATAGCCAAGATTGACCAAGGCTGAGACGGCTTCTCCGCGTGCGCCGGTTTTTAGATCTGCAGCAGCGGCGACGCTGCCAGCAGGATCAGCCGTAAAGGAGGCGAACCGACCCATTGGGGGGGCTTTGCCAGATAGCTCGCCAATGATCCGCTCGGCCAGCTTTTTTCCTACGCCTTTCGCCCGCGTGATCGTCGCGGCATCGCCCAGCGCAAGGGCGTCCATCAATTCGGGCGCGCTAATGGCGGCCATAATCGCCATAGCTGACTTGCCAGCGACGCCAGGAACATCTTGCAAGCGAACGAACCAAGCGCGCTCTTCATCTGCGGCGAAGGCGAAAAGGGGGATCGAGTTTTCGGTGACAGGGGTTTCGATGAAGA
>JABSQA010000086.1 GCA_013213825.1 Henriciella sp.
ATATCCGGTGCGCCAATCATGAGCGGCACAAACCAGTTGCCGAATCCGCCAATCAGAGCTGGCATGACCATAAAGAAGATCATGATCAGGCCGTGATAGGTGATTACGACATTATAAAAGCTCTTGGCTTGCTCGATCGCTTGTTGGCCTGTGGTGCCATACATGACTTCCATCAGCCCGGTAAGCGGGCCGATGCCCGGTTCCGCCAATTCGAGGCGAATGAGGCCGGACAAAGAATAGCCAACGATACCCGCAATCAGTGCGAATACGAGATATAGAGTCCCGATATCCTTGTGGTTGGTGGAGAAGAACCACCGAACAAAGAAGCCAGGCTTATGATCGTGGTCGTCGTGGCCGTGAGCAGCAACTTGATCCATAGGCATGATCTAATCCCTCCTACTCGACCGACGCGAGACGTGTGTCTTCGCCCGTCGTATCAATAACTTGTACCATTTGCGTCGCCGCATCGATGTCGCCTGTGCGCATGACTTCGAGCCAGCGATCATACTGATCCTGCGGCACAACGCGGACTTCAATCGGCATAAAGGCGTGATTTTTACCGCATAGCTCTGAACACTGGCCGTAATATACGCCGGTTTCTTCCACTAGGAACCAACCTTCGTTGAGACGCCCAGGAACTGCGTCAGTTTTGACGCCGAACGCGGGCACCGTCCAAGAGTGGATGACGCGATCAGACGTGGTCTGATAACGAATATAGCGATTAACCGGGATCACCATCGGATAATCCGTAGCCAGATAGAGCGGCTTTTCAGGTGTTGGCTCCGGGTCTGTGGGCAGTCCAAAATGGATGCCGTTCGACACGTACTGGATCGGATACCCATCGGCGTCGAGCTCATCGACATAGTAATATGTCCAAGCCCAGTTTCCCATGCCTTCCGCTTTGACCGTGAGCCAGCCTTCTTTGGCCGCGTCGACATAGACGTTTGGATCGTCCAAATCGCCGCTCTGAGCGATTGCGACCAGGTCTGGTTCATTCTCTTGATAGAACAAGTTCGAGAATGATGGGCCGGCAATGGCGATCAAGATGACCACTGGAGCAGCGGTCCAGATGATTTCAATCGTCGTATTGTGGCTAAACTTTTTCGGAACCGGGTTGGCTCTCTTATTGTAGCGAATGCAAACCCAGATGAGCAGCGCCAAAACAAACAAAGTAATGACGGTGATAATCACCAAAAGGTAATTATGGAAATCGTTCACACGCTCCATAATTCGGGTGGCCGCTGGTTGAAAACCGAGCGCGCCAGGTGTGGGCTGGCCCACAAGTTCTTGTGCAAATGCCGATCCCGTCATCAACACTGCTGAAATCCATGCAAAGATGTAACGCACGAGTCACTCCATCCAATCTTGGCTGAAGCCATATATACGACAGACGCCGAGGTCTACCCAATACAACCAGCTCTCATAAAATGTCGCACTCGCTCGATAAATTGTTGCGCTTAGTGTATAGTTAACTCAGCACACAGGAGACAAACTATGAAGCTTAAGCTGATGATTGCCGCGGTTGCGACCGCCCTGGCCGCCGAAACCGCCTCAGCGCAGGTTTTCGTCATCGGAAACGGACTCGGTGGTGAGTGTTTCCAGAAAACAAAAAGCAAATACTCTAACTTCAGATCCGTCGAAGACATCTGCACGCGCGCTTTGCGAGAGCAAGCCATGACTCGCGACAATCGCGCCGCCACCTACGTGAATCGCGGCGTTCTGCGCATGCGCGAAGGCCTGTATGACAAAGCGCTGGCCGACTATGCCGAAGCGGTGAAATTGCAGCCTGACCTCGGCGCGGCCTACTTAAACGAAGGCGCCGCACATATTTATCGCCGCGATTTTGCCGCAGCACTAGCACCGCTTGATCGTGCGATTGAGCTCGAATCGATCGACCTCTTTGCGGCCTATTACAATCGCGCGATTGCCCGGGAAAATACCGGTGACGTGGCCGGCGCCTATACCGACTTCACCAAATCTCTCGAGCTGAAACCCGGCTGGGAATTGGCTGAGCGACAATTAACTCGGTTTTCCTTCGAAGACGCGAGCTAAACGCAATTCCAAGCATAGGGGCGCTTGATCCAGCGTCCCTATGACGTCACATAGCAGGCATGACCTATACAGACCTGCCCTTCGATCCCCAAGACGCCGCAAATCTTCTCGCTGACGCCGCAAATGGCGCAGATGATGGCGATATCTACGTTCAGCGCTCCCGTTCGGAAGGCTTTGTCTTTGATGATGGGCGGCTCAAATCAGCGACATACGATACTAGCCAAGGATTCGGGCTGAGAGTCGTCGCCGGCGAAGCCAGTGGCAATGCTCATTCAGGTGAACTCACCCTCGATGCGATTCGACGCGCGTCCGACACCGCAAAACAAGCCAAGCGCGGCTACGCTGGGTCCCTCGCCGTCGGCCCAACGCCGACGAATCGCCAACTCTATGCCCCAATCGATCCGACAGAGTCGCCAGATTTTACGGTCAAAACGGGACTACTCGCTGAAATCGATGCTTGGGTCCGGGCGAAAGATCCGCGTGTCGTTCAGGTTTCTGTGTCTCTGGCTGGCAGTCACGAGCAAATCGATATCTTACGCCCTGCCGGCGAAGCGTTTCACGATATTCGTCCTTTGGTGCGGTTGAACGTGTCTGTCACTCTAGAACAGAACGGCCGCCGCGAATCAGCGTCCGCCGGTGCAGGTGGTCGGGCAGCTTATAATGAATGGATTGCACCAGAACGCTGGCAAGGCCTCGCCATGCGAGCTTTACGCAAAGCCGAGGTAAATCTCGAATCAATCCCCGCGCCTGCTGGCGAGATGGAAGTCGTTCTTGGGCCCGGCTGGCCGGCCGTTTTGCTGCACGAAGCTGTCGGGCATGGTCTGGAAGGCGACTTCAATCGCAAAGGTACCAGTGTTTATTCGGGGCGGGTCGGCGAACAGGTCGCGTCCAAAGGCGTCACCGTGATTGATGATGGCACAATTGATGCCCGTCGTGGGTCTCTATCGATTGATGATGAAGGCACGCCGACGAATCGCACCGTCCTGATCGAGGATGGAATTCTGAAAGGCTATATGCAGGATCGCCAAAATGCGCGTCTGATGGGGGTACCCGCCACGGGCAATGGACGCCGGGAATCCTATGACGCAACGATCATGCCGCGAATGACCAACACAATCATGCTGGGCGGTAAAGACGATCCGAATGAAATCGTCGCCTCTATCAAAAAAGGCATTTGGGCCGTCGATTTTGGCGGCGGACAGGTCGATATCACCTCCGGCAATTTCGTCTTCCAATGCACAGAAGCCTATTTGGTCGAAAACGGAAAAATCGTCGCCCCTGTGAAAAACGCGACCCTTATCGGCCATGGCCCGACCGCATTGAGCCAAGTCGAAATGATCGGAAATGACTTCGCGATGGATGACGGCGTGGGCACTTGCGGCAAGGCCGGTCAGAGCGTGCCCGTGGGCGTCGGCCAACCCACGCTAAAAGTCGGCGGCCTGACCGTCGGTGGCGCGGGTTAGGAAACAGCCCGTTCTTCACACGGCTTCAACGGTCGTTTGCGCCTGTGCGGGGAGAGACGATGATAGACTCTCGAGTAAAATCACCAACCCCGCTATCGCGGCGCGCCTCGCCTTCACGAGACTTTTTCGCCGCTTGCCTGATACTCATCGTCTAGGGAGTCTACACCAAATTCGCTTTCCCTCATCCAAGACTTAACGATTGGGGCGATCAACAGCATGACAACGCCGATCCCCATCCCGATATACCCAATCGAGGAGAAGACCTGAATATAGCCTGCTTTCGCAGCCGCCACATCAACGATTTGACCGCCAACCGTCTCGGCGCCCGCTGCGGCCGCGATCACACCGGAAAGCGCATTCGCGATCCCTGAATATACAAACCAAGCTGCCATGAAGAAGCCAACCAAACGCGCCGGGGCCAATTTGGTCATGGCTGAAAGCCCGACGGGAGACACCGTCAACTCAGCCATCGTATGCACCCAATAAATGGCGAAAATGAAGAAGACAGGTGTCAGTGCGGATGCCCCGACACTGTTCATGCCTGAGACCAAGACCATGTAGCCGAGACCTGCGCCGAAGACACCTATGGCAAATTTAACGGGTGTGGACGGTTCCCACCCGCGCCGGCCAAGCCAGATCCAAAGCCAAGCCACAATTGGTGCAAAGATGAAAATGAACCCTGCATTCAATGATTGAAATACCGGCGTTGGCACGTCGATCCCGAAAATGGTCGTATCGACAAGACGGCTCGTAACTAGGGTCAATGAGGACCCTGCCTGCTCAAACAAGGACCAAAACGGAATCTGCGCGAGCGCGAAGTATAATGCTGCCCACATTCGGGTCCTTTGAACGCCCTGAAGCTTCAAGAATGAGTAAAGAATAAAGCCGACAAAAAACACGATGCCGATGATCCAAGACCTTGGTCCGATGATGCGGGCTACAAAGAGCAAAGACATTGCCCCGATCACCAGAGCCAAGCCGCCAAGATAACACGCCCATTCAATATTGATCGGACCGAGCACACTTTGCTTTAGTTTTTCGGGATTTGGAGGCTCGGCGACATCCCCGAGATATTTCTGCCCCCATTGGAAGACGATGAGACCCGCCAACATGCCGATCCCGGCAAGACCGAAACCATAAGCCCAGCCATAGACGATTCCCAAAATACCGCACGACCAAGTCGCCAAGAAACTGCCGAGATTGATCCCCATATAGAAAATCGTGAACCCGCTATCTCGGCGTTCATCGCCAGGCTCATAGAGATCACCAACAATAGTCGAAATATTTGGCTTCAAAAAGCCAACGCCGGCAATGATCAGAGCCAAGGACAGGAACAGGATATTGACGAAGATTTGCTGCTTCTCAACGCTCGTCTCATAGGTCCCATCAGCAACAATTGTGAGCACCTCGCTCGTGTCGGCGGTTTTATTTTCATCCGCGGTTGGCAAAACAAGTATATCGCTCTCGCTAAACTCGGCAGCGACCTGTTCCACGCCATCCAAGCTCACGCGCATTTCCGTCTCACCGGAGTCTGTTTCGGCGAACGAAATCGGATACGTCGTGCCGCTTAAGACCAATTCAGTCGACGGCGCCGGGCCTGCGCACCCCAAGCCGACGAACGCGCAGATGTTTTGAACCAAGCCACGCGTATTCTTTTGAATGACGTAATCGCCCTGCCCTTCATCATCGATGGGTTCATAGCGGTCTGATCCGACCATGAGGTACTGATAGGAGTCAAAAACGATCCGGCGCGATTGGCCTTCATAGTCGATATAAAGTTTCCGATTATCGTCCCGCCCAACATCCTCAATCACATTATCATTGCCGGCAAAGGTCAGTGTTTCTTTCGACCCACTCCCTTCGAATGCCATTCCAAAATGTCCGAGCACCAACAGAATAGCGCCATATGTCACCGCTTTGCGCTGGCCTAAATAGCGGTCTGAAAGCACGCCACCAAAGATCGACATGATGTAAACAAGCGCAATATAGCCGCCATAAATGATCGAAGCTTCACGATCGCCAAACAGAAAGTGCTGGACCAGATACAGCAGCAAGAGTCCCCGCATACCGTAATAAGAAAACCGCTCCCACATCTCTGTGAGAAAGCAGATAATCAGGCCCTTTGGGTGTCCAAAGAAGCTCGTGTCGCGCGTTTGCGCGAGAGGTGTATCGGTCAAAAAAGCCTCCCCGGCTTACAATCTGAAACTGACGTTTACGTCTATGCTCTCAGGTACACCACGCGCTGGGCGCACGCTCAAGATACAAACTGCGAGAGTCCGGTTATAAGCGAGGTGATTTTCACCCCTTATTCCGACCTAAGCGGACAAAAAAACCCCGCTGCCGAAGCAACGGGGTTTTCTGATTTGGTTTGGTCTTTTGTCTTACTTGGAGACAGAGGCCACAACACCAGCGCCGACGGTGCGGCCACCTTCGCGGATCGCGAAGCGCAGGCCTTGGTCCATGGCGATGGGCTGGATCAGCTCAACGCTCATCTTCACATTGTCGCCTGGCAGAACCATTTCTTTGTCCGCTGGCAGGGTGACAACACCGGTCACGTCTGTCGTACGGAAGTAGAATTGTGGACGATAATTGGTGAAGAATGGCGTGTGACGGCCACCCTCTTCTTTCGTCAGAATGTAGGCTTCTGCTTCGAACGTTGTGTGCGGCGTGATGGAGCCTGGCTTACACAGAACCTGACCGCGCTCAACGCCCTCACGGTCAATACCGCGGATCAGAGCACCAATATTGTCGCCAGCTTGACCTTGGTCGAGCAGCTTACGGAACATTTCAACACCGGTCACAGTGGTCTTCTGCGTGTCGCGGATACCCACGATCTCAACTTCTTCACCCACTTTGATGACACCGGTTTCAACCCGGCCGGTCACAACCGTACCGCGACCAGAGATTGAGAACACGTCTTCGACAGGCATCAGGAAGTCCTGATCGATCGGACGATCTGGGGTTGGGATATACTCATCCACAGACGCCATCAGCTCGATGATCTTGTCTTTACCGATATTGTCGTCACGACCTTCAACAGCCGCCAGAGCCGAGCCTGCAACGATTGGAATATCGTCGCCTGGGAATTCGTAAGAGCTCAGAAGCTCACGGATTTCCATTTCAACCAGCTCAAGCAGTTCTTCATCATCGACTTGGTCAACTTTGTTCATGAAGACAACCAAAGCAGGCACACCAACCTGACGGGCCAGCAGGATGTGCTCACGGGTCTGTGGCATTGGGCCATCAGCCGCGTTCACAACCAGGATCGCACCGTCCATCTGCGCCGCACCGGTGATCATGTTCTTCACATAGTCAGCGTGTCCTGGGCAGTCGACGTGCGCGTAGTGACGGTTTTCTGTCTCATACTCAACGTGCGCCGTGTTAATGGTGATGCCGCGCGCTTTTTCTTCAGGCGCGCTATCAATGTCTTCATACGAACGCTTCTCAGCACCCGTGACATCTGCCAGCACCATCGTGATCGCTGCCGTCAGCGTCGTCTTACCATGGTCCACGTGTCCAATCGTACCGATGTTCACGTGCGGCTTATTACGCTCAAACTTCTCTTTGGCCATTCCAGGCCTCCTTTTCTCAGTGTCCGGCCCACCGGACGTTGGTCCTTTCTCAAAGCGGGCCAGAAGAGTCCCGTTGAAGCGCGCCACATACACATGCCCGCCGCAGGTTTCAAGCACCTATAATGCTGCCGTATGCAGACAATTCACAGTTCAACCGGAAAACAGTTGACAAACGGGACCAAGATAGGGCCAACCCTGCCCCCATGACGCAGCGATATACCTTTACCGAATTCGCCGATAAGGCGGCTCTGCAGAAAGCCGCCGCAGACTGGATTGCCGTGGCTTTGCGTGACGCACTGGCGCGACGGGGCAGTGCTGTATTTATGGGGTCTGGCGGCACAACCCCCGGCCCGATCTATGAAACTCTATCAAGCGCTGAACTCGATTGGGCGAATGTGCAAATTGGCCTGTGCGATGAGCGCTGGGTCGACGAAGATCATCCTGCTTCGAACAGCGCTATGATGCAAAGAACACTGCTACAGAACCAAGCGGCGGCCGCATCGTACACGCCCATGAAGATTAAGGGCGGTGATCCTTTTGCCGCTGTAGAAGCCGTCAATGATCTCTACCTGGATGCCAGCCTGACCGATGTTATGCTGCTCGGCATGGGTCCTGACGCCCACACGCTATCATGGTTTGCAGGCGGCCGCGGATATGATGATGCGATCGATCCAGACACGACCTCCGTGGTCGCCGCTGTCGAAGCCATAGAGAGCGACGTGACCGGTCCTAACCTGTTACGGATGACACTCACCCAACCTTGCGTGGCTTATGCGCGGCAAGTGCTTCTGCTGATCACCGGCGCCGACAAACGCGCTGTGTTCGAATCGGCGCCGGCTGACGCGCCTGTAAGCTTGATGAAACAAGCGGCGGGTGCCGCGCTGACCGTCTATTACTGCGATTAGGACCTATCAATGCCTCATGAAACACTCTCCGCTCTCGCCAAATCGATTCGAGGGGCGGAGCTTTCTAAGCTCGCAGCGAACGCGACCGATTCGAAACTTATGGCGGCGGGATGGACGGTTGATCTGTCGCGGCACTATCTGTCCGAAGAGGTCCAAAACACGCTCCTCTCCTATGCCAATGACATTGATCTAGGCGACGCCATTGCCCGTCTCTTCTCGGCAGACATTGTAAATCCGTCGGAAAACCGCCCTGCGCTGCATTGGGCGCTGAGACTTCCGCCGGAAAGCGACCTGACACGTTCCGAGCATGACACGACTGTAAACGCGCTCAAGAAGGCCCGAGCCTTGGCGACGTCCCAAAAGTTCTCGGCCATCGTACATATTGGGATTGGCGGGTCTGATTTCGGCCCTCGCCTATATGCCGACGCATTTGCCGATGAGCAATTGGCAAATCTGGAGCTCCGCTTCTGCGCCAATGTCGACCCATTGGACCTCGATTTGGCTTTGCGGGGGCTGTCGCCAGAAAACACCCTCATTATCGGGATCTCTAAATCCTTTGGCACGGAAGAAACGCTCTACAATCTCGGTCGGGCGCGAACCTGGCTTGAAAATGCGCTTGCAGCCGAACGGGCCGCAGATCATCTGCTCTTGGTTACAGCCAATCCCGAGCGCGCCACGAAATGGCTCGGGGGCATTGAAGCCCAAACGCTCGGCATGCCGATCAGTGTTGGCGGGCGATATTCGATCTGGTCAGCCGCTTCGGTCGCCGTAATGACGAGCTTCGGCCCAGACACGTTCGAGCGTTTCTTGGCCGGCGCCGCTGAAATGGATGTGCATGTCAAAACCGCGCCGATTGCTCAGAACATGGCGGCCCGGCTGGCGCTGCTAGATTTTTGGAATACGAGCTTTCTCGGCTTTGGATCGCGCGCCGTCCTCGCCTATTCGCGGCGGCTTCGCATGCTGCCGACCTATTTGCAGCAATTGGAAATGGAATCGAACGGCAAATCTGTTGGACCGGCGGGCGCTGAAGCACCGCTTCCCACCGCCCCTCTTCTTTGGGGCGGCGAGGGATCCGTCGGGCAACATTCTTATCATCAATGGCTACACCAAGGCACGCATGTCGTGCCGACTGAATTCATTCTCGCGCCTGGCAGTCAGAGCGACCCTGAGGGAGTCGAGGCTCTAACCGCGCATGCTCTCGCCCAAGCGGAAGTCTTGGCCAATGGCCGTAGCTTCGATGAAGTTAAAGCCGAAGAACCCGAGCTGAGCGATGAAATTGCGCGGCAGAAGGTACACCCTGGTGGACGCCCTTCAACCTTCATGTCGACCCAAACGCTTACGCCCGAACGCCTTGGGGCACTGATCGCCCTTTATGAGCACCGGACCTATTTGGCCGGTATTCTTTGGCAAATTAACAGTTTCGACCAATGGGGTGTTGAGCGGGGCAAAACCATGGCCACGCGCTTGAAGCCCGCACTTCGTAGTGAGCAAAACGCGACCGATGCCGCAACGCAGCGACTGATCTCTCAGCTGTAAAAGAAAACCCCGCCGCGGCGGGGTTGTTCGATTAAGCAATTTTGTCGACTTGGGTGAAGTCCAAATCGACCGGGGTCGCCCGACCGAAAATGGACACGTTCACTTTCATACGGCCGGTTTCCGGATCAAATTCTTCAACCGTGCCTTCGAAGCCTTGGAAGGCACCTTCATTGACGCGCACTTCTTGGCCGATCTCGTAGACGACGGTTGGCTTCGGACGCTCTTCAATCGGCTCATCAGATGTGCCGAGAATGCGGTCAACTTCACGCTGAGGGACCGGTAAAGGCTTTTTACCGCCATCCGCACCGAGAAAGCCGGTAACTTTGGGGGTGTCTTTGACCAAGTGATAGACGTCATCGGTCAAACGCGCTTTCATCAGCACATAGCCCGGGAAATAGCGACGTTCGATCGTTTTCTTCTTACCGCGGACAACCTCGACGACTTCTTCCGTCGGGACTTCCAGGTCCTCAATCATGTCTTCCAGACCTTTCATCGCGGCCTGATCACGGATTGCTTGAGCCACTTTCTTTTCGAAGTTCGAATAGGCGTGGACGATATACCATTTAGCCTCAGCCATGGGCGAAGCGCTCCTTATTATAGGGTCTAGCTGCCAAGACCGGTGAGCCAGCGGATCACCATGGCAATAAATTGGTCCGATACGAACAAGAACAATGCGACAATGATCGACATGACGACCACCATAATCGTCGCTTGAATCGTTTCAGGGGTCGACGTCCAGGTCACTTTACGACCTTCCGCTTCGACCTGACGTGCGAAGGTAATTGGACCAACGCTTTTCTTTTTGTCCTTGTCGGCCATTCTCAAAAATCCTGACTTTCGGGGTAATCCGGCTCCATACTGCGCATTCATGCGCTTGTGAAGTCACTTGGGTGTAAACGCTGCAAATCGCAAGCTAAACGCTGCGTGGATGGCCAAATTCTTGTACCGACAAACCCGGCGTCTCAACATCGATCGCAAATAGGCTTCCCGCCATCGGTTGGCGATCGAGCGCCGCGTCGCTCAAACCGACGCGCGCGCTGGTAATATAGAGTGTTTTCAGGTCCGGCCCGCCAAAGGCGCAGCTGGTCGGGCGCGATACCGGCATTTGGACAATACAGTCGATGCTGCCATCAGGTGCATACCGCACGATACGAGATCCGGCCCATTGCGCGTTCCACAAATAGCCTTCGGCGTCGATGGCTGATCCATCCGGATAACATCCGGCTTCCAGGGTTGATGCGAAGACGCGGCGATTAGAGAGCCCGCCCGTATCCGCATCATAATCAAAGGCGAGAATCATCTGTTCAGAGCTGTCGCAGGTGTAGAATGTCGTCCCGTCCGGTGAGAATTGCATCGTATTGGTCACGAGCACTTCTGGAAGTCCGATACGTTCAATACTCATATCCGGCAAAAGCCGAAAATACTGCCCCTCCGGTTCCGTCTCAGCATCATCCATAGTGCCGAACCAAAAGCTGCCATCCGGGGCGAGCCCGCCATCATTGGTGCGAAACCCATAGGGTTCATTCAGCTTACAAACCGGTTCGTAGAACTCTGTTGCAGTATCATACCGCCCAGCCTCCAAATCGCCGATCATAATCAGTCCGCCATCGGCAAGCGCTAAGGCGCTGGCATGAATAGGCAGATCATAACGCCGTGTATTCCCGGTTCTCGGATTGTGACGATGCAATTTGGCACGCTTAATATCGACCCACCACAAAAAGCCCTCTGAGGGACTCCAAAGCGGGCCCTCCCCCAAAAGGCACCCTGTCGGTGCAACACAACGGACTTCGCTCAATCTGATTCTCCGATTATGGCGGATGGTGCGATCTCATCCGAGCCCGCGGACTTGTCAATCTTGTCCGGGCTGGGCGCGCAGGCCATTGAGAATCAAATCGATATGCGTTTCGAAATAAGCGTCCAAATCGAGCGGCTGAAACGGATCGAAAACCTGCTTCCATATCCCGGCGATTAAGGCTCCCGCGGCCACGTTTTGCATCAAGCCATGACCTTCCATCTTACGAAACTCACCGCTTTCTACACCTTGTTGGATAATGGCATTCACCATCGCATGCCCGCGCGACAGGACATTATTGTAATAGAATTCAGCCAGATCCGGAAAATTGGGGCCTTCCGACAAAATTAGTCGCATAATCTGGCGCCGCTCATCATCCAAAATCTTGGTATAGAAAAAGGTCAAATGCGCTCGCAATCGCTCAATGGCTGTCGCATTCGGCTTGCCGAGGATCTCGGCAACATCATCAATCATCGGCACCATTTTGGCTTTGACCATGCCCTCGAATAGCGCCTCTTTGCTTTCAAAATAGAGATAGACCGTGCCCTTTGAAACACCCGCTTCTTCCGCGACATCGTCAATCTTTGCGGCGGCGTAGCCCACCCGTGAGAACACGGCCAGTGCAGCATCGATCAGCGCCAAACGCTTGGCTGCTTTCTGTTGCTCGCGGCGCGTACTCGGCGCGGGCTCGACAATTTGGCTCATTCTGCGGGCCCTCCAATCCGCGCCCGATGTGACACAAGCTGCCTCATTCTTGCCGGTAGGCTTTGCAAATCCTCAATGATGAGAGTCACTGCAGGTGTCACGAACAATACCATAAGACCTGACACCACAATCCCAAAGCCCAAACTGACGCCCATGGGGATCAGGAATTGAGCCTGAGGACTGGTTTCCAACAGAAGCGGCCCTAAGCCTAAGGCCGTGGTCAGAGTGGTCAACAGAATGGGACGGAATCGGCGGGCCGATGCGTCTGCCGCCGCGGTGATCGGGTCCGCGCCTTCATTGCGATATTGATTGTACAGGTCGACCAATACAACAGAGGCATTCACCGCCACCCCCTCAAGAGCCCCAATACCAAATATGGAAACGAACGAGAGCGGGTATCCAAGCACGAAATGACCTAAGATCGCACCCGCCACCCCTAATGGAATGGCAATAATGATCGCCAAGGGCTGGATGTAAGATCGCAGCTGCGTGGCAACCAATGCAAATATGATCAGCAGAACGATGATAAAGGCTTGGCCGAGACTCGCGAGTTCTTCGTTCTGCTCCCGACTGGCTCCAGCTTGCGCCCATGTGAGACCAACAAACTCAGAATCGAGGCGCGGCAGCACGTTCGTTAGCAATTCCTCATTCGCGATCGCCGGCGTGCTGATCGCTTCGTCTATATCCGCCGTTACGGTCACCACGCGGCGTCCATTGATGCGATTGATCGATGAATAAGCCCGGCTCTCTGAAGTCTCTGCCACAGTGTACAGAGGGACGCTGCTGCCATCCGGCAAGCGAATACGCATCAGATTGAGCGTCTGAAGCGATTGCCGTGCTGATTCCGGATATCGAACGAAGACACGAACCTCTTCACGCCCGCGTTGAATGCGTTGCACTTCTTCACCAAAGAAGGTTTGCCGCACCTGCCGCGCGACATCGCTTGGTGTCAGACCTGCTGCTCGACCAGCATCGGTGAGTTCGAACAGCAATTGGCGCTTTCCGAGATCAAAACTGTCTTCGATTTGATTGGCCCCAGGCAAACGTTCGATTTCAGCTTTCAATCGATCGGCGGCTTGAATCAGTGTGGCCTCATCTTCATGCGCCAATTCAAACTCCACATCGGCACCAAACCCACCAATAGACGCGGCGAACGTCAATCGTTCAGCGCCCTCTATTTGGCCGACCTCGGCCCGCCAAGCGCGTTCGATTTCAGATGCGGACATTTTACGCGACCCAAACGGGATGAGCTCGATTTGCACCTGCCCAGTATTCGCAGCTGCGCCAAATCCGGAATTGCCTAAAGGCCCACCGCCTTGAGCCGTGCTGCCACCGACAGTTTCAGCCACAGATAAGAAAAGGTCTTCCCCTCTTTCTTCTTTAACGGTCTCGGCGACCCGAAACGCGGCCTCCGCAATTTGCTGCATGGCTGCTTCTGTTCGCTCAAACGGCGTGCCTTCGGGCATGACCAGCGTCGCGGAAATGTCATTGCCTTCAATGTTCGGGAAGAACACGAATTTGACTAAGCCACTGCTGACTAGGCTCAAGCAGAGAATAAAGAAGGCAGTGGCGGCCCCTAATGTCGCGTAGCGCCATTTGCCAACAAAGCGCACGCCTTTGCGCACGATATTATCGCTGACCCATTGGATCCGTTTGGCCACCCGGCTTTGAATGGCGAGCACGGGACCGCGCGACCAAGGCCGACCATGGCTTAAATGGCTGGGCAGAATCAGAAAAGCTTCAATCAGAGACACGATCAGGACGCAGATCACAACGATCGGAACAGCGCCCATAATGTCACCAAATGTGCCCCCGACCACGAGCAAAGGCGAAAACGCAGCAACCGAGGTCAGCACACCAACAAGCACGGGCGACAAAACCCCACGGACACCATCAATCGCCGCGCGGGCACCACTTTTTCCATTGGCGATTTCAGCGTCAATATTTTCACCAATCACGATCGCGTCGTCGACAACCAGGCCAAGGACGATGATGAGCCCAAATAGCGACACCATCGTAATGGTCACACCGGCTGCTCCGGACAACATAAATCCGCCCATAAAAGCTGTCGCGATGCCGATACA
>JABSQA010000087.1 GCA_013213825.1 Henriciella sp.
TGATTATGCTATTTTTTTATCGACGTAAGCGGCGTTCTTAAGGTTCCAAATCGGGGTTCGAATGGCCATCCAAAAGATCAGAACCGTCATCCCCGTCGCGGGGACGATGGCGATCTTATAGGGGCCGAACGCATCGACCAGCCAGCCCATGAGCGCGGCGCCAAAGGGCGCGCCCGCCATGAAGCCGAGTTGATAGATAGACAATACGCGCGCCAACTGATCTTTCGGTGCTGCGTCCTGCACAATTGCCCGGCTCATGGCGATGGAAACGCCTGCGGACAGGCCCCAGGTGAAGACAATTGCAAGGAAAGCCTCATGCGGGATGCGGGTCATCATGGGCAGAATAGCCAGCGATCCGATCAGCTGGGCAATCAGCAGCAGACGTCCTTGCCGCTTAATGTTCTTGATCAAAGAGAGCGCCACAGAGGACACGAACGCGCCAAGCCAAAAGGTGACGAACATGTCTCGAATGCCGTCTCCTGATAGACCGTAAACGTCGCGATTGATGATCGGTAGGACGACCAGGAAGGCGCCGATGACGAAAATCCCGACGCCGAACATCAATACCGTCATACCCCAAAGCTTGGCATCGCCGCTGACCACTTTGAAGCCTTCGCCAATATCGCCAAATGCGGCGCCAAATCCGGACCGCCCGGTCTTCACTTTGCGGCCTTTGGCCAGCATGAAGGCGAGCAGGGCGCCGGTCGCGACAACCGCGCCTTGCAGCGCCATCAAGAACCAGCTGTCGATTGGACCAACGCCGAACCCACCCAACCAGTCCGGCATTTTTGTCATTTTGTCGGCATAACCGCCAAGGATGAGTCCTGTGATCTGGGCTGCAAACTGCGCCAGCGTTGCAAACGCGACTCCCTGTTGCAGCGTGACGCCTGAACCAACACGGCCTCGGCGTTCGACCACCTCGTTCAAAATTGAGTCGCGCGCGGGCATCATGAACGCGCCAACCGTGCCGAGCGCGAGGCCATAGGCAATCATCAGTGGATAAGAGAGATTGTCCGTGGCGAGCGCAAAGGCCAGGCCAAAAGCCGGCACGGCCGCAAACAGGTGCAAGATCATCAGAAGCGGTTTGCCCGCGGCGCGTTCAGCGACCACACCCCCCAGAAGCAAGAAAATCACCGACGGGCCAGACAGAGCAAGATTGGCAAATCCAAGTTCCGTCCCGCCCAGTCCAAGCTTGTTTGTGATCAAATATGGGAACAGAACCATTTGCAGACCAAAGGCAATAAACCATGTCGCCTGCACGGAGAGATAAGCTGGAAGTTCGACTTTAACGCCGCGCCGCGCTTTACGTGCCATCATGGACTGAGCGGTTTCTAGAAGAGAAGCGCCCGCACTCATTGCGGACCCCATGCCACTCAGCGGAGACCGGGCTTCTTCCAGAATATCTGGATCGTCTATCTGCTCAGCCTGTTGAGGCTCTTCGCTCATCGTCTCTACTTGCCCTTATTCCCAGCACCCCAAACTGTCCCGGGTTTCACATTCGCGCAACAGGAAATCTCTGTCACGAGGCCGTGACGCCTTGGTGCGGTCACAAGCGCATGCTAGGTAAGGCGTCATATCGTGCGAGGAGGCATCAAAATGAGAGCCATGCGACAGCTTGGAAGTTGGGGGCTGGCTCTGTTTTTAATTTTCATGTTCGTGCAAGCGACCATTCATCCCTTGCCCAACCCACCTGAGGGGTCGGTGAAACTGTTTGACCCGGCCGGACAAAATATTGTTTTCGCAACTTTGGCTCAAAATACCGGCATCGCTTTGTTCGAGCCGACCGGACGCGTGGTGATCGCAATCGGCGAGTTGCTTGCTGCGTTGCTTTTGCTTCTGCCCTTTACCCGGCGCACAGGGGCGATCTTATCTTGCCTCATTTTGGTGGGCGCGGTCGCTTTTCATCTGATGCCCGAGATTCTCGGACGCGAAGTGCCGCTTTCGCTCGAGGCGAATGCGGGTACAGATGGAGGTCAGTTATTCGCCCTCGCCATCGCCATGCTGGCCGCGAGCATGCTGCTCGTCGTGGTGCATCCAGGGCGTAAAAAACCAGCATAGACTTCATTAGATTATTAACAACTTGGCGGCATTCTCTACCAGAAGTGTAGTTGGAGTGCCGCTATGGAAGACGTTCTTCCGTTTGAGACTGCCACGCCTGAATCCGGACAAGCGCGCAAAATCCTTTTGCGGCGCTTGATCGATTATATTGCGTTGCCTGGATCCCAAGTGGCGCCGCAGGACCGATCTATGGGCGGCGATATTCTGCTCGATATGTTGTTCTACGCCACAGATGAGGAACGCTCTCATTGTGCTCAACGTTTAGCCGTCATGAGCGAAGCGCCGCGTCGGGTGTTGCGGTATTTGGCCCAGTGCAAAATTGAAATTGCCCGCCCGCTATTGGAAAATAGCGAAGCGTTTGACAGTTCCGATCTCCTGGAAATCATAGATCAAGTTTCGACCGAGCATCGCATATTGATTGCACGACGCAAAAGGGTGCCCATATCCGTATGTGACGCGCTGTCGCGAAATGCGGAACTGACCGTGGTGAAAGAATTATTGCAAAACAAGGCGGCGGAATTCTCCGAAACTGCCATGGATGTTTTGGTCGGCCGGTCTCGCAAGGAAGAGAGTCTCGTAAACCTGCTGATTACCCGACTGGAGATTAAGCCGGCGCAAGCGATGGCCATGTTTTGGTGGTCTGATCGCGATACACGGCGCATGATCTTACAGCGCCATGCGGCAGACCGATCGGAAATGGTCGGCATGTGCGCAGATGTGTTTGCGATCGCGGCTGAAGAAGGTTGGTCCGATCCTGTCGCGCGCAAGACACTGCAATTGATTGAGCGCCGACAGCGAAATCGCGCGGCAATTGAGAAAAGCCCGTATGAGAGTTTAGATGATGCGGTTGAGACCGCTGCTCAAAGTGGAATGACGCCAGAACTCGTTCAAGAGATTGGTTATCTTGCGGGAATTAAGCCTGTCACCAGTGCTAAAATTCTGAGCGATCAGGGCGGCGAAGGCATCGCCGTTTTGTGCAAGGCGACGGGCCTGAAACGTCCATATTTGGAGCATTTTTGGCGCGCCCTTCGTTATCCGCTTACGGACGAAAATGGCGCGCCGCATATGCTATTTGAGTTTCTTCAAGAGACATATGACCTGTTGACCGTCGCCAAAGCTCAAACCACTCTCAGATATTGGAATTGGTCGCTCTCATCGGCATTTGCGGCGGCCGGCAATCAGCGATCTGGATTGATCGGTGATGAAGCCAATGATGAGTCTGCGTTTTCAACCTCTCATCGCACCGCCAGCCTGGTTTTTGGCAAGACTTAAATTTTCTGCACATCTCGGGTCGGTTTTGACTGGCCAAACCCTGAATACAGTTCTAATTGGCGCCTCTGGGAAGAAAACGAACTGGAGCGAACGGGCGCGTGGGCTACTTTCTTGGATTGATTGTTGTTCTGACGGCGCTGTGGACCGGACTGTCCGGGGAGTACACGCTGACCAAGCCTTTGATTGCATCGCTTGGTGCAATATCAATTTTGCTCTCGGCAATTCTGGCTTACCGGTTTGATATTCTTGATCGCGAAGGCTCACCTTATGGGCGGATCGTTCAGTTGATGCTCTATTGGGCCTGGCTGCTCGTCGAGATCTTCAAAGCCAATTGGGTCGTCATCAAAGCTTGCCTGCGTTCGACTTTGGATATCAATCCAGCCTTGGTGAAAGTGAAAACTGGCTGCGAGAGTGATCTCGCGCGGACGGTATTCGCCAATTCGATCACCCTCACGCCTGGCACTGTCAGCGTGGAAGTCGAGGGCAACAAAATCCTGGTGCACGCATTGTACGAAGACTCTGCTGGTCCGGGTGCTTTTGACGAAATGGATCGTCGATCACGTGAAGCCTCAGACGGGAAGGGCAAAGCATGATTGGAGCAGCAGCCCTCGCACTTATTGTGGCGATTGCGCTTATGCTTATTCGAGCATTAAGCGGACCAACTTTGTATGATCGCGTCCTCGCGGTAAACTCTCTCGGAACCAAAATCATTTTGCTGTTAGGGGTGATTGGGTTTCTGACGGGGCGCCCAGATTTCCTCGATATTTCAATCCTTTATGCTCTGATCAACTTCGTTGCGACCATCGCTATTCTGAAATTCTTCCGGTATCGCTCCTTCCAAGTTTCGCTCAGTCGGCGCGGAAAGGATGGCGCATGATTGAGACCGTTTTTGAATACTGGAATGCGTTCCGTCCGGCGCTTGGCTCGGCCCTGCTATTGGTGGGCGCCATCTTAGCTGTGATCGGCACTATTGGCGTTCTTCGCTTTCCGGATTTCTATACGCGATTGCACGCGGCCAGTGTCACAGACACGTCAGCCGCTACGCTGGCTATTCTCGGTATGGCATTGCTGGCACCGTCTTTTGCCGTTGTCATCAAACTTGCGGTAGTGTGGTTATTCCTGTTTCTGACAGGGCCGACTTCATCTCACGCCTTGGCAAATGCGGCCCATACGGCAGGTTTGCAGCCAATGATCGGGCGCTTGGGTGAGTCTGATGGAGGCGACGAATGACCGGGTTTGAGGGGGCAACACTCGCCATCGATCTCTTGAACATCACTTTGTTGACCATCTTGTTTGTGGTCGCGATTGCGATCGCTCGGCTACGCAGTTTGTTTGCCATTGTCATGCTGTCAGGCATTTATTCATTAGTGTCGGCGACTTGGTTTGTGGCCTTGGACGCTGTGGATGTGGCGTTTACTGAGGCAGCTGTTGGTGCGGGGATTTCGACCGCACTTTTCCTTGGCGCCATGGTTTTGACGTCGCGCACCGCGAAACCCGAAAAAGGCGCGACAAAGATTGTGCCGCTTTTGGTGGTCATCGCGACTGGCGCGGTTTTGATCTATGCGACGATCGATTTGCCCGGCTTTGGTGATCCCAATTCGCCTGCCAATACAGGCGTCGGGGTTGAGTTCCTGGAGCGCACTTATCCTGAAATTGCGATCCCGAACATCGTCACAGCCGTTCTCGCCAGCTATCGGGGATTCGATACGCTGGGCGAGGTCGGCGTGGTATTCATGGCCGGACTTGCGGTGAGTTTGCTGCTCGGTTTTGGCGAGCGCTCACTCGGAGCCACGGTGCGCCGGGAAGACCGTATAAATGCCATCAAGGATGATGAGGAGGAGTCATGAAGGGCGACCATCACGTCATTCTTCGCGTCGTCGCGAAAGCGCTGATTCCGATCATCGCCATGTACGGGTTTTACGTTCACTTCCACGGTGAATATAGCCCGGGCGGCGGCTTCCAAGCGGGCGTTATTTTGGCCGTTTGCGTGATCTTATACTCATTGATTTTCGGCATTGCGCCAACCATGCGCGCCATCACACCAGGGTTCGAGCGTTTTATCGGTGGATTGGGCTTCATCATCTATGTGGGCGTCGGCTTCTGGGCGTTGGCGATGGGCGGCAATTTCTTGGAATATGATGCGCTGTTCCGGGAGGAACCTGGTGGGCATGCAGGCCAACACACGGGCATCATCGTTATCGAAATCGGCGTGCTCTTTGCGGTCGCAGGGGCGATGGTGACGATTTTTTATGCCTTTGCCGGTCGGGTCAGCGAAATCCGGGATGAGGACTGGTAGACATGCTAGAATTTGTTCTCGAGCGCGGAAACTACTGGGCGATCATCGGACTGATGCTGATCGGCTTGTACATCGCTTTTGCCGCTACAAATTTGATCAAAAGATTGATTGGTCTTGGCCTGTTCCAGACTTCAATCATCCTCTTTTACACGTCGCTGGCGCGCATCGATAATGGCACCGCGCCCATCTTGTTTGGGAAGGATTATGGCAAAAAGAAAAGCCATGGTGATGAGTATAGCGGTGCCTCAGACTATTCTGGCGACGCCGCTGAGCATGGATCAAGCGGATACGAAGCGGCGCATAATTATGCCGCAGAAGGCCTTGAAAACGTTTATTCAAATCCTCTTCCGCATGTATTGATGCTAACCGCGATTGTTGTTGGCGTGGCGACGCTTGCCGTTGGGCTAGCCATCATTGTCCGCATCCGCGAAGCTTATGGCACTGTGGAAGCGGACGAAATTCGCGCCATGGATTTGGAAGTGGCGATTTCTGAGGCTTCAAGCGAAGCGGAAGAAAGTAAGGCAGGGGCGGTATGATCGAGTTTATCGCGTCACTCGTGCCGGCAAATCTTGCCGCACATTCGCCCGCGCTATTGGTTGCGGTGCCGATGCTCATGGCCCCATTGGCCGCCTTTATGCCCAATGGCCGTCTGGCTTGGCTGATGAGCATATTTGCCACCGGTTTTTCATTGATCATGGCCATGGTGTTGGTGACCCAAGTTCGGTCGATCGAGGGCGGCGCCATCATTTCATACGCCATGGGCGGATGGGTTCCGGATGCAGGGATTGAGTTCCGCATTGATGCGCTGAATTCGATGGTCTTGCTCCTGGTCAGCTCGATCGGCTTCCTCGCGGCGATCTTCAGTTGGCCCACGGTTAAAGCTGAAATTCGAGATGCGAAGCGGGCAATGTTCTTCGCCACCTATTTGGTCTGTTTCTGTGGCTTAACCGGTGTCGCGTCGACGGGCGACGCGTTTAACTTGTTTGTGTTCCTCGAAATCAGTTCCCTCGCCACTTATGCGCTTGTCGCGCTTGGCGCTTCCCGGGATCGACGGGCGTTGCCGGCTGCGGGGAATTACCTGCTCATGGGCACGATTGGCGCGTCCTTCTTTGTGGTCGGTGTCGGTTTTCTCTATGCCGCGACTGGAACACTCAACATGGCTGAATTGGCGGTTCGGTTGCAGGGCGTCCCGGATAATAAAGCGGTTCTCGCTGGCTTTGCCTTCATCACGGTGGGCCTTGGCATTAAGGCGGCCATGTTCCCGCTGCATCAATGGCTGCCGAATGCCTATGCCTATAGCCCAAGCTTCGTCACCATGTTCTTGGCGGCGACCGCGACCAAAGTGGCGATTTACGCCCTGGTCCGGTTCCTGTTCACTGTGTTTGGGCTGGAGTTCGCGTTTGAAGGCTCAACTCTGATTTGGATCTTAATGCCGATGGGGATCGCCGCGATGATCGCGTGTTCGTTCCAAGCGGTCTTCCAAACCGATGTCAGACGGACCTTGGCGTATTCTTCGGTCGCGCAAGTCGGCTATATGCTGCTCGGTATTTCGATCGGCACCGCCGCGGGCGTGTCAGCTGGTATGTTCCATCTGGTCAATCACGCACTCATCAAAGGCGCTTTGTTTATGGCGCTGGCTGGTGTTGTGCTGACCTATCAAGGTACCAGTTTGAACGATCTAAAAGGGTTAGGGCGAACATCCCCTTGGACCATGTCGGCTTTCGCGATCGCTGCCGTCTCGCTCATTGGTGTCCCGCTCACGGCTGGTTTTCAGTCAAAATATGCCTTGGTCAACGCCCTCTTTGAGCACGGCTGGTGGTGGGCTGTGGCGGTTGTCATGTTCTCGAGTTTGCTCGCTGTGGTCTATATGGGGCGGATGCTGGAAGCGATTTTCTTCCGGGCGCCGAGCAACCCGAATAAACGCCGTCAGGAAGCGCCATTGCTTATTCTTGTTCCGCTCTGGATCCTGGCCATTGCAAACCTTTGGGTCGGTATTCAAGGCGGATTTGTCGCTGGATTGGCGGATGACGCCGCCGCCGCGCTATTTATCGGAGGCGCATCATGAGCGGCGAAATGGCCATCATAGCAGCGCTCGTGCTGCCCATTCTGATTTGCGGCGGCATTTGGCTTGCCGGACGGGTGCCGGATATCCGAGAAGGCGTGACTTTGGTTGGCGCGGCTGCGCTGTTCATCGTTGCGATCATAATCGCAGCCAAAGTTTCAGCCGGTGAATCACCAGAACTAAGCTTGGGTGAAGCCGTTCCAGGGCTGGAATTTGCATTCAAAGCCGAACCGCTCGGCGCCTTGTTCGCTTTGGTCGCGAGTGGGCTCTGGATCGTCAATAGCTTCTACTCAATCGGCTATATGCGCGGCAATCGCGAGCGCAATCAGACCCGTTTCTATATGTGCTTCGCGATCGCGCTGCTCGGCGCCATGGGCGTGGCATTATCGGCCAACCTATTCACCCTGTTCGTATTCTACGAAATCCTGACTTTGTCGACGTATCCACTGGTGGCGCATAAGGGCGATGCCAACGCCCAGCGCGGCGCGCGAATCTATCTGATGACGCTCCTCGGCACCTCGATCGGTTTCCTCTTAGTGGCGGTGATTTGGACGGGCGCATTGGCGGGGAGCTTGGACTTCGTTCCTGGCGGATTGTTACAACAAGCGGAAGGCTTGACCCCTGTCGTGGCGAGCGCGCTATTGCTACTCTTCGCCTTTGGCGTCGGAAAGGCGGCTCTGATGCCGTTCCATTTCTGGCTGCCAAATGCGATGGTCGCGCCCACGCCGGTGTCCGCATTGTTGCATGCCGTCGCGGTCGTGAAAGCGGGTGTGTTCACAATTCTCAAAGTTGCCATCTATGTGTTTGGCGAAGAGATATTGAATGCAACCGCGTCGCGTGAGTTCATACTCGGCGTGGCCTGTTTTACCATCATTGTCGCTTCTCTTGTGGCGATGACCAAAGACAATCTGAAAGCGCGATTGGCCTATTCGACCGTCGCGCAATTGGCCTATGTGACCTGTGGCGCCATGCTGGCAGACCCAGCAGGCTTTATGGGCGGGTCTTTACAGATCGCCGCACACGCAGTCGGCAAGATCACACTATTCATGTGTGCAGGCGCAATTTATGTGGCCACGGGCAGACAGAATATTTCGGAGATGCGGGGGCTCGGCAAGCGAATGCCGCTGGTCTTCATCGCGTTCTTCGTCGCGTCTCTATCGATTATTGGCATTCCGCCGCTCGCGGGGGATTGGCCGAAATATGAATTGATGCAAGGCGCTGCCGATGCCGGACTGGATTATGTGCCATATGTGCTCATCCTATCCTCTCTGCTCAACATCGCCTATTTGCTGCCTATCCCGATCTTGGCGCTGATGCCGCCGCCTGGCAGTGGCGAGCCTGCACCTTACAAACGTCCCGGGGGAGCCCCGATGCTCACCGTGGCGGCCCCGTGTTTTACCGCGCTATTGTGTTTCCTAATGTTCTTCGGCATCGGGCCTATGTCCGACTTCCTAGAACCTGCGACCGGTGAACGGGTCCCATCGGCTTATATGGATGCGGCGTACATAGAAGGAGTTGAGCCATGAATGTTCCTCCCGAGCGCGATTCCAGCGGGCGCTTCGTCAAACCTGAGCAAGAGGCGCCAAAGCCGAGCGACGAGAACATGCATCCTATGTCGAAATTGTTATTCGGCTGGGTCGGGTCGCCGAGAACCCCTCTGATCTTGCTGGTTCTCGTGATCGTTATTTGTGCCGGCTTGGTGGTTTTCGATTTGACCGTCAATCGTCACGAATATCTCGATTTCGCCAATGCGAATGGATTTTACGCGCTTTGGGGATTTGCCGCTTTTGCCCTGGCGGTTCTATCCGGATGGCCGCTCGGCAAGCTGCTTCGACGGGATGAAGACTATTATGGCGAAGCTGAAACCACGCCGCAGGATGTGGAGTCAGACTCATGAGTGGATTGCTCGGCCAGATTAATCCTGGACTGCTCCTCGTCATTGTTGGCTTTGCGGGCTGTTTGATCCCCGCCCAGCGCGTGCGCCAAGCATTGATGGTGGCGACCCCCGTTGTCGCAATGATCCTGCTGGCATTGGCTGAACGCGGCACCGATCTCGCGGTGACGTCTGTGCTCGATTTGGAATTGGTGTTCTATCGTGTCGACAGTCTGTCCTTCATATTTGGCTTAGCGTTTCTGATCGCAGCCTTCTTGAACGCCATTTATGCCTTGCATACAGATGACCGTCTCCAAGACGGAATGGCGCTCGCTTACGCTGGTGCCGCCGTTTCCGCGACATTTGCGGGCGATTTAATGACGCTGTTTATCTTCTGGGAGATCACAGCGGTTAGCTCTGTCTTCTTGATTCTCAGGGCCGGTACGAAAGCTGCCTATCAAGCGGCGATGCGCTATCTTGGCGTGCAGATCTTCTCGGGCGTCTTGCTGCTCGATGGCCTGGCCTATGTTTACAAGTCGACCGGGAGCTTGTCGCTTGAGGCCTTCACCTCCTTCGACCAGCCCGGCGCGAAATTTATCTTCGCAGCGTTCGCGATCAAAGCGGCGTTCCCATTCCTCCACAATTGGCTGCAGGACGCTTATCCGAAAGCGACCGTGATTGGCGCGGTTGTACTCTCGGCTTTCACCACGAAACTCGCCGTCTATGCGTTTGCGCGCATGTTCCCAGGCTTTGAAATTCTGATCTGGATTGGCGCGATCATGACCGTATTCCCGGTCTTCTTCGCCGTGATTGAGAATGATCTGCGCAAAGTGCTGTCATACTCACTGAATAACCAACTTGGTTTCATGATCTGCGCAATCGGCATCGGCACCCCTCTGGCGATTAATGGCGCCGCGGCCCACGCCTTTGCGCATATTATCTATAAAGGCCTTCTCTTCATGAGTATGGGGGCCGTGTTGTATCGGGTGGGCACAGCCAAAGCCAGCGAGCTGGGCGGGCTATATAAGTCGATGCCTTGGACGACCATTTTCTGCATCATCGGCGCCGTCTCGATCTCGGCCTTCCCGCTCTTCTCCGGCTTTGTCGCGAAAGCCATGACGATGAGCGCTGTGGCCAAAGAGGGTTACATCATCGTCTGGTTGATCCTGTTATTTGCCTCAGCGGGTGTGTTGGAGCATTCCGGGATTAAGATTCCATATTTCACCTTCTTTGGCCACGATAGCGGAAAACGGGTGAAAGAAGCTCCATTCAATATGTTGCTCGCAATGGGTATGGCGTCCTTCATCTGTATTGCTATTGGCCTGCCTACGATTGGTGGTTTTGGCTATGGCTGGCTTTACGACATGCTGCCCTGTACGGCGACGGCGCCAGCAGATGTCTGTTCGATATCGGACAAGGAAATCAAGCCATACGCGCCATATACGGTCGATCACGTGTTGACCCAGTTGCAGCTGCTCATGTTCGCCGTGCTCGCCTTCATCTTGCTCAAGCGCTTCGGGCTCTATCCGCCTGAAAAACCGGGTACCATTCTCGATACCGATTGGCTGTATCGCAAGCCAGGCTATGGCATGGTGAAATGGGCGGGTACAGTCTGGGGCAAAACGGGCCCTGCAATGACCAGCTTCTTTGCCGGGCTTGGCGCGCGGACGTTTGAAAAGATCGAAACGACGTTCAGTCCACGCGGCGCACTGGCCCGCGGCCCGCTGACCGTGAGCATGGCGATGTGGTCAGCTGTTCTGCTCGGAATTGTGATGTTGGTGGTCTTACTGGCGCGCTAAGAGAAGCCTGTATAGGGCATTGATTCTTCAAAAGATCGCCAAGACAAGTGTGTGAAAATCGACACAATCACAAGGGTTTTCGTATGTTGCGGATACGCGGTTAAGTAGATATGCAATTTATCGTTTACTACACTATGGATGGCCTCATATATATTTGAGATCACAAAGGGGATACGTGAATGAGTGAAGCATTAGACCGCGTAAACGCGGCGCCAGCAGCCATCTTAGAATGCGCTTCTGACATTGTGTCTGCATATGTTAGTAATAACCCAATTCAGAGTGCAGAACTCCCAGAGCTCATCAAACAAATTCATTCGACGCTGACGGCGTTGGAGAAATCGGACATAGCCACAGGGGCCTTAGAGCCGGCTGTGCCCGTGAAGAAGTCTATTACCGATGACTTCCTGATCTGTTTGGAAGACGGCAAGAAGTTCAAGTCCTTGAAACGACACTTGCGATCGAAATACGGCATGAGCCCTGAACAGTATCGAGAGAAGTGGGGCTTACCATACGACTACCCCATGGTCGCGCCGAGCTATGCACGAAAGCGTTCCGCATTGGCCAAGGAAATGGGCCTCGGTAAAATGGAAAAATAGTTCGCATTCGAAACAATACTTAGTTTCGAATACGTAATGAAATAAATTGGTAATATTGGTTAATAAAATACTGCAATTCCACTTGCATGGTGATTCGAACTGATTCATGACTTGGACAACGAATCACCACGGGGGTGGCTATGGTTTCCTTGTCAAAGGGTTTTATGGGGTTGACGAGAGCTCAGACGGAGCTCGTTCAGCACTGGAAAAATTGCAGCGAAAACAGCATTTTACCGTGTCGCGACCGCTTGGACCCAGGCGCGATCAAAGCACACCTTTCAGAGATCTCGATCATCGAAGTATCTGAGACGGGTCGGGCCAGGTTTCGCCTGGCCGGATCAGGCTTGCGTAAGTTGTTCGGTCAGGAAATGCGTGGTCGCGAGTTGTCCGAACTAGACCAGACGACCTTCGAAATGTGGTCTTTAGGCTTGGCGCGCGCCTTTGATATGCAACAGCCAATTGGAGGCCTGATCGAGCGGGAAACGGATGCTCATGCATGGTTACGCTTACCACTTCGGTCCGAACGTTCATCGGCACTTGTTTTGTGTCATGACGCACTCATCCCCAATGCGCGATTGCGAGATCAGTCCCACAAAACAATAAGTATTAGTTCTGGTATAGCGGCCTGAATTCATTGATTTACTTGAGAAATACTTAGGAAAATAGTCCTACACAATATTCGTCGTGCTAATCTTCTCGTATTGAGCGAAGGAGAAGTAGAGTGGCCAGCGAATATCGAGCCGACAGAAATAGCGCATATCTTGCCGCCAGCTTGGTGGGATACGCGCTCGAAATGAAGGCTGAGAACATTCTTCTGCCGGATAGGGGGCCACGTGATCTCGCGCGGGCGCGGCAAGTGGCCATGTATCTGACCCATGTTGGGTTAGGGATGAGCCTTTCGCGTGTCGCTGCAGCATTTGGAAGAGATCGTTCCACCGTTGCCTATGCGTGTCATCGAATTGAAGAAATGCGCGATGAAGCCACGTTCGACTCATGGGTCGATACGCTCGAAGAAAGCCTATCTACGGTCGCGCCACTCTTGTCCCAAGTTGCATGAGTCCGAGACTTCTTCAGGCGCTGCGGCGTGGCGGGGTCACGGCGAAACTGGCGACATGCCGCTGGGGCGTTTGGCGTCATCCAGATCGGCGCTTCCGACAGATCGGAACTTTGGCAGGTCCTGAAATCGATATTCTGAGGCTTTACGAGTGCTTGGTTCGAACCGGGCCTTGCCACAATCAAGTGCTGAATTAGCAGACTGCGGACGCGGAGTCGTTAGCGTGTATGGGGATCTACTCGCGGCGAGTTGTGATCCCAAACGGGGGCGCGCCTGTCTCGATCAACTCATCCTGTCCCACCACGATTCGTCCACCCGATGGACGCTCACTCAAGCAGCACGTGGTTTTCGGAGAGATGCAAGGATGCGGGAATCGAAACCTAATGAGGCATGCCAGCGATTGGCGCAAATTGTCTCTGACCTATCAAAGCAGGACTGTCGGTTCTTGTACGAACTCGTTCAAAAGCGGTTGACCAAAACTGAATTGGCAACGTCCTATCAATTGCGACCCATGGCCGTTGAGGCCAAATCCACTGACGTGTTGAAGCGTATCGCACACTTATATGTTTAAGAGGGCATCTGCGCCGTATCTTTTATCCGAGCGAGCATGGATGCTAGCCCGTTCGAGCGCTGCGCGCTCAAGGCGCCTTTAATGCCAATCTCCGTCAAGAATGCATCGGCATCAAAGCCACGAATTTCGTCACGGGTCGCGCCTGAAAACAGGCGGATCAATATCGAGATCAATCCGGAAACGATCATCGCGTCACTCTCGGCACGGATGGTGAGCCGGTCTTCTGTGTCGGGCGTTAAGACCATCCAGACTTGAGAGGCGCAGCCTCGGACTTTGCTTTGTTCCGTGCGCTCGTGTGCCTCGAGCGGAGGATTGGCTTTGCCCAGATCGATAATGTGCGCATAGCGATCTTCCCAATCATCCAGAAAGTCGAACTCTTCAGCAATCTCAGTCGCGCGGTCTTTAATCGTCATGCCCGGCATTTAGGGGTGTCGTCGCAAAAGAAAACCCCCAGCGCTGCGGCCGGGGGCATGAAGTTGAGTGAGATTGATTAGTTGGAGACTTTGCCAATGCACTTGCCGATATCTGCCAGAG
>JABSQA010000088.1:0-7092 GCA_013213825.1 Henriciella sp.
TCTTCCAAGAGACGCTCGGCCAGAACAGCCATATCGCGCGCAGTTGAGAGCTGCTGAGAGTTTGGCAGGCCAGAGGCGTTTTTGAACGTCGTGCTTTCCATGCCCATGGCGCGGGCTTTCGCGGTCATCAGTGTGGCGAATCGTTCTTCGGTGCCGCCGAGACGCTCCGCCACGACAACAGCAACATCATTTGCTGACTTGGTGATCAGGGCGTTGATGGCATCCTTGGTCGTAATCGTGGACCCGGCACGAAGCCGCAATGACGATGGAGGTTGGCTCGCCGCCGCACGCGAAACAGGTAAATTATCATAGAGCCGAACCTCGCCTGCCTTCATTGCGTCGAACAGCATATACAGCGTCATCGCTTTGGTCAGAGAGGCCGGATAGCGCGGTGCATCAGCGTGGCGAGCGTGTAAGACTTGGTCGCGCTCGAGATCAATCACGATGGAGGCATATTTTTCCGCCGTCGCCGTTGGGGCCCATCCGAGCGTTATCATCGCGGTCGCGGCAAGCGCAGACTTAAGCATTAACGCTGAGGCTTTGACGGCCATGCAGGGCTCCTCCAAATCGGTCCGCCCCGGAGACCCAGGGATACTCTAGGATCGATCCATAAGGTTATCTAGTGGTAAATGCACATGGCATTTTTGTTAGGATTTGACCGCATTTCCTTACTTAAGTCTGAACCGGAAAACTCATTTTGTGCAGTGCACAAAATTTTGTTGCAATCGCTCAATTGACGCGTATATTACCTAACGGAACTCATATGGATGATGATCATGACCGCAACTTCTTCGCCTTTCACATTTCCGTTCGGAACGTTCAATGCCGATGCATTCTCTCAATACTTCCCTGACACCGACTCGATGGGCGCGCTTGCCCGCGGTGCGATGGAAGCGTCAACGGAAAGCACGCGTGCCTCTGTGAAGGGTCTGCAAGAAGTTGGGCAAACCATGATGGCCCACATGAAGCAACAAATGAGCTTGTCTGTTGAAACCGGGAAGAAGCTCGCGGAAGCCGGGTCGTTCGAAGACGCGCTCAGCATCCAAACCAATTTTATGAAATCGGCATTCGAGAACAATCTGACGGGTTTCAGCAAAGTCTCTGAAGTTTATACTGAGACCCTTCGTGACGCCTTTGCGCCTTTGGCAAAACAAGCGAAGAAAGCCGCGAAGCGCGCCAAGACGGCGGCCGCCTAAACCGCAGCGACAAAACCACACCGCTACAAAAACCGAGCCTCTTGGCTCGGTTTTTTATTTCGGGCGCTGACAAAGCAAGCGAGTCCGGGCACATTCAACTACATGTCTGAATTCATTCCTTTCAAATCGCTCCAGCGCCCCCCCAAACCGAATACATGTTTGGCCGCGCCCGATAATTTTTGCCTTGCCAGCGAAGCGGATTTTGCACCGCCAGAGTTTGATCTTTCTGCCGCCGACCTGTTCACGAAAATCAATGAAATCATCTCGGCTGAACGAAGCTTCGGTCGACTCACTTCAGATGCGGACGCATTGCGTTTGAAATTCGTCGCCACGACCGGATTGATGCGGTTCAAAGATGATGTCGATATTGAGGTCATCCCGCTTGACGATGGCAAATCAACTTTGGCCATCTATTCCAGATCCCGGGTCGGATATTCAGATCTAGGCGCCAATCGCAAACGGGTTACAAAATTAATTGCCAAACTGACCACAAATTGATCACTTTCCGGCTTGATCCTAAGCCTCCGCAGCGTCAGTCTACACATTCCTAAAGGAACACTTATCTTCTAAGCCATGTCTATCAGAATTGACCGCATAACGCTCTCAGATCCGAATGAACCGCAAGGCCCAATCGGCCCCGGTGACGGTGATGATGGCGGGCTTGGAATCGCCACAAAAACCCGGGTTCGGACAAAAAAACCGAGCATGTATCGGGTGCTGATCCTGAATGATGATTACACGCCGATGGAGTTTGTGGTTCTGATCTTGGAACGGTTCTTCAATAAGAGCCGCGAGCAAGCGACGCGTATTATGTTGCATGTTCACCAAAAAGGCGTCGGTGTGTGCGGCGTCTACACATATGAAGTGGCAGAGACAAAAGTGGCCCAAGTCATGGATATGGCGCGCCGCAATGAGCATCCGCTTCAGTGCACAATGGAAAAAGAGGACTAGGAGAAAAAATACAATGCCAAGCTTAACCCCTAGTCTCGAATCGGCCCTTGAACGCGCTCTGACCGCCGCCGGCGAGCGCCAGCATGAATATGCCACGCTTGAACACTTGCTTCTCGCCCTCACAGAGGATGATGATGCCGTGGAAGTGATGAGTGCCTGTAAGGTCAACATTCCCGATCTTAAGTCAGCGCTCGAACAATACATTGATGAAGACCTTTCTAGCTTGATCACGGAAAGCCCGTCGGGACGCGTGCAACCGACCGCTGCGTTCCAACGCGTTGTACAACGGGCTGTGCTGCACGTTGAAAGCTCAGGACGTGACGAAGTCTCCGGCGCGAACATTCTGATCTCAATCTTCTCAGAGCGCGAGAGCCACGCGACCTACTTCCTGCAAGAGCAGGACATGACCCGTTATGATGCGGTCAATTATGTCAGCCATGGCGTTTCGAAAGTGCCTGGGCAGACGCGCCCAAGCACACCGCGCGGCGCAGATGCCGAAGAGGCGCCGCCCAATGCCCCGCAAAGCGAGGCGCTGGATGCGTATTGCGTCAACCTCAATGAGAAAGCCAAGCAAGGCAAAATCGATCCCTTGATCGGTCGCCAGATGGAAGTTGAGCGCTGCATCGAAGTGCTTTGCCGCCGGGCCAAGAATAACCCGATCCTGGTCGGAGATCCCGGCGTCGGAAAAACCGCGATCGCCGAGGGCCTTGCTCGGATGATCGTCAATGGTGAAGTGCCAGAGATTTTGAGCGATGCCACAATCTGGGCGCTCGATATGGGCGCATTGCTCGCAGGCACCCGCTATCGCGGCGACTTTGAAGAACGCCTGAAAGCCGTCATGAAAGAAATTGGCGAGCAGGAAAAAGGCATTCTCTTCATTGATGAGATCCACACCATCATTGGCGCTGGCGCCACCTCTGGCGGTGCGATGGATGCGTCTAACTTGCTCAAGCCCGCGCTGCAGAATGGCGAAGTGCGCTGCATGGGGTCGACGACCTTTAAAGAGTATAAGCAACATTTCGAAAAAGATCGGGCCCTGTCCCGTCGGTTCCGCAAGATTGATGTGGTCGAGCCGAATGTCGAAGATGCCGTGAAAATTCTGACCGGATTGAAGGCGACATTCGAAGACTTCCACGGACTACGTTATACCAATGACGCGATCCGCGCCGCGGTGGAATTGTCGGCACGGTACATGACGGACCGCAAACTTCCGGACAAAGCCATTGACGTGATTGACGAAGCCGGCGCGACCCAGTGGTTGGTGCCAGAAAGCAAACGTCGCAAGACGATTGGCGTCAAGGAAATTGAAGCCATCGTCGCTAAGATTGCCCGCATTCCCCCCAAACAGGTGTCCAAAGACGATGCGCAGGCGATCAAGTCGCTTGAAGCCGATCTCAAACGCGTGGTTTACGGACAGGATGCGGCCATTGATGCGCTTTCAAGCGCGATCAAACTTTCGCGTGCTGGCTTGCGCGAGCCGAACAAGCCGATTGGCTCTTACCTGTTCACAGGCCCAACCGGCGTCGGTAAAACCGAAGTAACACGCCAGCTGGCATCCATTCTCGGGGTCGAACTGCACCGGTTCGACATGTCTGAATATATGGAACGCCACTCCGTGTCTCGCTTGATCGGTGCGCCTCCCGGCTATGTCGGTTATGATGAAGGCGGTCTCCTTACGGATGCCGTGATGCAGCATCCTCATTGTGTGGTCTTGCTGGACGAGATTGAAAAAGCCCATCCGGACCTCTTCAATGTTCTTCTACAAGTCATGGACAATGGCACGCTGACGGACGCCAATGGTCGAAAGGTCGACTTCCGAAATGTCATTCTGGTGATGACCACGAATGCGGGTGCTTCCGATGCGGCGAAAAACTCTATCGGCTTCGGCCGCGGGCGTAAGGATGATGAGCAAGAAGAAGCGCTGAAACGCTTATTCACACCGGAATTCCGCAACCGCCTCGACTCTGTCATCACGTTCGGTGGCCTCACACCTGAAATCATTGAGCGTGTGGTTGAGAAATTCGTTCTGCAGCTCGAAGTTCAGTTGGCGGACCGCAATGTCACCATCGAATTGGCGGCCGGCGCGCGTGACTGGCTTGCCAAACGCGGCTTCGATGCGGAATTCGGCGCACGGCCTCTGGCCCGTGTGATTTCCGAGCATGTGAAGAAACCGATGGCGGAAGAATTGCTCTTCGGCAAACTTTCCAAAGGCGGCACGGTGAAGATTGGCCACGACAAGAAGAAGGACATTCTGACCTTCAAATATGTCGATGAAAAGCCAGCAAAACGGAAGCCGAAGGCCGCGGGTAAAGGCGCAGCCGAGAAGGTTTAGCCTCCTTTACAATGTCCCTCATCCTGAGCTTGTCGAAGGACGAGGGACACCAGGCTTTCCAAATGCACCTAAACCATCAAAGCACTTTCGCGCGCCACGGTAAGGTGCGGGACACCATCGCTCGTTTTCAACCAAGACACGCCTTCCGGCGAAACATTCACCGTAACGCGTTGTCGATGCGCGGAGAAACTGTCCCATTCGACCACATCGACCGGCGCGTCGAAATGCAACGTCACTTGATAACCAGATCCCGCTTGCAATTCACGCACCCCGTGAATGCGCCCGGAAAAAGGTTGTTTCAAATAGTGACCGGTCACCCGCTCACCCACTTGCCATGCCGCTTCAGGGGCATTGGACAGGCGGGCAGATGCGGTGTTCCAATCGCGAAAGCCCATTTCCTGGGCCACGCGCTCAAGCGCAGCAGCTAAGGATAGGCTGGTGCCAGCCTCCGCTTTGATTTGACGTGCACGGGCTTTGGCCTGCACGCGCGTATAAATATGCGTGTTCATCGCACGACTCCTTTCACAGAACCTAAGGTCATTCAAAAGGCGGGGCTCGCATTGCCGCCAGACCGGTTGTGAAATGGTCTGCGTAAAATCCGTCAGAACGGAGAGATCTTCACCAAGGACAATCATGTCCTGCGAGCGGCAGGCGTCTCAACCTGCGCGCCGCTTACTTGATTTAGGCGCCAAAGGTCAAGCGCTTTCCGGCTCTGTGTCTTTTTCCATGATCTCAACCATGCGATCATGCAGCTCGGCCTCCCAGGATTCAGCCCGTTCGCGAATGCGATTGATATAGGCTTCATTCTCGTGGCCCGGAATGTTCATATCATAGACATCGGCGACTTCGATCATGGATTGCTGATCCATTTCATGGAACGCATCCTTCATCTGTTCCGCGGCGGCTCTCGGCGTGCCCAACGCTTCGAAAGCAGAGCGTCCGATCCGTAGCGAACTATCATACGTTTCGCGAATAATATCGCGGCACCCATGCGCCCAAAGCTCATATGTGTGATGCCGATCCACAGAACGCGCGATGACGTGCAAGTTCGGATAATTGCGAACGGCATAGTCCACCAATTCGGTGATCTGATGTTTATCATCAATGGTCACGATCAAGAGCTTGGCCTTGTCGATGCCTGCAGCATGCAAAATATCAGGCCGGGTGGCATCGCCAAAATAAGTGTGGCTGACCCCATAGGCCCGTAAGATATCAAGCTGTTTCGAGCTATAATCTATGACCGTGGATGCGTAACCAGCGGTCCGGAGCATGCGATCAACAATCCCGCCAATCCGTCCACGTCCGGCGATGATAATGCCATTCTCTTCTTCAATTTCATCCATCGGCCGTTCCTGACCTTTGGCATATATTCCCGCGACCAGCTGATCATAGAGAATGAAGAGAAGCGGCGTCATCAACATAGATAGCGCAACGACCAGCAAAAGCAGATCCGTTACGACAACCGGCAAAATTCCGTTGGTGGCGGTGAACGCTAATAACACAAAACCAAATTCGCCCGCTTGCGCCATGCCGAGGGTGAACAACCAGCGCTGGGCGCCGCGGATTTTGAAGGCCGTGCCGAGCATGAAGAGTACAAAGGCCTTCAGCGCGATCAATCCCGCCGTCATCGAGACCACAATGCCGAAATTCTCGGATAAGAGTTGGAAATCAATTCCTGCACCGACAGTGATGAAGAATAGGCCGAGCAATAGCCCACGGAACGGGTCAATATCCGCCTCTAGCTCATGCTTATATTCCGAATTCGCCAGAACGACGCCGGCTAGAAACGTCCCCAATGCCGGCGAAAGACCAACCAAGGTCATCAAAAGCGCAATTCCGATCACCATCAGCAAGGCCGTCGCGGTGAACAGCTCACGCAATTTTGCCCCCGCCACAAAACGGAACAAAGGTCGCGTGAGATAGTTTCCGCCGAGAATGACCGCGCCGATTGCACCGATCGTGACCAGCATAGTCTGCCAGCCATTGAGGTTTTCCACCAGGCTTAAGCCTCCCTCTGTGTCGCCTCCGGCAGTCGCCGTCACAACCTCAGGAAATGCCAGAAGCGGGATAATTGCCAGCATCGGAATGAAGGCGATGTCTTGAAACAGCAAAACAGAAAAACTCGCTTGCCCGCCATCGCTCGAGGTGAGCCCCTTTTCGTTCAAGGTCTGCAGAACAATTGCCGTGGAGGACAGGGCTAAAATCATCCCTATAATCAGGGCCGTATTCCAAGATTGCCCGAACGCCATTGCAACCGACATGACCAGAATCATAGTCACTAAAACCTGTCCGCCGCCGAGCCCGAATAATCGGTTGCGCATTTGCCAAAGCAGTTTCGGCTCAAGCTCCATCCCGACCAAGAACAGCATCATCACGACGCCAAACTCGGCAAAATGCTGCAGAGCGACGACATCCACACCGAGTAAAGCCAGTAGCGGGCTGATCGCGATGCCGGCAATCAGATAACCGAGCACCGAACCTAGCTTCAAACGTGTCGCTATCGGAACCGCGACGATTCCGGCGACGAGGAGAATGAAAGCCAAGAGAAGAAAATCAGACATGGACGTGCTCACAGATAAAACGCTTCGAAGCCCTATAGTGACCTTAGCGCAG
>JABSQA010000088.1:7102-14286 GCA_013213825.1 Henriciella sp.
AAAGGCTGCGTTTGCTGACGCTTGTTCTAAATTGTCGATTTGATGTAGGCTGCCATCAGTATCGTCGTGGGAGGTGACTTTGGTACGGTGGATCCTCGGTATTCTAGTTGTGGTGATTGCGGCCGCGATCGTGGTCTGGTGGTGGACGACCCGCCCGCTCATGATCCGTCATCCCGAGTTTGGTACGGACTGTTCTAATCTGGTCGCTGACGCTGATCTCCGCGCCAAAGTGGATTGTGTACGGGTCTGGTATGGCACCAACCGCTTACTGCTCACAGATGATGCGACGCTGGCCAGCGACAGTGTCGATGTCACGGCAGGACTTGGCGAAAGCGGCGATCAATTGCGGCTTGGACGCGCCGATGTCTGGCTGCCTAAGCTGATCGAACAAGGCGGGTCCCGCGAACGCGGTGAAACCCCGCATGTTAAAGGCAGTTTGCCAAGTGACGCCGACAAACTGGCTGAATATGTGTTTCTGACCCGGATCACCAGCAATGGCAAAGAGACGTTCACGGCGACCCTTCAAGATGCAGTCTATGATGATGGCTCCGATGCCATTTTGCTTTTCATACATGGCTTCAATGTCGAATTTGACGAAGCCTTGGTTCGAGTGGCGCAGCTTTCCAATGATCTTTCGCGCGACAATCGCTTCGATATCGGCGTTCCCGTGCTCTATAGCTGGCCATCTGCCGGCGCACTCTCGATAGACGACTATGAAGGAGATCGGGCGAGATCGCTCAGCTCGGCAAAATACCTTGAAGCCTTCTTGGATATCCTAACCGAAGACATAAGCGTCACGCGCATCAATGTGATCGCACACTCCATGGGCAATCGCGTACTGACTCAGGGCTTGGAAGATTACGCTCGCGACTATCTCGAACGCCACAATAGAGACGATTTAGAGTTCCGCATTATGCTTGTTGCCGCCGATGTCGAACGAGACATTTTCGATGCAGCGAGCGGTGTGTTCGATAATCTCGACGCCAATGTCACGATCTACACATCGGACACAGATCGCGCGCTAGATCTCTCGAATATTCTCAATTCCAACCCCGCCAAACGCCTCGGTGATACCGACACGAACAGCCCCTATATTCGCAATGCCGGCAATTATCAGACGATTGACGCAACTGCGGTCACAACCGAACTGTTCGGGGTCGGTCATAATTACTATTCAGACAATCCTACCGTACTGTGGGACATGATGTGCACGATTGGTGAGACCGGCCCGCAGGATCGCGCACTGGAAATCGCACGGTTTGGTGGCCTTCCCGATGGCGAGCAATATTATCGCATCAATACTGAAATCGATCCGAATTCGGACGCTTGCAAATTGCACCGCACGGCCTTTCCGGCAGGTCTCGCACCGATTCCAGAGGCCTTAGAAAAGCCAGCTATCGAAGCCCTTCCCTCACCTGCGCCGCCACCGCCAGCTTCGGTCCCGTCTCGTTCAATGACGCCGATGGAAGAAGACATGGTTGAGGTGCAGACCTCATCAGACCCGGTCACGCTCTATATTGAGACCTATGACACGCTCGATCTATCCCCTCATATCGAGCGATTGGAGCAAATCATCGATCCTGATCGCGAGGTCGCGGAAATCATCATCCGGGCTTACACGGATACGGTCGGGACAGAGGCGGAGAACCGCGTCCGGTCGCAGCGTTATGCGGATGCCGTCGCCAGCTGGTTTGTCGGCCGCGGCATCGATGCCGCCAGCATCAGCACGATGGGGCTCGGCGAGACTGAGCTCGCCATTCAGACAGATGATGAGGTGGCTGAGCCGTTAAACCGGCGCATCGAAATTGTGGTCGCCTACGACAACTAAGATCGGTTACTCACGTACCACGCGGATCCCTAATCCACGATCCCGAGTGCCGCGCTGGAACCGCGCTCGGCTCGCCGCGCGATGCTCCGCCGCCCCTGTCTTGAACGAGCCGCCGCGGACAACCCGGAGGTCGCAATCGCCTGACGTCACCGCGGTCCCATCCACCGGTGCTTCGCGGTAATTATTGACATAGCAATCCGCGACCCATTCCCGGACATTGCCGAGCATACCTGTCACGCCAAACCCATTGGCTGCGAGATCTGCAGTATCCTGTGCCGCGCTGCCAGATGCGCCCGGACCTGGATAGCCCGTCCCCCACCAATAGGCTGTGCTCTCACCGCCGCGCGCAGCATATTCCCATTCGGCTTCACTTGGCAGGCGGTATGTGGCGCCGGACGTGTCGCTCAGCCAGCCTGTATACGCCACCGCTTGGTCCCAGCTCACCCCGGCAACAGGCAGAGTTCCTCCACTCGCACCTTGCGCCCCGTCGCAAGCGCCCGCATCAACACAGAGCTGCCATTGGTCTTGGGTCACTTCGGTTTTGCTGATCGCGAAGCTGGCAAGAGTCACTTCGCGCTGCGGACCCTCATTGCCGGTTCGATTGGCTTCCGTGTCAGGTGAGCCCATGACAAATGTTCCACCAGGCACGGTGACCATTTCCGGACAGACCTCACACGTCGCAACCTGCGGCTCTGTGCTCGTGTTCGAGGAGTTCGAGGTGTCACCGCCCATCAGTGTCTGGTAGCCAAACCACCCGCCAGCCCCGAGGACCACAACCGCGCCGATCAGCATTGGCAGTGGATTGGACGATTTTTTCTTTTCCGCAACCGCCGGACTAGGCGTCGCGGCAGACGTTGGGGCCTTTTCAGGCTCAGCTGAGGGCGTTGCGGCAACAGGTTCAGGATCTGGCGCAGGGGGTGGCGGCGGTGGTGGTGAAACCATAGCCGCGGCAGGCGTCGCATCCTGCGCCATCGCGCCAGAGGGTTTCGGCATCTCCAAACCCCGTTTCAGATCAGAGACAAAATTGCTCCATCGCTCATCTTCGCGATCCCCTTGCCAGCTGATCAGGTCCGCTGTTTGGACCAATTCGAACATGATCGGGCGTTCGGCATCTTCGATCATTGCCGGGATCAGAACGCAATTGCGCTGGCCTTGGGTGGCTTCTGCACGCACCCAAGTCGATTTTACTGAGGTTTGGGACCACAGCACGACCACGACATGAGAGTCGCGCAACATAGTCTCGGTGACTTCATCATAGGTTTGACCGGCCCGTAAAATCTTATCCCACCAAACCGAAAACCTCTCAGCCTCTAATGCTTCGGCAATAATCTGCGCCGTCGGGCGGTCGACCCGACTATAGGAAAGAAAAATGCCTGCCACGTCCCCAAACTCTCTCTAAGTTTTATGGTTAATCTCACCCTTTGTGACAGAGATGACATAAAACTCACCGCAGCTAAAGCAGAACTTGCCGCTTCCGCCATCTAATCGACGCCTGAAAACTCGTTTTGTTTCAGAAGCCAAGCCGGAAACCTTCTTGCAACACAGTAAGAATGCGTGCTTCTTTGCTCCGACAAAGCGTGGGACGATTGGGCATGGCGTTTAGGTTCAATGATGAGCTTCTCCTCTCTGAGGAAGATCGCAATTTGGCGATCTCAGCCTATCCAAATGTCTATTTCGCCTTGGATCACCCTGAACTCAGAGAAGAGTTCCAGCGCGTCGATAAGCTGGCCAATGCGGCCAAGCGGGCCTCTCGCCGCGTTGGGTGTGCGGCACTGATTTTTGCCACTTTGTCCCTGCTGACTTTTCCGTTCGCTTTGATGCTGCAAGGCGTGTTCAGCGAGCAGCAGGTGCGCGAAGACTTTCTGCTCACCTTAGGGATCCTCGGCGCAACATTCGGCCTGTTCGCACTGATCTTTGGTAATCTGGGTTTGGGTTTTGGGCGCGTGAAGCGCAAATGGTTGCAGCAACGGCTGATCACCGAACGCTTGCGGCAATGGCACGCGCAACATCTGGTCTCACACGCGGCAGAGATTGCTGAGGTCGCAGGATCAGATGAAGACCGAAGCGCGTGGCTGGCCCAACGCGCCCTCGCCTTCGCACGGTTCAAGCGCACCTTTATCGATCAAATAGGCAGCGAATACACCAAATATACCAATGTCTCAGCCGCCGCATACTCAGGGCAAAGCATTGTCGATCCGCGGGAAAGCACGGAATTTTGGATCGACAAAGCCTGGGCAAAAACCGCTACCAAGCGACCGCAAAATGCCGAGAGTATCCATCTTGAGGAGCTTTATCGCGCGCTCGAGGAGACGCGCATTCGAGGGCAAATTCAGTATACAAATTACGTTTTATCGGCAGATGGCAAATTCTGGTCCTCGCCCGCCAAGCAGCTGCACATTCTCGGCAATCTCAGCTATGTGCTCGTTCTATTGTCCTTCGTCGCCAACTTCTTCGCGCTTATCGCAGCCATTGCGACGGCTTTGCTAGGGGCTGGCGATGACGCGTTTTGGGAGATCCCGAGCGCGCTTGCAATCGCGTTTGCCATTGTCGCCGTCGGCGCCCGCGCCATGCTGGAAGGTTTGCGCCCCCAACGTGAAACCCGTCGCATGGAATTCTATGCAACGGCCGTTGACCTGGCCAGCCGACGCTTTGGCGAAGCAAAAATGCACAGTAAGCGAATTGAAGCGGCGAGCCTGCTTGAGCGGGCCTCGTATGATGAGATGGTCGAGTATATCAGCTCGAATGAACGGGCGCGCTTTGTGCTCTAACCCGCGGCGCAATTGGCGACGACATCATCGTCGGCACTCAGCGCTTCCGCCGTGCGGTAAGTCGCATCCGTCGCCAATAAGGTGAGACCGCCATCCACCAAGTCTTGAAACTCGCTCGGATCGCCATCCGCCCAATATTGGTCATCCAACCGATCGCCAGGTCGTCCCAAAGTGCCGAAAGCCGCTTCAATCCCGCGACGCCCAACGGCTGCGAACGCTCGCGGGTTGGGATTGCTGATGCCCATCCAGGCGACGACATGATCGAAATTGACCCCAGCCGCTTCGAGTGTTTCTTGATGTTCCCGGCTGTTCACTGATGCTGTCATCATCAAATCTGGCGCAAGATTGGCGACTTCCACGGCTTGATTGTCATTATAGGTGATGAGAACGGCATGATCCTCCGCGCCCGCCGCGCGGACATGCGAAATGATGTTTCGGAAACTCGTCGTCGGTTTCTTATCCAGCTCAACAATCACACCGCGTGCCTTGGCCCACAATAACACATCAGAGAGTTTGGGCGGCGTGAAGTCCGTGATCTCGCCATCATTGTCTTTGAGATTGAGCGTTTGAATGGTTTCCCAATCCGTGTCCGCAACCGCCCCGGTTCCCGTCGTTGTGCGCCCAAGCGTGCGATCATGGAGTAGGAATAAAACCCCATCTCGGCTTTCCACGACATCAATCTCATGGATCAGTAAGCCTTGATCGGTGCCATAATCCATCGTCTCGATAGCATTTTCCGGATAACCTGGCGCCGGGCCTGCACGGTGCGAGGCAATGAGCAAACCGCCAGTCTCGCGGACACAATCAAAAAACGCGGGCAATGGACCAAGATCCAGACGATTGGAGTCAATCAATTCAGGACGGTCTGTATCCGGGGGATCTGCCGATTGAGCTTCCGGCTGACAGGCCACCAAGCTGAGGCCTGCCCCTAAAACGAGCGGATAAAGGAGAGATTTCATGGATTTGAGCTTTCGTTTCTTGCCGATCCCCGACCGGCAACCTACAACAATAATCAGGCTCCGAAAGGGGCGATAATGATACAGTTTTATGGAGGAAACCGATGCAAGGCATCATGCAAGACTGGCAGCTCACATCGAACAAGATTTTGGAGCATGCAAATCGAATTAATCCCACGCGAGAAATCATCACACGTCGCGTCGGCGGCAATATCGTTCGCACCTCCTATTCGGAACTGTTCGATATGTCGAAACGGGTGTCTGGCGCCCTGATCGAAGCGGGTATTGGCTTAGGCGATCGCGTCGCGACCTTGGGCTGGAACTCGGCCCGGCATATGGCGGCCTGGTATGGCACGATGGGCATTGGTGCCGTGCTGCACACGATCAATCCACGCCTACACCCCGAACAGATCGCCTGGATCGCCAATCATGCCGAAGACAAGGTTTTGATCTTCGACATTACCTTCCTGCCCATTATCGAAGCGGTGAAAGACCACTTAAAAACGGTCAAGACATTCGTGATTTTCGCCGATTCCAGCGATATGCCCGACAATTCCGTCGGGGCTGTGGCGTTCGACGAATGGATCGCCGGCAAGTCGACCGCTGCCAGCTGGGGCGATTTTCCGGAAGAGACCGCTTGCGGCCTTTGCTACACCTCCGGCACGACCGGGAATCCCAAGGGCGTGCTCTATTCGCACCGCTCCAATGTCCTCCATACGCTGATCACCATGTCGAAAGACGCCATGGGCATGGGCGCAGACGATGTTGTCTTGCCTGTGGTTCCGATGTTCCATGCCAATGCGTGGGGCCTCGCCTTTGGCTGTCCCGCGACGGGCGCCAATATGGTTATGCCTGGCGCACAAATGGATGGTGCCAGCATTTATGAATTGCTCGATACGGAGAAAGTGACCATTACCGCCGCGGTGCCAACCGTCTGGCTGGGTCTGCTCACCTATCTGCGCGAAAACAACCTCAAATTGCCTCACCTCCAAAAAGTCCTAATCGGCGGGTCGGCCATCCCGGAAGCGATCCTACGCGCCTTCGAAACCGAATATGAAGTCGACGTGATCCACGCTTGGGGCATGACCGAAACCAGCCCATTGGGCACACTGGGAAGCCTGCCACCGCACTTGAAGAATGCCGATATCGATACACGCATGGCGCAAAAGCTGAAACAAGGACGCCCACCCTTCGGCGTCGAATTGAAGATTGTCGATGATGAGAATAATGACGTCGCCTGGGATGGCGAAACGTCAGGCCGGCTGGTTGTTCGCGGCCCGGCGATTGCTGGCGGTTATTTCAAAGGCGACGGCGGCAATGTGCTCGACGAGAATGGTTTCTTCGACACAGGTGACGTCGCCAATATCGACCAGTATGGCACGATGCAAATCACCGATCGCGCGAAGGATGTGATCAAGTCTGGTGGCGAATGGATCAGCTCTATCGATATTGAGAATATCGCCGTTGGTCATCCGAAAGTCGCCAATGCCGCTGCCATCGGCATCTACCACCCGAAATGGGATGAGCGGCCGCTGCTGATCATTCAGTCCGCGCCCGGCGAAACGCCGAGCAAGGAAGAGGTTCTGGCCCAATTAGAAGGTAAGATCGCGAAATGGTGGACGCCGGATGATG
>JABSQA010000089.1 GCA_013213825.1 Henriciella sp.
GAAGGCGTTCATTTCTTCAGTGACCAAGATAGCGGGCTCCGGGCCGTGATTGCGATCCACTCGACAGCGCTTGGGCCATCTTCTGGTGGCACCCGGATGTGGGACTATCCCGATAGCGGCGCCATGCTCACAGACGTGCTGCGCCTAAGCCAGGGCATGAGCTATAAGAATGCGATGGCGTCGATTCCCCATGGCGGTGGCAAAGCGGTTATTTGGGGTAATTCGAAGACAGATAAATCCGAAGCCTTATTCCGCGCCTTCGGACGGGCCGTTGAAAGTTTACAAGGCCGATACTGGACCGCTGAAGATGTCGGCATCGATACTGCGGATATCGAAATTGCCGCGGAAGAGACCAAATATGCAGCTGGCCTGACAACGGGCGCTGCAGCGAGTGGTGATCCGTCACCGGTGACCGCGCTTGGCGTCTATCGAGGGATTCGCCAGACCGCGCTGCGGGCCTTCGGTGACGATGATCTGAATGGCAAAACCGTCGCTATTCAGGGGGTCGGCTCTGTCGGTGGTTATACGGCGCTACACTTGGCTGAGGCTGGCGCTAATCTTGTCATTACCGATATTGATCAGGAGGCACTCGCCGATATCTCCAAGCGCACGGGCGCCAAGATTGTCGCGCCAGAAGAGATTTATGATGTCGATGCGGATATCTTCTCGCCGAATGCTCTGGGCGCGATCATCAATGAAGACACTCTGAAACGTCTTAAGGTCAAAGTAATCGCCGGTGGCGCGAATAATCAGCTCGTTGTTCCCGCAATGGGCGAGTTTGTACGCCGCGCTGGGATCCTCTATGCGCCGGATTATGTCATCAATGGCGGTGGCATTATCAATGTGGCAGCTGAAATCTCGGGCACCTATTCGCGCGATTGGGTTGACCAAAAGCTGGACACTTTGATGGACACTCTGGGCGGCGTCCTCGACGACGCTTTGGAGACGGGGCGGGCGACCAATGAAGTGGCCGATGAGATTGCGCGAAGCCGGATCGCAGCGGCGAAAGCTTAAGGCGTTTCGGGCGTAGGTTCGGGATCCTCGGGTTCTATCTCTGGCAGGATGGCCCCCGGCGCGATCGTGGGAGTTCCATTGCAGACAAATGGATCCGCACTCACCGGAGCGCCGTCAATCAATCTCACGGCGCGTGCATGCCCCCGGGCATTGCCTGCTGTGAGCGCGAATGTCCCTTCCAACACATTCACGTTCCGCTGATAGAAAGGGAGATAGCCTGACCAGCTCCGACGTGTCAGCGTTGGCGCCAATTCAAATCGACCGGTCGATGCTCTACGCGCGCCTTCGAACCGACCGGTGAGAGAAACGCGATTAATCTCTTTCGTGCCAACAAAACTGACTGGAAAGCGCGCGGCGGGCGGGATGATTGCAAAAGCCTCTTCGACTTTTTCGCCATTGCCCACGACCGGCGCTGCTAATGGGTCATCCGACAAAAAGACCCGCCAAGCGAGATGTAAGCCGATATAGTTGTTAAAATCGGAGGTTTCGGTGCAAGTATCGATTTGCCACTCACCGTCTAATCGAAACTTCTCATACTGCATCCAGCCGGTCACCACGGCGGTTGCCGCCGTAAACGCGACCGAGGCATATTTCACAAATTCGAGCATGCGCCGTCCCTCGCTATCGATCTGAGAACTTTAGCGCAGGGATTTCGCTAGAGTAAGTCGCAGAATTAAAGCGCAGGCTGGATCGGCCCATCTGCGCGGCCATGCACGAACTGATCCACGTGATCGTTGCCACTATGATCGATCTCGCTGGCAGGACCTCGCCAGATGATTTTGCCTTCAAATAGCATCGCGATTTCGTCGGCGATTTTGCGGGCGCTCGCCATGTCATGCGTGATCGATATCGCGGCTGCGCCAAGCGCTTTGGTCTGTTCAACGATCAGGTCATTAATCGCGTCCGCGGTGATCGGGTCGAGTCCCGTGGTCGGCTCATCAAAGAAGATCAATTCTGGTTTGGAGACAATCGCTCGCGCGAGGCCAACGCGCTTTTGCATGCCACCAGAAATCTCGGCTGGGGTGAGATCAGCGACATCCGACCCAAGGCGGACTTGTTTCAATGATTCAACCGCGCGTTCTTTGGCCTCTTTGCGCTTGAGGCCGTCCGAGTTCAGCAATCGAAATGCGATATTCTCCCAGACGGTTAGACTGTCGAATAGGGCGGCGGATTGGAACAGCATGCCGATGCGTGCGCGCATGGCTTCGCGGGTCTTGCCTTGGTCATGGGTGACATCGTCGCCATCGAACAAGATCTGCCCTTGATCAGGAGTCATCAAACCTAGCGCGTTTTTGAGCATCACGGATTTGCCCGAGCCGGATCCACCCAACACAACCAGCGACTTACCTGGGGATACGTCGAGATTGACGCCTTTGAGGACTTGTTTCGGTCCAAATGATTTATGGACGTCTTTGAGTTCTAGAAGTGGCCCGCTGCTCATGATCCAAAATCCACAAGAAGGGTTGAAATCAGGTAGTTGAAGGCAAGGATCAACACGGCAGCGCCAACCATTGCGAACGTCGCGGCGCGACCCACACCCGTCGCGCCAGCGCTTGATTTGTCGCCGTGATAGCATCCAAGAATGGCAATCACACCGCCAAAGACGACAGCTTTGATTAAGCCGACCGTCACGTCTTCCCAGGTCAGGAAATCCACCGTATTGCGCAAATAGGTGGTTGAATCGAAGCCGAGGCCCATCGTGCTGACAGCCCAACCGCCCATAACACCGATAATATCGGCGATGAGAACCAAGATCGGCAAAGTCAGGATGCCTGCGAGGAAGCGTGGCGCGTATAGATAGCGGAATGGATTTGCGCTGAGGGTTTTCAGCGCATCAATTTGCTCCGTCACCCGCATCGCACCGATCTCAGCCGCGATGCCGGCCGAGACACGTCCCGCCAGCATCAAGCCAGTAATCGTAACCCCAAGCTCGCGGGTAATGCCCAGCACCACAATATTAGGTACGAATTGTTCCGCACCAAATCGGCTGCCTCCAGAATAGATGTTCAGCGCCAAGGCGGCGCCAATAAAGACCGCGGATAGGCCGACCACTGGCAAGCTGTAAAAGCCAATAGCGATCATTTGACGGATGATTTGTGCAGGGTACCAGCGCGGGCTGAAGCTCGCCCCGATCGTTTTGCCGGTGAAAATCGAGAGGCGGCCGATCTCGGCGAGCATGCCAAGTGTGGCGCTGCCGAGCCATTGTAACGGGTTTGGGACGCCCGCTTTAGGTTTCGTAGATGCGTTTGACACGGGGAGTGAGTCCTGTGGTGAGTTCGTATCCAATCGTGCCCGCGAGGGCGGCTTGTTCTTCTAACGCAGCTTCTGGCCCGATCAATTGCGCATAAACACCCGGACGCGCAAGATCTGCGGCCTTTGTTACGTCAATTGTAATCAAATCCATGGACACGCGCCCAAGGATCGGACAGCGCGTCTCGCCGAGCATGGCAAAGCCCTTATTCGAGGCAGAGCGGGGGAAACCGTCGCCATAGCCGATCGCCAGAGTGGCGATGAGGGTCGGCTGCTCGGCGCGCCAGGTGGCGTTATAGCCGACGGTCTCTCCGGCATCGATCTGGCGAATCTGAAGGATAGGCGCAGAAAGTGTCATACCCGGCTTTAAGTTTACGCCCTTTGGCGGCGTGCCGCCGCCATAGAGCGCTATTCCGGGGCGGGTGAGCGCATGGTGATAGTCTTCGCCCAGCCAGACCCCACCCGAATTGCACAGGCTGAGCGGGACACCTGGAAAAGCAGCTATGATCGATGAGAAAACTTCAGCCTGATGCGCATTCATTGCTGACTCAGCATCCTCCGAACAGGCGAGGTGCGACAGGATCAGGATTGGGCTCTGCGCTTCACTCGCTTCAGCGATTTCAGTTGCGTCCGATAGGGGCAGGCCAAGGCGGTTCATACCGGTATCAAAGTGCAGTGCGAATCCTCGCGGCATTTTCACACCATCAACCAACCAATCGGCCATGGTGCGAAACTGAAAGCTCGAATTGATCACAGGAATGAGTGCATTTTCGCGATAAAGAGCTTCTTCATCGGGCGATGGGCCATTGAGCACATAAATATTTGGATGGCTGCCTAATCGCGCTCGCGTGATTTCAGCTTCATAACTATGGGCCACAAAGAAATGATCACAGCCGGCATCGTGCAGCGCCTCTGCGACCTGAGGCAGTCCGTGGCCATATGCATCCGCTTTGACGACAGCCCCGGTCACGCCGCCATTCTGCGCAGCCTGCAGAGTCCGCCAATTGTCGGCGATATTGGATAAATGGATGTGCGCGCGGGGACGTAAGCTCATGCTGGCCGGATTACAGCGCTTTGCGGCAGATGTAAGGCTTATTCGTCAAAACCATCAGCCGGGGCGCGGGCCAGGTTGCCGAACCGGGTCACATTTGCGTCAAATGACAGAACGACTTTACCAATTGGGCCATGGCGCTGCTTGCCGAGAATGACTTCTGCAGTGCCATAGACTTCGTCCATGCGCTGTCGCCAAGCGGCCCATTTGTCCGCGGCCGCAGGATCGCCGCCATCGGCTTGTGGTTCAGTCCGCTCGAGATAATAGCTTTCGCGATAGACGAACATAACCACATCGGCATCTTGTTCGATCGATCCTGATTCCCGCAGGTCAGAGAGTTGCGGGCGTTTATCATCGCGTTGTTCAACCTGACGCGAGAGCTGGGACAAAGCGATGACGGGCACGTTCAATTCTTTGGCCAGCGCTTTCAGCGTCGTCGTGATTTGCGTGATCTCTTGTACCCGATTCACGTCCGCCTTGCCGGAGGTGCCGCTCAGCAATTGCAAATAGTCGATAATGATCACATCGACGCCCTGCGCGCGTTGCAGCCGTCTTGCCCGCGCCGCGAGCTGGCTGACCGAGATGCCGCCCTGATCGTCAATATAGAGCGGCAGGTTCTGCAGCTCTTCGGTCGCCTCGCGCAAGGTCTCAAAATCGTGCTTGTCGAGGTCGCCTTGCCGAATCTTGTGGGCGTTGATGCTGGTACGTTCGGCGAGAATTCGGGTGGCCAATTGTTCGGATGACATCTCCAAAGAGAAGAACGCGACCTTGCCGCCTTCCACAGTCTTAGTTGAGCCATCTTCTAATTTTTCACCGCGATAGGCCGCAGCCACATTGTAAGCGATGTTTGTGACCAGAGAGGTCTTTCCCATTGAGGGGCGACCGGCCAGGATGATCAAATCGGATTTATGCAGACCGCCCATTTTGTGGTCGAGATCATCGAGCTCTGTCGCGATCCCGGCAATCTTTCCATCCCGCTTAAACGCTGCTTCTGCCATTTGCAGCGACTCAGTCAGCGCCTCTGAGAATGTGGTGAAGCCGCGTCCGGTGGATCCGCGTTCAGCCAGGGCAAACAGCTCACGTTCGGCCAGCTCAATTTGCTGCGCGCCATCCGCATCGCGATCATGATGTTGGGCCCGCGATTGCACGCCAGCCCCGATATTGATTAGCTCGCGCCGCATCGCCAGGTCACGAATGATCCGCGCATAATCCTGAACTTCCGGTCCGAAGGCTGCGCTGTCGAGCAAATCAGCCAGATATTGCGCGCCGCCAATCTGAGTCAGACGTTCGTCTTTCTCGAATTGCTCGCGCAGCGTGACGCCATCCGCCACACGGCCATTTTGAATCAGCATCATGCAGGCTTCAAAGATTTCTTGATGCGCAGGCGCATAGAAATCGCTTGGACGCAAAATATCGGAAACCCGCTGAAACGCGTTATTGTCATACAGGATGGAGCCAATCACGGCGGCTTCTGCCGACAGATTGTGAGGCAATTCTGGTCCGGACTCGGCCGGCGAATGTAAAGGGGCAATGGCGTTGCTCATGGCATCTAATTAACCATGTTCGTCACAAATGGGCAGACCCGGATAACACGAAACTCCCGTTCAAACCTGGATTTGTCCACAAGGTTTGATTCGGTTGTGTGTATCTCATCGACACGAGGACAAGAGGCCTCTAGCCATTCTCAATTGATGCGCTATGTAGCGCCCTTCGCGCCCTCGATCCACTTTGCCCGCTTTGGAGCTTTTCGCAAATGAGCCAAGCCTCATTGCTTTCGAACTTGTCGAGTCCCGCTTCAGTGTTTGGAGCCCCGTTTGGACTCGATCTGCTGCGCCTGGTGGAAGCGCTGGATCATAGAGGTGGCGCAGCGCTCTACGTGGCGCGCGATGATAAGCAAGCGGCCACAGCCATGAAGCTCGCATCATTTTTCAGCCCAGCGATGGAGCTTGTGCGCCTGCCGGGTTGGGATGTCTTACCTTATGACCGGGTCAGTCCGTCGCCTGCCGTCGCTGCGGCGCGCTGTGCGGCTTTGGCGGGTCTGGCCCAGCGTGCCGCCAATGCGGATCCCTGCCTGGTGATCACAACCGCGAGTTCGCTGGTCCAGCGCGTGCCGCCCGTGGCAACCATGCGGGCGAGTTCGCTGTCGGTTTATACAGGCGGGCGCATTCAGCAGGATGAACTGTCGTCCTATCTGTCGATCAATGGCTATGTGCGCGTCGCTTCAGTCTCGGAAAAAGGTGAGTATTCTATCCGGGGCGGAAAAATTGATATCTACCCACCCACGGGAGATGAGCCAGTCCGGCTCGATCTTTTCGGCGACGAAATCGAGACGATCAAAGCGTTCGATCCCGAAACGCAGATTTCAACCCGAACCCTCTCGCGCGTGGCCTTGGCGCCCGTTTCAGAAATCTTGTTTAATGAACAGACTCTCAGCCTGTTTCGTGAACGCTATCTCGCGGAGCTCGGTTCACCTGTGGGGGATCCCATGTATGAAGCCGCGCGAGCCGAAATTCGGCGCGGTGGGATTGAAGGATGGTTGCCGCTCTTCCACGCTCAGTTAGACACTTTGTTCGACTATCTCGGGCCGAATTGCATCATTGGAATGGGGGCCTTGGCGGCGGAGGCGGCGAGTGAGCGTCTCGCGCAAGCCATCGATTACCATGCCGCGCGCATAGAAGCTGCTGGCGAAGAGCGCCAGGCCCGCGTTTTGCCGCCGCACCATCTTTATCTGTCCGACGACGAACTCGCATCCGCGCTCGCCCAGCATGGCGTTGCGCGCTTCCATGCCGGGCAAGGCGATGGCGGGCTAAATCTGGGTGGGGCTCAAGGACGCGATTTCGCGCCTGAACGCGCCCAGCCTGAAATCAATATTTTCGAAGTCGCCGCCGCACACGCCAAGTCTCTAAGGGAAGGTGGGAAAGCGGTCGTCTTCGCCGCCTGGACAGATGGCTCGGCCAGCCGTTTGGAAGGGGTCTTGGAAGATCATGGCCTTCCGGACGCCACGCGGGTCTATTCGCTCGAAGCGGCGCGCAAGGCGGAAATTTCGATTTGCGAGTTGCCGCTAGAGCATGGCTTTGAAATTGATGACCTGGTCATTATTGGCGAGCCGGACATCCTTGGCGATCGTCTGGCTGCGCCGCGCCGAAAGCGCAAGGCCGCGAACTTTATCGCAGAAGCAGGCAGCTTAAATCCGGGTGATCTCGTCGTGCACGTTGATCATGGGGTGGGGCGCTATGAAGGCCTGAAGACTTTGGATCTTGCTGGTGCGGCGCATGACTGTCTCGAGCTCGGCTATGCCAAAGGCGACAAAGTCTTTCTTCCGGTTGAGAATATCGATTTGATCAGCCGCTATGGCAGCGAAGATGCTGAGAGTGCGATTGATGCCCTTGGCGGTGTCGGCTGGCAGACCCGTAAAGCGCGCGCCAAGAAGAAGATCCTCGAAATGGCGGCGGAGCTGATGGCCATCGCTGCCGCGCGCGAGATGAAAAAGGCCGACAGTGTCGTTACGGGTGATGGCCTTTATGAGGAGTTCGCCGCGCGGTTCCCGTATGAGGAAACCGATGATCAGCTCAACGCAATTGAAGACGTGCTCGGAGACCTCTCATCCGGTCGACCGATGGATCGTCTGGTTTGCGGCGATGTTGGCTTTGGTAAAACTGAGGTGGCGCTGCGTGCGGCTTTTGTCGCGGCTATGGCTGGACAGCAAGTGGCGGTGATTGCGCCGACAACGCTGCTGGCGCGACAGCATTATAATACATTTGCCGCGCGATTTGCCGGTTGGCCGCTTGAGGTTCGTCCTTTGTCGCGTTTTGTCTCTGCCAAAGAAGCGAACGAGACCAAGGCAGGGATGACCGCTGGAACGGTTGATGTCGTGGTCGGCACGCACGCATTGCTGGCGAAGAATGTGGAGTTTAAGCGACTCGGTCTGCTCATTGTGGACGAGGAACAGCGCTTTGGTGTGAAGCATAAAGAGCGACTCAAAGAGCTCAAAGCCGACGTGCATGTGTTGACCCTGTCAGCGACGCCCATCCCGCGGACTCTGCAAATGGCCCTGACGGGTATTCGCGACCTATCCATCATCGCGACACCGCCAGTCGACCGCTTGGCCGTCCGTACATATGTTACTGAGTTTGACGCCGTGACCATTCGCGAAGCCTTGCTGCGTGAAAAGTATCGTGGCGGGCAGAGCTATTATGTAGCGCCGCGCATTTCGGATCTCGATTATTTGGAGAACTTCCTGAAAGCGAATGTGCCCGAGGTGAAGTTCTGTGTCGCTCATGGTCAAATGCCGTCCGGCGAGTTGGAAGACTTGATGACCGCTTTTTATGAGGGCGAGTATGACGTGCTGCTATCGACAACGATTGTTGAAAGCGGGCTTGATATTCCGCGCGCCAATACGCTGGTCATTCACAAAGCGGATCGCTTTGGTTTGGCGCAATTATATCAATTGCGCGGCCGCGTCGGGCGCTCGAAATTGCGGGCCTATGCCTATTTGACCACGCCAGCGGACCGCGTGATTTCACCGTCTGCGGAGCGCCGCTTAAGAGTCTTGCAATCCCTCGACAGTCTCGGGGCCGGTTTCCAATTGGCCAGCCATGACTTGGACATGCGCGGCGGCGGCAACTTGCTTGGGGATCAGCAGTCCGGACACGTGAAAGAAGTCGGGGTCGAGCTCTACCAGCAAATGCTCGAAGATGCGGTCAAAGCGCTTCAATCCGGTTCAAACACGGAAGACGATGTCATCGATGAATGGTCGCCGCAGATTAATCTCGGACTGTCCGTCTTGATCCCGGATGGTTATGTCGAAGATCTCGGCGTGCGCTTGGGCCTTTACCGTCGATTGGCCGATTTGACGACGGAGCAAGAACGCGAAGCCTTTGCGGCGGAATTGATTGACCGGTTCGGGCCACTCCCGAACGAAACCAAACAATTGCTCGATGTCACGGCCGTTAAAGTCACCTGTAAATCGCTCGGCATTTCTAAATTGGATGCTGGGCCAAAAGGTGTGGTCGTCACGTTCAGAGACGATACGCGCGTGGATCCGGCTCTATTAATGATGCTGGTCCGGTCTCGTCCCGGCAAAATGAAATTGCGACCAGATAGCAAACTGGTCGTCATGGGCGTTCCCGCCGATGCCGCACCGCGCATGCACGCGGTCAAAGGTCTATTGAAGGAGCTCGCGGCGACCGCGCCAGACTAAGCGCTTTTTCGTGCGGAAAGACTGGTCTTGGCGGTCAGCCCGCCCAATAAGCTTTTCAATGTGTGGAATCGACGACGCTCAATCACACGCCAATTGATCGGACGATCAAGGGCTTGCTCAATCCGCCGCGCCAGGACGATAGCCCCACGATACTGAGTATCAGGCAGGGTGACGCAAACATGGCTATTGTCGAGGCGGGCCGCGAGATCGGTATCGCGAAGCATAGATTTGATGACTTGCGCAGTCTCTTTGAGATTCATCTCATTTGTGACTTCAAACGCGATTAAAGATAGGGAACAAGCCAATCGATCCGCTTGCGCCATTTGTGCTTCGACATGCGATTCCAAATACTCGCGCGAGACCAAACCAGTGGTCGGATCCTGCGCCGCTGTGGAAAGGCCGTAGACAGGTTCTGGATTAGCTTCGACCTCTGAGCAGACGGTCCGCAATCGTGTGGCGACGAAGTCCAAATCAATGGTCAGATCGACAATTTGATCCGCATGGTTGGCAACAGCACCGAGCGAGTTGGCGAGATCTGGACGGAGCAGTAAAACCACTTTCGGGGGTTTTGAGATTTCGAGCTGTTCGATTGAGGACAGCAATTTCGCGGCTTCATCGTCCGCACTGGTTGGGCAAAGGACAATGGTCTGAAACGCCCCGCTCACCAAATAGTCCTCAGCGGTCAGGCGGCTGATCGCTGCGACCAAGCTGATATTATGTTCCGAAAGATTGGTTTTAATCGCGTTCAAAAAGGGCGCGTCATGGCCCAACCATAGAACGCGCGACTTTTGGCCAGAGGGGATGGCCCCCGCAACAGGCGCGCCAAATTTCTCTGATGTTTGGGCGCGGAGTCGTATTTCGCGTTTGCGTTGCTTCTCGCGCTGCCGAATCGATAGGCGAGCGGGCAAAGTCGCGATCTGAGCAATATCTGTGAGATGAATTTCGCTCGCAGTGGGCGCTTGTTCTTGTTTGCCAATGGTGACGAAGAGGCGGTCATCATTGGTATCGAACTCAAATGCTCGGGTAACAAGGTCGATAAAAGCTGGCGCAGAGTCCGGCGGCAAGTAAGAGCCCCGCACGGGGACAGGGCGACTGCCGGCTTGGCGGAGGCGCGTTTGCAGCATCTCCAAACGCGGACTTTCCGAGACACCGTGGATTACTGGAGCATCAAAACTCTGTTCGCCATACATAACCAAAGTCCCTCTAGTCGACGTAGGGTGAGGCTTTTCTTTGCGCTATGGAGTCTTAAGGTCTGGTTGATTAGGCGGCTTTTTCAGCCGGAATAAGACGGAGAGTGAGATGGCGACTGGGCCTTTAGCAGGGGTGAAAATTGTTGAATTTGCGGGGATTGGTCCCTGTCCATTTTGCGGCATGTTGCTCAGTGATATGGGCGCCGATGTGGTGCGGATTGACCGTGCTGGAAAACCTCGACCAGGAAATCCAGCAGATGTCATGAGCCGTGGCCGGCGGTCGATTGCGCGGAACTTAAAAGACGAAGGCGACCGCGAAACTGCCCTGAAATTGCTCGAGCAAGCTGATGCTCTGATCGAAGGCTTCCGGCCAGGCGTGATGGAGCGGAACGGACTCGGTCCAGACGAAGTGCTCGCGCGCAATCCGAATTTGGTCTATGGGCGGATGACCGGCTGGGGGCAGCATGGTGCGCTGAGCCATTCGGCGGGACACGACCTCAATTACATCGCGATTACCGGAGCGCTACACGCGATGGGGGATGGGGATGGACGGCCGCGGCCACCCCTCAATCTGATCGGCGATTATGGTGGCGGTGCTTTGTATCTCGCCATGGGGGTTCTGGCGGCCGTCATCAATGTGAAGAATGGCGGCGAAGGCCAAGTGATTGATTGTGCCATGTCGGATGGCGCTGCGTCCTTGGCGACCATGTTCTACGGCATGCGCGCTATGGGGGTTTGGACCGATGACCGCGAAGCGAACCTTTTAGATGGCGGTGCGCATTTCTACGACACATATGAATGCGCCAATGGCAAATGGGTTTCGATTGGATCCATCGAGCCGCAATTTTACGCGCTATTGTTGGAGAAAGCCGAGCTTACCGACCCAGACTTTCAGGCGCAGATGGACCGTTCGAAATGGCCGGACTTGAAGGCGAAATTGATGGCGGTCATCAAAACCAAAACGCGCGACGAATGGTGCGAAATTATGGAAGGCACTGATATCTGTTTTGCGCCGGTTCTGTCCATGGCAGAAGCGCCCACTTACAAGCACAATGCTGATCGCGGCACATTCGAGACAATTGATGGCGTGGTGCAACCTGGTCCAGCACCGCGTTTCTCTAAAACGACCGCAGCCATTCAAGGCAAGCCTGCCGGAATTGGAGAGCATCAAGAAGAGGTGCTCAAAGATTGGGGAATCGCTTAATAGCCAGCGTCTGCATGACTTGATCAGGAGGTCGCTATGGGCGCGTTACCGGGAACCACAGGTCGTCGACGTCTTTATTTAATGCGTCACGGCTTCGTCGATTATACCTCGCCGGAAGTGCGGGCGGCGCAAGACCCCTCAATTGCTTATCTGACCGATCGCGGCCGTGAGGAAGCCAAAGCCGCTGGCATCGCATTGTCCGATGTGAAGCTCGATGTGGCGTTTCACACCGGATTGCGCCGGACCGAAGAGACCGCACAAATCGTGCTGGCACAACATGATTTGGAGCCGCCAGAACTCGAATTCGAATCGCGCTTTAAAGAGCTAAGATCAGGCCAATATATCGATTTCAAATCCGCCGAGCACCTCGCGGCCACGATGACATTCCAGTTTGAACAGGCGGGGAAGCCTGGTGCCACCTTTTTAGAGGGCGGAGAAAAATTTTCTGACGCTATGGCGCGTATTGAGGACGGATTGAAAGGTCTGCTTTCGCGTCCCGGTTGGGCCTCGGCATTGCTGGTCGCGCATGACGTCGGCAATCGAAAGATTCTGGCTTGGGTGATTGGTGCACCCCTTGGCTCTAGCGCTGGGTTTGAGCAGGATACAGGCTGTATCAATATTATCGATTTTGACTTGGTCCCGGATGAGGCTGGAAACACGCGAATCGAACGGGCAATGATCAAGGCGGTGAACCTAACGCCCGCCAATTATCTCAAAAACGGAATGAATTTACGGTCCCTGGAAGCGATATTCACCCGCGCAGCTGAATAGCCGTTCATATACGCTATTCCCATTGACCCAATTATGAACGGAAAATGAGAAGCCAGTGCAATCCCGTTCATGTTGGTTCGCGTATAAAGATCCTGTCGGCAGGGAAATCGCCTCATTGACGAACCACCTGACGACGTCCTTCTTGCTTGACTAAGGCCGCTTTTACGAGTGGCCTTTTTTTTGCGCCATTGCTTCGGCGCATTTCATGGCTTCGTTCAGATTGTCTTCCAGCCTTTGCCGCAATGTCTCGCGGTCTTCGTCTTTGTCAGGAATGACTGCTTCGCCAAACACCAATGCGCCGCGGCTGAACGGATAAGGGATGCGAAAGGCATCCCAGGTGTTCAGCCGTCGTCGTGGGGCCGACACGATGGCATAAGGCAAGATTGGGGCACCCGCCCGCTGCGCCATAATGATCGGCCCGTTCTGTGCTACCTCCGCCGGCCCGCGTGGACCATCCGGCGTGATACAGATGCCGCCACCGGTTTTCAGGATGCGCAGGGCTTCGGCGAGCGCTTTCATCCCGCCTTTGTCCCGCTTTTTGCGCTTATGGGTCGATGACCCACGCACCGCTTCCAGACCGAGATGTTTGATCGCTTTGGCGACAGGTTCACCGTCTTTCGACAGCGAGATTAACATTGCCGATCGGGTCTTCTGCTGTGGCCATTTGCGAATGATCCGGTTCCAACCAGATGGCAGGAGCAAAATCGTTGAATGCCAAGCCGCGACTATAATATTGGGATAGCCAAGCCAAACTTGCAGCGCTTGCTCATCGCCCTCGACGGACCAACGAATGGTTCGGTTGCAAAGCGCCATATAGGCCCAAATGATCCATCCCAAGAGGGTGGTGACGATGGCGCTGCGCAGGATCGCTTTCATGGCGTCGCTGTGTAACGGTGATTGGCGAGGCCGAAAAGTGCCTGAATGCAAGTGCGCCCGGCTCGTGATCGAACCGGGCGCGCTGCACATCAGAGATGTCGATATATTTCCCGTTTACGGGACATAGACCGTGTAAACAACGTCGGCTTGAATTTCGCCAGCGCCTTGCGACAAATCATAAACGCCGCCAGCGCCCAATGTGTAAGTCGCGTCAAAGCGAACAGACTGGGCGACAATGGTGCCGACAGACGCAGCTGTGCGCTGATTGCCAACAAAGACAGGGTTTGTGCCATCGACTTCGCTCAAATCAGCAAAAGACGTGAACGTGCCACCAGGATCCTGAGCGTTGCCGCCAAAGGCCAGGCCACCATCTGTGCCAGAAACCGTGACGTCCATCTCATAACCGATATCGGTCATTGCAAAATCGCCGCTCTGGTTGGTTTGTGTGGCAACGCCATCAATGGCGAAGGCCGTATTTGAAGCGACGTAGAAGCTTGATTCATATGTCAGAGCGTCGCACGTCAAAGATGCTCCCGGCACATTGA
>JABSQA010000009.1 GCA_013213825.1 Henriciella sp.
GGTGATCGATTCTACAGCCTTGCTCGAGCAAGCTGTGCAAGACGTTATCGTTTCGGCGTTCCAAAGCGCAGGACAACGCTGCTCGGCGTGCCGCCTAGTCTGTGTGCAGGAAGATATCACGGATTCCTTCATCGACATGTTGTCCGGCGCGATGAGGACGTTGCGCACAGCCGAACCTTCAAATCTTTCTACGGATCTCGGCCCATTGATTGATGATGCGGCGCGGTCGAAAATTGCTGAGCATGTCACCGAAATGAAACGGCGGCACAAAATAATCGGTGAAGCCCCGGCGCCTGACCGAACCGACGCGCCCTATCTCTCCCCGATTGCTTTTGAGCTCAACGCGATCAGCGACCTTTCTGAAGAGATTTTCGGCCCGGTCTTGCATGTTGTGCGCTTCAAAGCGAATGAAGTTGAACGCGTTGTCGAGCAGGTCAACGCGCTCGGCTTTGGATTAACGATGGGACTGCACACGCGCATTGATGCGCGCATTGCCGCGGTCACGGCCCAAGCCCGCGTCGGCAATCTTTACATCAATCGAAATCAAATCGGCGCCGTCGTGGGCGAGCAACCCTTTGGCGGCGAAGGTCTCTCCGGCACTGGCCCAAAAGCAGGTGGACCGAACTATTTGAAGCGTCTCTCAACACCAAGTATGGGCTCGCCCGACCTCGCATCGCCTACAACCGTCGACCTCCCAGGACCAACCGGCGAAACGAATACGCTCTACTATGCACCGCGTGGTCGGATATTATGCTTAGGTGGCGATCAAGCCTCGGATTTGGACGCCCAGCTTCAACGCGTGCGCGAAACTGGCAATGTTCCGGTTCTACTTCGCGATGATGAGTTGAGTGCAGCGCTCGAAGATCAGACGTTGCGGGGCGTGATCGCCGACGGAAAGATCCGTGAGACCGTGGCTCATGCGCTCGCTCATCGCGACGGCGCAATCTTGCCCCTCCTGTCGCTCAAAGACTCTGCCGCGCGCTTTATGGTCGAACGGGTGGTAACGATCGACACGACTGCGGCCGGGGGGAATGCCAGTCTTCTGGCCAGCAGTTAGACTCGCTGCTGCGATCAGACCGTGAGCGTGCGGCCAAGCGCGGACTTCCAGCCCGCTAATAGAGCTCGCCGATCTGACTCCGACATGCTGGGCTCAAAGCGTCTGCCTGGCGCGGAGCGTGCAGCCCATTCAGCCTCGCTGACCCAACCCAGCTGCATGCCCGCGAGCGCGGCTGCACCCAGCGCGGTCATTTCCATAAAGTCCGGTCGCTCCACCGGACGTTCGCAAATGTCTGCAACGAATTGCATCAACCAGTCATTGGCCGCCATACCGCCATCCACGCGCAACAGGCCCACATCCGCACCATCCGCGGCGAACGCGTCGAGCAAATCACGCGTTTGATAGGCCGCGGCCTCTAAGCCTGCGCGAACGATATGCGCCGCGCTAGCAGCGCGGGTCAGGCCCGAAATCGTCCCGCGCGCATTGGCATCCCAGTGTGGCGCGCCAAGCCCGGTAAACGCCGGTACCAGATAGACGCCTCCATTCCCATCCAAGGCGGCCGCTTGCTCTTCGCTTGCGGCTGCATTTGCAATCAGCCCCAGATCGTCGCGCAGCCATTGGATCACCGTACCTGCATTAAAGATCGCTCCCTCGAGCGCAAAAGCTGAGCTCCCGCCTTCAAGGCCGTAACCAAGCGTCCCCAATAAGCGATTGGCCGATCGCGGCGTGTCTTTACCAGTATTGGCAACAAGAAAAGCCCCCGTGCCATAAGTGATTTTGGCCGTCCCAGGCTTCAGACATGCTTGCCCAACGAGCGCTGCTTGCTGATCGCCGATGGCGGACAAGATCGGGATAGGCCGTCCAAACAGGTCTGGGTCCGTCTCGCCATATTGAGCGCCGCTGGGCCGCACCTCCGGCAATAGGCTCGCAGGCACATCGAGAAGGCGCATCATCTCAGCCGACCAAGTGCGCTCTTCTGCGAGGCTGAGCGGATATAGCAATGTCCGAGAGGCGTTTGTAACGTCTGTAGCATGCACGCGCCCGCCCGTTAGGCACCAAATCAGATAAGAGTCGACGGTTCCAAAGGCCAAGTCCCCTGCTTCAGCTTTGGCCCGCGCACCATCCAGATGAGCCAAAAGCCAGGCTATCTTTGTCCCCGAGAAATATGGATCAACCAGCAGTCCGGTTGCCGCTTGCACCATTGACTCGTGCCCGCGTTCGATCAGCTGTTCGCACATGTCGGCGGTGCGACGGTCCTGCCAAACAATGGCCGGTGCGATCGGCTCGCCCGTCTGGCGATCCCAAACCAGCGTGGTCTCGCGTTGATTGGTGATGCCGATCCCTGCAATGCGATCAACCCCACCCGCGCTCTGAATGGCCTGTCGGCAGACTTGGACGGTCTTGCTCCAAATCTCCACGCCATCCTGCTCAACCCAGCCATCATTTGGATAGGTAAGCGCAACCTCCATTTGGGCTTGGGCGATGGGCTCGAACTGGCGATCAAAAATGATGGCACGCGTTGATGATGTGCCTTCATCAATGACTAGGATGAGATCTGCGTCTGCCATTTTTCCTCCAAAACGATGCGGCTATGGCGCTGTACCTCATTTATCCGACAGATGCTAAAAATTTGAACCCTGACTCTAATATTCGTTTTCGAAAGATATTTCAGCGTTTACGAACATTCAAAATCAGGCTAAGTTACAGTCCAAGAAATGAGGCTGGATCATATGTACGATATTCTCATCATCGGAGGCGGCATTAATGGCGCTGGCATTGCACGCGACGCAGCTGGCCGCGGCTTAAAAGTTCTATTGTGCGAAAAAGACGATCTTGCCTCACATACATCTTCGGCGAGCACCAAGCTCATTCATGGTGGGCTTCGGTATTTGGAGCATTATGATTTCTCATTGGTTCGCAAAGCACTGATGGAACGAGAGGTTTTGTTGAGAGCAGCGCCGCACATCATCTGGCCACTGCGCTTTGTACTGCCTCACCATAAAGAGTTGCGACCCAGCTGGCTGATCCGTTTGGGGCTGTTTTTGTATGATCATTTAGGGGGACGAAAACTCCTCCCCGCAACCAAAACGCTTTCCCGACAAAACAGCAATGTGTTCGCGCCGCTTCAGGACAAATTCAGCAAAGGCTTTGAGTATTCCGATTGCTGGGTCGAAGACGCAAGGCTGGTGGTCTTGAATGCGATGGATGCGGCAGAGCGTGGCGCGACTGTTTTGACCCAAACGGAATGCACTCAACTCGATACGACGAATGGTACGTGGCGGGCCAGATTACGTCGCGCGGACGGATCTGAAACCCAGATTGAAGCGAAAACCGTGATCAATGCCGCCGGCCCTTGGGTGGACCAAGTCGCGGCGAGATCGGGAATCAAAACAAATGCCCCTCAAGTTCGTTTGGTCAAAGGCAGTCACATTATCGTGCCAAAAATGTTCGATGACGAACGGTGTTTCATATTCCAAGCGGGGGATGGCCGAGTCATCTTCGCCATCCCTTATGAAGACGGTCGATTGACCCTTATCGGCACGACCGACCTCCCCTTCGATCAAGATTTGGATGCTGTGAAGGCCTCACAAGACGAGATTGAATATCTTTGTGAGGTTTCAAACACCTATTTCAAAAAAAGCATAAAGCCGGATGATGTCGTCTCGACCTATTCAGGTGTGCGTCCATTGTTCGATGATCAAGCAGAGGACGCGTCGTCGGTCACGCGTGACTATGCCCTGAAACTTCAAAAAACCAATGATGCCCCAATATTGTCCGTCATTGGCGGCAAGATCACAACCTATCGCAAGCTTGCAGAAGATGCGCTCAAACACTTGAGCGAAACCTTCCCAACAGCGCAGATGCGCTGGACGGAAACTGCGCCGCTTCCTGGCGGAGACATTGACGATGCCGACTTCACCGCATTCGCCTCAAAGTGCGCGGAACAATATCCTTGGTTAAAAAGCGAAATGCGCGATCGTCTTGCTCGAACCTATGGTACGCGTATCGGCATCGTCTTAAAGGACGCCAAACAGGCATCCGATCTCGGTCATGATTATGGGGGTGGATTGACCCAAAAAGAAGTCGACTACCTCATCGCAAATGAGTTTGCCCGTACCGCGGATGATATTCTTTTTCGACGCACCAAGCTGGGCCTGCATTTAAGTTCAACTGAGCAAAACACTTTGAAATATTGGTTTTCCAACGCATCCATCGCGGACACAAAAGCGCCGGAAACACGGAGTGAGGGAACGCAATCATGAACATGTTACAGGTCGGTATCTTCTTTTTCATCACAGCCGTGATTGGGTTCCTGACATATCTCAGCTGCCGCAATGCGCCCTCAGGTGATCGTGGCTCGGATCACGACTACTTCCTCGCAAATGGTGGTTTGAGTTGGTATTTTGTTGCCGGATCGATCACGCTGACCAATCTATCGACGGACCAATTGGTCGGTATGAACGGCAATCAGATGCTGCTTCTCGCTTGGTGGGAATTGGCCGCCGTCGTCGGTCTGTTCATTCTCGCTTATGTCTTCATCCCGATTTATTATCGCAACAAATGCACGACCACGACGGAACTGCTTCAACGCAAGTATGACAATAAGCATATTCGCGCATTGATTTCGGTTCTGTTTCTACTTGGCAATTTGTTCATCTTCCTTCCCGCCATTCTCTATGGCGGTTCGCTGTTTCTGAAATCGACCACGGGCGCAGACTTTTCAGGCGTGCTTGGGGAGCGACTGTTCACGGGAACGCCCGTGGAAGTGGACTCGACCATTTTTGTCATGGCGATCACCTTTGCCATTGTTGGCGCGCTTTATGCCATTCTGGGTGGCTTGCGTGCGGTCGCGGTGTCGGACACGTATAGCGGCGTCCTCATTCTTTCGCTTGCCGTCTTGGTCGTGATCCTTGCGCTCAATGCCATCAATTGGGACTTTTCTGGTGTTCCCGCCGAACGGCTCGACATGTTTATCGGCAGCAAACTGGAAGATGGCAGCGAAACGCCCATCCCCTGGCATACGCTTCTCACCGGAATGATCTTTATCCAAATTTTTTATTGGAGCACGAACCAAACCATCACACAGCGTGCAATGGCCTCTCCGACGGTTGAGGAAGCCCGCAAAGGCATCCTCGCGGCGGCAGGAATTCGTCTCCTGATTGTCCCTATCATCGCCGTCTTGCCTGGTGTTGTCGCTTACAAGCTCTACGGAGATGTCGGCGATGCCGCCTATGGAATGATCGTTGGCGATATCATGCCGCCCATCCTTTCCGGCGCTTTCGCTGCTGCGATCGCAGCGGCTGTGCTGACCACGTTTAACTCTATCCTCAACGCCTCGGCTGCGCTTTATGTCTGCGATATCCATGAGTCTTATATTGAGGAAGCGCGCGATGTGCCGAAGCTGAGCATGTTCGTCTCGATCGCGATGACGGTCCTGGCCATCCTTTTGGTGCCTGTCTTTGCCTCCCAAGAGAGTATCATCAACACGGTTCAGCAACTTTACGGTCTGCTTTCAATGCCCATCTTATCCGCCTTCATTGTTGGGCTGGCCTTTAGAAATGTGAGCGCGTGGGCAGCGATCATAGGTGTCGTAACGGGTGTTCTCGTCTATGCCATCTTTAGCTTCAAACTCTACCGCCTGCTCGGTATTTCGCCGACGGAAGGTCTCGGTGCGACGCTCGCGAGCGTTCACTATATCCACTATATGTTTGTCACCCTCGTGGTCAGCATTGGAACCGCGTTGGCATCGAACTTGGTGGTGTTTGGACGTCGCGCTGAGCTGACCATCGGTCAATCTTCGCCGGCGCCTGCCGCATAGGAATTGATGAAATCAACCGTCATCCGCGACATGCAGCTCCATATCTGAATCGCGGATGGCATCCATAAAGGCTTGGGGCGGCGGCACATCCGTGAAGAGGTGATCGATATCGCCATAATCGCCCAGCCGGATCATCGCACGGCGACCAAACTTTGCGTGATCGGCGACCAAAAATACGGTTCGAGAGTTTTGGATAATGGCTTGAGCGGAGCGAACCTCTTGATAGTCGAAGTCAAGCAAGGTGCCGTCCTCATCAATGCCGCTAATCCCGATCACACCAATATCTAGACGAAACTGTTTCAAAAACTCAGTAGTCGCTTCACCGACAATTCCACCATCAGACTGACGCACAAAACCGCCTGCGATCATCACATCCGATCCATCGGTCTCACGCATCATGTTCGCGATATTGATATTGTTCGTGACAATGCGCAGATCTTTCCGCCCTACCAATTCAGCCGCCAAGGCTTCGGTCGTGGTCCCAATATTGAGAAAGAGGGATGCCCCATCCGGAATGCGATCGACCACCATGCGGCCAATCTTGCGCTTCGCATCCATACCTTCTTGCAATCGGTCCTGGTAAGGCTGGTTATAGGCATTGCCGATCCGGCCGGCGCCGCCATGGAAGCGCTCAATCAGTTCAAGCTCACAAAGCGTATTAATGTCACGCCGAATGGTTTGTGGCGTGACACCGAATTGTTTGACCAATTGTTCGGTCGCCACATAGCCATGAGATCGGATCAATTCCAGGATCTGTTTTTGCCGATCTGGCAAATTGGAAACATCCGTATCACTCATTCCGATCGTCCTCTTTCGCGCCGATGATCACTGTCTGCGCATGCAAGTCGCATGTCAAACCGCCTCCAAATGGAAGATCAGGCATGTTTCGGGATGTAAGAGTGGGATCTGTAGCCCAAGTTTTGCCAATGCGTCGCCAGGTAAAACCGCGCCGTTTCCCCCTAAATCAAGCGCCTCAATGATCGATGGCTTTGATACGGAACGTGCGGGCGACGGCCAGACAATTTTTGTGCGATAGGATTGGCTTGGATCAAGGCCAGGCAAATACATGCGACCCGGCAATGTCTGCGCATGACCGGTGAGATTACACCATGAGAACAAGGCTTCAGATTGGTCGCCCGCAACCACACCGACGGCGTTTACATGCTCCGGTGTGTCCAGCCGGTGAAACGCGCCACCATGGATCAAAGACCGATGCGTCTTATGCAACGCGAGACCCGCCTTCAAAACATCCAAACTCGCTGCGTCTTCTTCCAGCAAATTGAGCTCCATGCCCATATGGCCAAATAGAGCTGTCGCCACCCTCAAATTCATACTGAGGCGCCGCCCCGTTATATGACACTTGGCCGGCCCGACATGCGCGCCCATCACCTGCAAGGGGAAGAAATATGATGCCCCGCTTTGGATGTGCTGACGATCCAGCGCGTCATTGCTGTCCGATGTCCAGATGCGATCGGTTCTGCGCAGAATTTCATAGTCGCACCGCGCACCGCCCGACGAACACGATTCAATCTCAAGATCTGGGTGTGCCGCCCGTAATCGATCAATCAGCGAATATAGCGCGAGCGTCTGCTTATGTATGGCGGGACGACCTTGGCTTCCGGGATGATGGACATCTCGGTTCATATCCCATTTGACGTAGCTAATCGCATGCGCGCTGAGCAGTTTGTGCACGTGATCAAACAGATAGTCACTGACTTCGGGTCGCGACAGATCAAGGACATATTGCTGGCGGAATGGCACTTGCTCAACGCCCTCTGCCTGCAGAATCCAATCAGGGTGTTGTCTAAACAGGTCACTGTCTGGATTGACCATTTCCGGTTCAAACCAAATCCCAAATTCCATGCCGAGCCCAGTCACATGATCGATCAGCGGGCCGAGCCCGTCAGGATAGACGTCTTTCGACACCCACCAATCCCCTAATCCAGCTTTGTCATTGCGACGGGCGCCGAACCAACCATCATCGAGGATGAACCGTTCCGCACCCACGTCTGCCGCTTTTTCCGCAAGCCGGAACAAAGTATCGTGGTCGTGATCGAAATAGACCGCCTCCCAAGTATTATAGTGAATGGGACGGGGCTTTCGCGCGATGCGTCCATCCATCAGCGTTTGGGTTAAATGCCGATGGAATTGTCGCGAGAGGGTGCTGTAACCGCTTTTGGAATAGCCTGCATACAGACACGGCGTACGATACGTGGCGCCCGGCGACAAAGATAACTCACCTGAAAAAAACAGCTCCCCCATCTGGACGAAGGCACGACCATCACTCAACCGGTCGAGCCGGACACGATGATTACCGCTCCACCCGAGATGGAACGCAAAACAAGCCCCAGATTGCTCACTCGTCGTTTCGGCGCCGACGAGAAGTCCAGGGAAACTGTCATGACTTGTCCGCCCCTTTTTGTTTTCCCGTAGATACGTTCCCGTAAATGGTGCGATCGGTTGCAGCTGGAACTCATTGGCCCAACGCCCGGTAAAACCAAACATTTGAGTGGCCCGCGGATCTATTGGCAAACACATCGCCGCGCAGGCGTCTACCGCAAGGTCCGTTTCGCCGATATTCTCAATCTCGGTCTGACAGGTGAGTATTTCGCTCTCTGGATCCAAACTGATTGAATGCGTGGCGCGAATTTTCGAGATCTTGTCTTCGCAGATAATATCCGCGGCGTTCGAGCTCGGCCGATGAACTTCAGTCACGCAAAACAAAGTTGCCCAATCGGCACCTTGCCGATGCGCCAAAAAGCCGGACCCGCTTTCCATCCCAATTCCGGTTTCATTCAGCAGAGAGTCCTGAATATCAATATCGGCATTACCAGGCGCGTGCTGGCGCGTGGTCATCTCGGTCAAAATTTCTGGTGAGTCGAAGGCCAGTTTTTCGCCCCAATAGACCATCCGCGGACGCGCGCCGAGGGCACATGCCAGCACCAAACTGGTGCTGGCAGCATGAATCGTTACATAGCCAGGTTGATCGGTCATGGCGCGGGCGTCTCTCCATATCGAGTGTTCGTTTAGCATATTGCAGAAATCGGCAATGTTGGAAATAGATCACTTTATCCTCGTATACGAAAATATCGGGTTCGTGAAAGCAGCGATACTAAGCGCTTTTTCGACCTATATCGTGAAATCGCATATGGATATTTTTGCCGTGATCGAATACGAACTTAAAGAACGGGCTTTCCGACAGCAAGCTTGGCGATAGATGGACGAAATGCGATGACTGACATGATGACCGAGCTTTCGCGACACGCCGCCGGGCGCCGCATTCATCGTCGTCAGCATCGCAAGACCGACGGGCGCGATCTATTCTTATACGGATACGCCCCCCACACCCTCCCACTAATGGCGGGGGAAGACTTGCAAACTGTCACCGGGTCCGAATTACGCTGGCATCCTCTGCGTGGCGAGTGGGCAGTTTATGCCGCCGGGCGACAGAACCGAACCTTCAAACCGAGCGCCGCCGCAAACCCCCTCGCGCCAAGCAAACCTGGTGCACCACTTACCGAAATCCCATTTGAAGATTTTGAATTGGCCGTGTTCAGCAACCGCTTTCCGAGCCTTTATCCCGACGCGCCGGAACCAGGCGTGACGGATATCGAAGCCGTAGCTGCCAAGGGCGCATGCGAAGTCATTGTTTATTCTCCACAAGCGGATGGGTCGCTCGCCACGCTCACGCAAGATCGTCGCCGCCTCTTGGTCGAAGCGTGGATTGACCGCTACCAAGTGATGTTCGACGCGGGTAGCGCATTCGTATTACCCTTCGAAAACCGAGGAGATGCTGTGGGCGTGACTCTGCATCATCCGCACGGTCAGATTTATGGCTTCCCCATCGTTCCGAGCCCTCAGCAGCGGGCCGTTCAAGCTTTCGAAGATGGGTATGACTTGGCCAAAGAAGTTAAAGCGTGGGGCGACGCATACTGGATCAACAAAGCCGGAGGCTTGATCAGTTTCGCGCCGCGCTATGCCCGCTTCCCTTATGCGGGCTGGATTTGTGCCCGCGACCCCGTATCTGGGCCAGGGGCTTTTGACGAAACACAAGCCGACGGGTTTGCCCACCTGCTCGGCGATACTGTTCGGCGTTATGATGCCTTTTTTGGATGCGAGACACCGTGCATGTTATCGTTGCACGCGGCGCCATACGGCCGTGATGGAAAGTTTCAATTCACCGCTCAATTCTATCCCCTGCTCCGCGCCCCAGATCGCGTAAAATATTTGGCTTCTGTCGAACAAGCCACGGGCGTGTTCACCGTTGACATCATGCCTCGCCAGGCGGCTGACCAATTGCGAGGCGCAATATGACTTTGGAAGCTGAATTCAAAACTGCATTTGATTGCCCCCCATTGGCAATCATGTCAGCACCGGGTCGCGTCAACTTAATTGGCGAACACACCGACTATAATGGCGGCGCTGTTCTGCCGGCAGCATTAGAACGAAGAATCCAAGTTGCCATTGCCCGAAACGTTTCAGACACTGTGGTGATAAAATCCACCCGCTTCGATGATAAGATCGAGCGCCCCATTGGGGATCCCAAAAGAGGCGACTGGACAGATTATGCGATGGGGGCACTCAGCAAAGCTAGCGAACTTGGTTGGTTCGCAGGCGGGGCATTCCTTTATATTGAGAGTGACGTCCCAGACGGCGCTGGCGTCTCGTCTTCAGCCGCTCTGATTACAGCCATTCTTCGCGCCGTCGCTAAAATCTCCAACATCACAACCTCCGCAGTCGATATTGCGAAACACGCCCGTTCTGTCGAGAATGACTATATTGGCATGCCCTGCGGGATCATGGACCAGATGGCGGTCGGACTTGCCGATTATGGTCGCGCTCTCGCACTCGACACGTTGGATCTCAGCTTTGAAGTGGTCGATATTCCAGAAGACTGGGTCTTTGCCGTCATCCATTCCGGTGTGCGCAGAGAACTTGCCGATGGCCGCTATAAGAAGCGATTCGAAGAGTGCCAGGCGGCGGCTGATGCGCTGCAAACGGCACATCTGTGCCGCCCAACGGAAGCGCAGAAAGTCGCGGTAAGTGAGTTGCCAGAAAATCTGCGCAAACGCGCGCAACACGTGATCAGCGAACACGAGCGTACCGTTGCAGCCACCGTCGCTTTAAAAACTCAAGACGCGCACACTTTCGGGCGCCTGATGATCGAGAGCCACCGCTCATATTCTGAAGATTTTGAGGCTTCCACGCCAGTCATCGATGCCCTTGTGACAGACGCCATTGCCCAAGGGGCCTTAGGCGCACGCCTGACCGGCGGCGGATTTGGCGGGTGCATTGTCGTCCTCTTCCAAGCGCAGAATGCAGATGCCCAAATCCAGAGCCTGCTCGACAAGCACCCGAAGACGTGGCCCGTTTAACGCATTGAGGCTCGCGATCTAGACGGGGCGATGGTGAGATGAAATAAGCATCTACATGCGTAACACCTTCATTTCACTTCTGCTCGCCACCCTGACCAGCGCTTGTGCGTCGACGCAAGCGCAAACGCCCCCTCAATCAGATTCACCCGTTTGTACACTCGCAGAACAATCCACGGACGTTCTGAACCAATGGCGGGAGAATGGCTTTGAAGACCAATTGACCGATACCGCCGCCCGAGACTTTGCCAGCTGTTTGGGCGCCGCCTCGCCATTCCTGCGGGATCAAATAGGATATGAGGGCCTCACCGCGGCCTTGCGCTCCGGCAACGTTTCTGAGGCGACGCGGCGTGACTTGATCGCGGATCTGTCGGTGAATTTGGAGACCATAGACGAGGCCGGATTTCTTGCGCCATTCTCGGCGCTAGCCCTGTCTGAATTGGCGCGCACAGACCGCGTCGAAGCATTTCTATCTCCGGCAGAGCGCACAGCCCTGGCTCAAACCGCAGCCAATTATCTCGCAGGCGTCTCCGACTTTCGCGCTTATTCCGACACGGAAGGTTGGCGCCATGGGGTCGCGCATGGCGCCGACATCGCCATGCAATTGGCGCTCAATCCGAACGTCGAAACAGCCGACCTGAGAACACTCAAAGGTGCGATCACATCACAAATTACGGCGCGCACAAGTCATGCTTTCTCAGCGGGAGAACCTGAACGATTGGCGCGCCCGATCTTCTTCATGGCGCCCCGCGAAGTGTTTACAGACGACGAGTGGGCAGATTGGTTTTCTGCGCTCGCAGATCCTGCCCCTATGGCAGATTGGTCGGGCGCGTTTAAATCCGAAATCGATCTTGCGCGCCTGCACAATCTGAAAGCCTTTGCGCGCGTGATCTATATCAATGCGAGCTTGAGCGAGAATGAAGCGCTTATACCTTTGGCGACAGGATCGCTTGAGATGCTCAAGACGCTCCCTTAAGTCGCGGCTGCCGCATCGATAACCTCGAATTGAGCAGTGCGGCGTCCGTTCCAGACATTGTCTTTCAAACGCCCGGCCAAATGAACGCGGCCACGCTGCAACAAAGCATCCCCCAAAGGCGTACCAACACAGCGCCAGACCAAAGCCTCAATCCGCGCCCCGGCATCTTCCACGGTCAGCTTTAAGTGGTTCTCTCCAATCGGGCGGGTATGGGTGATCTCAACATCTTTGATGGCAAAGACCGGCTCTGGTGCGCCTTGGCCGAATGGCCCTATGGTTTGGATCAGGTCATAAGTCTCGGTGCTGACCTGGCTCGGCGCGAGCAGCGCATCAATAGCGAGCTCCTTTGCCGCCGCGCGTTCTTCTTTAAACTCAGCCATATGTTCCTGCATCCAGGATTGCAGACCTTCTAGCTGCTCAGGCTCGAGGCTCAATCCGCCGGCCATGGCATGTCCACCGCCAGAGAGAATAATCCCGGCTTTCGCAGCCGCTGAGATGGCATCGCCGATATTCACCCCGCGCACAGAGCGGGCCGACCCTTTCGCGACGGGCCCCAAGCCTTGGCCCCAGCCAATGACAATGGCGGGCAGATGAAAGCGGTCTTTCAACCGCCCAGCAACAATACCGATGACACCAGGGTGCCAGCCTTCGCCCGCGGCGATGAGAATGCCAGCATCCGGATTGGCCTCGATTTGCTTTTGCGCTTCCGTCGTCGCTTGCTCAAGAATCGCGCTCTCAACTGATTTACGCTCATCATTGTGCGCATGCAGGCGTTCGGCCAGCGCAATCGCCTCACTACGGTCTTCGGTGGCGAGCAGTTTAGCTGCTAGCCAGGGGTCCCCAACACGTCCCCCGGCATTCAAACGCGGTCCGAGCACGAATGTGGCGTGATAAACGCTTTCGATTTTGCCGATCCCGGCAATATCCGCCAAAGCCCGTAAGCCTGGATTCTGACCGCGCTCAAGGATTTTCAAACCCTGTTTCACGAAGGCTCGATTGGCGCCGCGCAAAGGTGACATGTCGCACAGCGTCCCAAGCGCGCAGAGATCGAGCCAATTCAGAATATCCGGCAATCCACGTGGCGGGGCGACATCACGCTCTCGCGCCAGCTTGTTTAGTGCTGCGGCAAACACATAGACCACACCTGCCGCCGCCAAATGTCCCTGCCCGCTTGTATCATCCGCACGATTGGGATTGACTAAAGCCGCGCAGGCTGGCGGCGTCTTACCCATTAAATGATGGTCGATGACAATGACCGGCAAGCCAATGGCTTCCGCTTCCGCTAAGGCCGCTGTCGCAGCCGCTCCGCAATCCACCGTGATGACCAAGTCCGCACCCGTCTCTTTCAGATGACGAAAGGCTTCCGGGCTTGGTCCATATCCTTCGGTCAGTCGGCCCGGCACATATAGGCCAAGCTCTCTACCCCAAGCTCGAAAGTAACGCGTCAAAATCGCTGAGCTTGTGCCGCCATCGACATCATAGTCGGCGAATACGGTGACATTCCGCCCATCGATAATCGCATCCAAGACCAATTCCGCCGCCTTCATCATATCTTGAAAGCTCGCGGGGTCGGGGAACAAAGCCCGCAGAGTCGGGTTTAAAAACGTCTCAACTTGGTCGGGCTCGATCCCTCGCGGGGCCAGCAGACGGGCCAAAAGGTCATCGCCGCCAAGCCGGGGCGTCAGCGCGCGAACGCTGGCATCGTCTGGCGCATTGACGGTCCAAAACCGACCACCATGAGATTGAGCCACAAAGGGACTTTGTTCATTCATAGCGTTTTCAACCATGACTCGCGCGCCGCTGAAATGGTCGAGCTGAACCCTTAGCGAAGCTCGGTCGCGACTTGGTAGTCGAGAAGTTCTGCTTCGCTCATATAATGCATGCCATCCGCCGGTGCAGCTGCGAGCGTAAACCAGTAAAAACCCACCGGACAATCCACGGCGTTGAAATAGTCCAGATAGATTTGGTGCTCGGCGCTCGCCCGCGGCACGTATCCGCCCTCCAGACCATCTTCATCAGCCCAGGAATGCACGCCGATCCGCGCCCCGCGTTCGGCGATGCGATTGTGGCCGGCACAGAACAAATCCACCGCGCCCGATTCAATTATCCCATCTGCAGGCACGAACGTGTCCAGACCTGCTTCGTGGATTAGCAAACCCGTCTGTAAATTCACTTCATCATCAATCGAGCCATCGATATGTTCGAGCACGATGGTTTGGAGATCAGGATGGCGTTCGAGATGGCGCTGAATTTCATCAAACGTCTGCGCATTCAACGTACCGGATATGTATAGGCGATCGCCATCGACCAGCGTATCCGTAATGTCGCGGTCATACTCGCTCGCCACACAGCCAGCACAGGCGAGCAACGCAAATCCAAACGTGAAAAGGCGGTGCACTAGACGCGGTGCCAACTCTTAATCTTGCGAACCATACCGTCAGCGCTGCTCATCACCAGCGTATCCGTTTCGATATGCCCATTGCGGCGGACGACCCCATCGACCAGGCCACCTTTAGTGACGCCGGTGGCGCAGAAAACGGTCTCGCCTGAAGCCAGCTCGTGCAGATCGTATTTCTTGTCATAGTCGGTGATGCCCGTGCGATCGGCGCGGCGGCGCTCATCATCATTGCGGAACACCAAACGGCCCTGCATTTGACCGCCGACACACTTAAGAGCAGCTGCAGCGAGCACACCTTCTGGCGCGCCGCCAGACCCGACATAAAGATCGATGCCTGTTGCTGGATTGGTTGTGTTGATCACCCCGGCAACATCGCCATCTGAGATCAGATGGACGCGAGCACCCACCTCACGCAGGCTAGAAATGATTTCTGCGTGGCGCGGTCGATCGAGCACACACGCTGTCATTTCGCTTACGGCCACGCCTTTAAACTTCGCCATAGCCGCGATGTTTTCCGCAGGCGTTGCATCAAGATCGATCACGCCTTCATCATAACCAGGCCCAATGGCGATTTTGTCCATATAGGTGTCTGGCGCGAACAGAAGACCACCGCGTGGGGCAATGGCGAGTACTGCTAAGGCGTTCGCCATAGCTTTTGCGGTCAGTGTTGTGCCTTCTAATGGGTCAAGCGCAATATCGATTTCTGGACCCGTGCCGGTGCCGACTTCTTCCCCGATATAGAGCATTGGCGCTTCATCGCGCTCGCCCTCACCGATGACCACGCGGCCTTGAAAATCAACCGCGTTGAAGGCTGTACGCATCGCATCCACGGCAGCCGCATCAGCCGCTTTTTCGTCGCCGCGACCTGCCAATGTTTCAGCAGCAATTGCAGCCTTTTCCGTCACTCGAACCATCGCATCCGCCAAATGCGGAATCAAAACGCTTTCACTCATCTCTCACTCCCCCAGGCCACTCCTGACCCAGCTTGTATTACTCGTTCACCGCGTCAATCGGTATGACTTGCGGCGCTCCCACACTCGCCTCAAGGGCGGAAACACGCGCGCTTGCGGTCTCTATGTCACCGCGAGAACACACATGCGTGACAATGGCAACAGGTGAGACATCGCTGTCATCAGCTGATTCCTGCAACAGCTTGTCCACAGACACATCATGCGCGGCAAGCGCCTCTGTTAGACTGGCCAATGCACCCGGTTTGTCTGCCAATTTCACTCGCAAGAAATATGCCGAACGTTCGGCTTCTTTGGCGGCAATAAAACTGCATGCGGTATGATGTGGTGCTCGTCCGAAGGGGCTACGCGCAGTCGGTGTGAACAGTTTTGAGACATCGCCCATGACGGCGCTTGCTGTCGGTCCTGGCCCAGCGCCTGGCCCCGTCAGGGTGACCGCGCCGAGCGGATCGCCTTCAACCCGGACTGTGTTCAGTGCGCCATCGACGCGTGCCAATGGATGGTCCACCGGCATCGCCATCGGACCGACGCGGCAAACGACTCCATCATCGGTCAGAATGCCTTCTGTGATGAGCTTAATTCTCAAACCGAGACGGTCGGCCAAATTCAGGTCGATCAGCTCAACCGTATCGACGCCTTTGACGGAAACCTTATTGAAATCGAGATCCGCGGTGAACGCGATTGAGGCAAGGATGGCCGCTTTGTGAGCTGCATCCATGCCAGAAACATCCAGCGTCGGATCAGCTTCCGCATAGCCCAATCGCTGGGCTTCTTCCAAAACTTGATCATAAGAGCGGCCCGTGTCGAGCATCTGAGTCGTTAAATAATTGCACGTGCCGTTGAGAATGCCGGAGACGCGGCGGATCGCGACGCCGGAAAGAGAGTCGCGCAAAACCCGGACGACGGGCACACCGCCAGCAACCGCCGCCTCAAACATCAGATCGACATCATTGTCCTGGGCCAGCTGTTCTAGCGCTTGGCCATGCATGGCGATCAGCGCCTTGTTCGCGGTGACAACATGCTTTTTCGCTTTGAGCGCTTCTTCGACGGCGAATTTGGCAGGCCCGTCTGACCCACCCATGAGCTCGACAAAGACATCGACATCTGGATGTTCGGCCAGCGTGGCGGCATCATCGAACCAAGTATAGCCAGAAATATCGACAGGTCTGTTACGGCTGCGGCTGCGCGCCGAAACACCGACAATCTCGATCTTTCCCGGCAAACGTAATTCTGCCTGCCGTTCAACCAGCTCTATCAACCCGCAGCCAACATGGCCGAGCCCTGCTATTCCCAATCTGACTGTTTTCACGAACCTGTCCTTTGCAGGGAGGCGCTTTGCCCGTCCTGTTCGAGTTTGGCAAGGAAGCGTTTGATATTTCTAGCCGCTTGGCGGATGCGTTGCTCGTTTTCTACCAGCGCGATGCGCACATGTCGGTCACCATGCTCCCCAAAACCAGCACCGGGCGCGACCGCGACCTCCGCCTCATTCATCAATTTGAGCGCAAATTCGAGGCTTCGCATGTCACCGCATTGAGGCGGAATTTCCGCCCAGGCGAACATGGATGCGGACGGCGTTGGCACATCCCAACCGGCCCGACCAAAACTCTCAATCAGGACATCGCGGCGTGATTTATAGGTCGCGCGGAACTCATCGACACAATCCTGCGGACCATCAAGGGCGGCGCAGGCCGCGACTTGGATCGGCGTGAACGCGCCATAATCGAGATAAGATTTGACCCGAGCTAAGGCCCCGATCAGACGTTCATTGCCCGCAGCGAAACCGATCCGCCAACCGGCCATAGAGTATGTTTTCGACATGGTCGTGGTTTCCACCGCGATGTCTTTGGCGCCATCGACCTGCAATATAGAGGGCGTTGGTTCGTCGAAATAGATCTCATTATAGGCGAGATCGGAAAGGATATAGAGGTCGTGCTTCTTCGCCAGCGCGACAGCATCCTTATAAAAGTCCAAATCACATACATCTGCGGTCGGATTCGATGGATAGCACAGCACCATTGCGGTCGGCGGTGGCACTGAATAGCGAATGGCTTTGCTAATGCCTGATAGTTAGGCTTATGGCGTGGGCGCCGGGATCGCCCGGATAGATGCTCCCGCCATAATGAAACCGAAATGGTGCAGCGGGTAAGACGGGTCCGGGGCAAGGATCACATCGCCTGGTGCCGTGATGGCTTGCGCGAGATTGGCAAATCCCTCTTTCGACCCCAGCGTGACAATGACTTCGCGATTCTTATCCAATTTTACATCGAAACGCCGTTGATAATACTCAACCAAAGCCCGGCGTAGACCCGGAATCCCGCGCGATGCAGAATACCCATGCACGTTCGGATTCGCGGCTGTTTCAGCCAGTTTCGCAATCACATGCGGGGGCGCCGGCATATCCGGATTGCCCATGCCGAGATCGATAATGTCGGCACCATTGGCCCGTAGCTCAGCTTTTCGTCGGTTTACTTGCTCAAACACGTAAGGCGGTAATCGCCGGATTTTGTGAAACTCTCCGCTCATGGTGCGGATCTCCAATCAATATAAAGGCTGTGTCTTAGAGGCGGGCGCGCGCGATGTTGAATCGCGCTTTGATTTCTTCCACCTCAGCGTCGGTCAGAAAATCGGGGGCGGGCAACCGCCCCTCCACCGCTCGCTTCATCTCCGCGGCCCAAGCTGCAATTTCTTCAGGTGTTTCATCAGCAGGCGCAGACCGCGGATCCTCGTTCAGCAGCGCCAATGCCGCGCGCGTCTCAGCTTCAGAGAGTTCAAGCTTACGAACAGGATCATAATCCGTGCGCTTTTCGGGAATGGCATTGAGGTCCGGATAGCCCTCGCCACGGAACTCTTGTTTGCGCGCTTCATACCATTCTGGAGCGTCCGCGCGCATCGCTTGCACCTTCTCGATCGAGCCTGCGCAGCCCGCTAAAAAGACAAACGTTACGAAAACACCAGTGCGCATAAACAAATTCCCTCGCTGGACTCATAATTCCCAAAGCTGTTTAGTCTTATATATGTTAGCATAGAATAGCGAGTGTCGGTCTGATGACCAAAGGTAGAAACTTTGATAATTTTGGGGCGAGTACGCTCCCAAACAAGTTCGCGGACGTGAATTCTGAGTCATTGCAAGCGATGACGACGAATTTGGTCGCGGCTGTTCAAGAAGCGCAGAGCCTTCTGGTTGAGTCATTAAATGGCGCAAATATAGCGCCGCCCGCGCCAGGCCAGGCCGATCCATTTGGCGGCATTGAAGCACAAATGAAACTTGGCGCAGCCCTCGCCCGAAACCCCGAAAAGTCCAGTCACGCCATGATGACGCTTTTTCAAGGCTGGATGAACCTGTTCCAATCCATGGCCAGTGGAACCCCCTTGCCGCGCGACCGGCGGTTTGCGGATCCCGAATGGGAAGCCAATCCAGCATTCAATTTCATGCGCCGCGCTTGGATGCTCAATGCGGAATGGCTGCAAGGTCTGATCGACACGGTCGCAGACGATCTGGACGATGATGTCGAGCTGAAAGCCCGGTTCTATATGAGCCAATTTATCGATGCGATGTCGCCCACCAATATGATGGCAACCAATCCGGCAGCCATCCGCGCGATGATCGAAACCAAGGGCGAAAGCGTTCTGGCCGGTCTGCGCAATGCCCGGGAAGACATGCAACGCGGCGAAGGCCGCCTCGCCATCTCACAAACAGACGAAGACGCTTATGAGATCGGGAAAAACGTCGCCACGGCCAAAGGCAACGTGATTTTCCGGAACAAGCTGATTGAGATCATCCATTATAATCCAACCCGGAAGAAGATGCGCGAACGACCGATGCTCATCTTCCCGCCATGGATCAATAAATTCTACATTCTCGACTTGCAGCCCGAGAACTCAATGATCCGCTGGCTTTTATCAAAGCGTGTGAACACATTTGTGGTGTCTTGGCGGTCTGCAGATGATGAGACCAAAGACTATGATTGGGACGATTATATCGAGCACGGTATTTTAGCCGCGGTCGACGCGGTCACCAAGGAGACCAAATCGAAGAAAATCAACACAGTTGGCTATTGTATCGGCGGCACACTGCTCAGCACCGCCTTGGCGCATATGGGCAAAATTGGCGACGAGCGGATTCAATCGGCCACTTATTTTGCTTCGCAATCCGATTTCGAACTCGCGGGCGAGCTGAAAATCTTCACCGGTGAAGATGGCTTACAACAAGTCGAAAAAGTCATTGAAGAGCAAGATGGGATCATGCCCGGCGAGATGATGGGCGAGACCTTTAATTGGCTGCGTCCGGCAGACTTGGTCTGGCGCTATGTCGTTGACAATTACATGATGGGCAAACAGCCCCGGCCGTTCGATTTGCTGTATTGGAATGCCGACCAGACCAATATTCCCGGACAGACGCACCGCCAGTATTTGACCCAGTTCTACAATATGAACCAGCTGTCGCGCGGCAAATTTAAAGTCTTCGGTGAGCCGGTCTCGATGGCGGATATCAAAATCCCAGTTTTCGTTCAGGCCAGCCGGTCTGACCATATCTGCCCGTGGCACTCTATCTATAAAGGCGCGCAAAATTTCGGCGGACCGACCCAGTTCACACTGGCCGGATCTGGACACATTGCGGGGGTTATCAATCACCCCGACGCGCAAAAGTATCAGCATTGGCACAATCAGGACCTGCCGGACAATCCAGGCCGTTGGCTGTCCAGCGCTGAAGAGCGGCCTGGATCCTGGTGGCCGAGCTGGTGGGAATGGCTACGCCCGCTTTCTGGCGACAAGGTCGATTCCGTAAAAGTGAAAGACCGCAAGCTCGGCGCGGCGCCGGGTCAGTATGCTGCGCTAAAGCTCAAAGACATTGCCGCTGGCGCAAAACCGGCTGGCCCGTATTCCGACGGCACAATGCCGACCCCCGGCAAGCCGATGGTGAAAAAGAAAAAGCCAAGCTATCGCCTACCGGCTGGCTGGCGCCCCCGCGACTAGATTAAGTCTGCGCGTCGAAAACCAGGGTAAAAGTGACCGGCGATGCCCCTGTGATGGAGGGCAATGCCGCAACTTCACGCAGTGCTTCCAGCCCGGCCTCCAATCCATGGTCTGCCACATAGATCACAACCGGCTCCGCCGATGCGACCTCAATCCGCGTCTCTGCGATGCGGGTGATGAAGGTTTCGGCATAAACCACGGCGTCGACGCCATGCAGAGATAGCGTGCCCTCAATCTCAGCCTGTGTTCGACCGCCAACCGGCAAGTCGGCATAGGCCTGTGGATCCACTTTGGCGCTGAGGGTTGCGATAGGGAATTGCGCCGTATCGAAGAACATCTCCCGCATGCGCTCATTCCGTAAATCGATTTTCGTTTCAACCTGATCCAATGGGATGGAAATGACTGCATCGCCGCTTTCCGAAACTTCACCCGACAAGCCTGGGAAGAAATGAGTTTCGATGACTTCGCCGGCTTTGATGGACGCAAAAGCAATGCGTGACGCATCCGAATCGAGCGCCCAGTCAGCGGACACAAGATTGGCCGTCACGTCCTCGACGGGCGCGGCATTGCTTTCCGCACCGTTTTGGCCGCATCCGGTAATCAGGGCCAATCCGGCCGCTATTGCTATTGCTCGCATCACACTCTCCACGCTTCCACCAGCGTATCTAGCACGCTAATGGAGCCTTTGTAGGCACGATCTTGTGATTGCGACCGCTAGTTCATCAATCCCATTTCGTGTCGATAGCGTCGACGCAGCAGATCGATTGGTGCGAGTTCACCGCTTTTGGCTTCTTCATAATGCCAATAGGTCCACCCATTGCAGGCGGGCGCTTGTTGCACGAAAGCGCCCATACGGTGGATTGAGCCCGTCGCTTCGCCCGTGGTGAGACTGCCATCGACGCGAATACGCGCATTGAAGCGCTTCTTCGGCGACCAAAGACGGTCACCCGGTTTGAGCCAGCCATTCTCGATCAACGCCCCAAACGGAACCCGCGGAAGGGATTTCTTTCCTTTTTCGATCTCGAGCATGTCACCCTCAATCGGTGTGATCGCTTTCAAGCGCGCCCGAGAAAGACGAGCATAGGCCGGATCTTGCTCAATCCCGACATAAGCGCGCCCGAGCTTCTTAGCCACGGCCGCTGTCGTGCCAGTGCCTGAAAACGGATCAAGTACGACATCGCCGGGCTCAGATGTGGCGAGCAAAATACGTTGCAGCAGCGCTTCTGGTTTCTGGGTCGGATGCGCCTTTTTACCATCGTCACCTTTTAAACGTTCCCCGCCCGCGCAGATTGGAATCAGCCAATCCGAACGCATTTGCTTATCTTCATTGAAGGCTTTCAGCGCATCATAATTGAAAGTCACTTTCGACTGATCCGACTTACCGGCCCAAATCATCGTCTCATGCGCATTCTGAAACCGCGTGCCTTTGAAATTTGGCATCGGGTTGGACTTGCGCCAGATGACATCATTCTGGATCCAAAACCCGGCATCTTGAAGCACCGTGCCGACCCGGAAAATATTGTGATAAGAGCCTATCACCCAGATCGCACCATAGTCTTTGAGGATACGACGACACTCGCTCAGCCAATTATGGGTAAACAGATCATAGGCATCAAAGCTGTCAAACTGATCCCAAGCGTCTGTGACGCCATCTACGACCGATTGATCAGGACGAGTCAGACCTCCGCCAAGTTGCAAATTATAAGGTGGATCAGCGAAGATCAGGTCCACCGATTGGTCTGGAAGACGTGACAATACGTCGACGCATTCGCCTTCAATTATCGTGTTTTTGTTGAGCTCCATGCCCTGTGCTTCCCATCGTCGAATCAGTTGCGAATCAGAAGCACCCCAAATGAGTCTGTTCGGGTTGATGATTCGTTACCGACCGCAAAACTGATTCGCGCCCAATTGTTTTGGCCTCGAAATGACTTGAGTCGCGCCTGTGGACAAGTCTGTGGAATTTGTCGCCGAGGCGATTTCACTTGCCTTTCGTGACGCACGCGTCATCTTCATTATATGAGCTCTGCGTCCAACCGCCTTCCGCTGCCCCGAGTCTTAGCTTTTGCCAGCGTGGGCATGCCCTTGGCGGCCGTTGGATTGCCGATGGCTGTGTTCGTTGCACCAATGTATGCTGAACAGCTCGGCCTAGGGACGACCATGGTCGGCCTGATTTTTATGATCTTGCGATTTTGGGATCTGGGCACTGACCCCGTCATGGGCTGGCTGGTTGATACCCGCCCGACGAAATATGGCCGGATCAAACATTGGCTCATTGGCAGCGTTCCGATCCTCATGCTTGGGGCGTTTTTTATGTTCATGCCAATGGGTGAGACTGTGTCGCCTGCATATTTGGTCATCTGGCTGACCGTGCTCTGGCTCGGCTTCACTATGCTCCAGACACCGCACCAGTCCTGGGTGCCGATGATTACGACCGAATATGATGAGCGATCGCGCATGTTTATGTGGCGCGAAATCGTCAACACGATCACGCTGCTAACCTTGCTCATTGTCCCGACTCTGCTGGCTTTGAATTACGGCATAGAGCGGCGCGGCCAGGTTCAAGTGATGGGTACTATTCTCCTCATCGTGCTGCCCTTAACCGTTTTGCTCGCGGTTCTATTCGTCCCGGACCCGGCGCCGAAGCAAGAAGAAGCGCCGATGAAGTTCAGCTGGACCGCGATCAAAACCGCGTTTCAGGACCCAAACATGGTGCGCATTCTCTTGGTCGAAATCCTTGTCGGAATCGCCATTGCGGGTACAGGCGGGACGTTTCTATTTGCGGCGCAATGGGGTTTCGGCGTGGTCGGTCTCGCACCCGTCATTCTCATGGTCTTTTTCGTCGCTGGATTTGCCGCCATGCCGCTTTGGGTCCGACTGTCCGAGCGAACCGAGAAGCACAGCGTTTTCATCATCACCTGCGTCTGGTCGATCGCGACATATATGGTCTATCTGCCGCTCAGCGCGCTGGGCGGCGGGCCGGTCTTTCTTTTGATCGCAGCGATCGTTTCTGGATTAGGCTATGGCACGCCTTTCATTCTCGCCCGGTCTATGGTCGCGGACGTGATTGAGGCCGAACAAGCCAAGACAGGCGAGAACCGTTCCGGCATGTATTATTCACTGATGTCGGGCGCCTACAAAACCGGCGCCAGTTTTGCCATTGGGATCCCTTATATCCTTCTCGGTGCTTGGGTCGGATTTGACCCGTCAGGTGACAATAGCCCGGACGTGGTACGCGGCTTGATGCTGGTCTTTGTTGGCGTACCGGTTGTCTCTTACGCGCTCGCCGCTTGGATCCTGCGCGACTATCGTTTGACCCGCGCTGAGCAAAAACAGAACGCCGAAAAACTCGCAGCGCAAGCGGCTGAATAGACTCACAGATTCATTCGATATTGATCGCCCTTTAAAACCGGCGGCTGAAACAGATCCGTCCGCAATGCTGTGCGTTGCGGTTGTAAGCCCAGCCGACGAACGGTTTGCGCAAAGCGTTGGCCAATCAGCTTGGCTCTTGGGCCTTGGCCAGCGCCGCGCGTGTACCAATCAGCGTCATAGTCTTTCCCGCCCCGCATATCCCGCAGCAGATTGATCACGCGCGCCGCGCGATCAGGATAATGCTCCGCCAGCCATTCATGGAAAATGTCTTTCAATTCGTGCGGCAAACGTAGCAACACATAGCCCGCACCAATGGCACCGTTTTCCTTTGCCGCTTCGAGCAGCGCTTCCAATTCAGCCTCATTCAGAGCCGGAATGATGGGCGCCGCCATGACCGTCACTGGAACCCCGGCAGCGCTTAAAGCTTTGACGGTTTCATAGCGCTTATGCGGTGCCGCAGCGCGCGGTTCCATCCGACGTGCCAATTTCGCATCCAACGTCGTGATCGACACACCCACCCGGCACAATTGCTTCTCCGCCATGGGGCCAATCAAATCCAAGTCGCGTTGGATCAGCGCCGATTTGGTCAATAAGGAGACCGGGTGATTGTGTTCACTCAGAATTTCCAGAAACCGCCGCGTCAGTTTCTGCTCACGCTCCACCGGTTGATAGGCATCCGTATTCACGCCAAGCGCAATCGGTCGTGGCACATAGCCCGGTCGCGACAATTCTTTCAGCAACAGATCCGGGCCATCCGGTTTGAAGAAGAGCTTGCTCTCAAAATCCAGGCCCGCGGAGAGTCCGTGATAGGCATGCGTCGGTCGCGCGAAGCAATAGACGCAACCATGCTCGCACCCACGATACGGATTGATCGAGCGATCAAAGTGAATGTCCGGCGACTTATTGAACGTGATAATCATCCGCGGGGTTTCTTTGGTCAGCGTGGTGACCAGCGGCGGCGCTTTTTCCTCGATCGTGTCCCAGCCATCATCCCAGGCTTCTCTCGTTTCCCGTTCGAACCGTCCCGTTTGATTGGATACAGCGCCACGTCCCCGATGATGGAAGCGCTCTCGCACTTCCACCACCGCCGTCCGACCCACCCGGCCGTTTTTCCTAAGCTTCTGTCCCGTTCGCATAGGTACGTAACGAGCACACGAAAGAGAACAAAGCAAGAACTTTTGAGTCTTTTCCACAATCCATTGCGGACAGTCTACCTTACTATGCTGACCCACGGCGTGAGCGCATTAGCCTGACGTCTCAGACTGTGGCGATCGCAAAAATGCACTCTGAGATAGTCTTCATTTCTCTATTCAACGAGACCGTGAAAATTGGCGCCTCATCCTTAAGACAAGCGCAAGCCGCCATCCCACTACTCCGCCAAACAAATCCCTCACACGCACGGCCATGTTCTTCATCACCTTGCGCATTCGGGGCGAAAATCATGGAGAGAAATGGTGTCAAAGAAGATTGGATGGGTCTCGGCTGCGATCATGGCAGCAGCATGTTCAGGGGGCGGCGGTGGAGGCAGTGAAACACCTGCACCAGCGCCAGGCGATGTTGGGACCACGCCGCCGTCCGCACCGCCAACACAAAACATGCCGCCTGTGGTGAGTTCTACTGATCTAACCGCACAGCTTGATGGCGGCAGCATCTCTGTGCCGATCAATGTCTCAGACCCTTATGGCGACCCGGTTGAGCTTGTTTTGCTAGATGCGCCGGATTGGATCACGCTCAATGACGATGGTCAGCTCACCGGCACGCCTGACACAGACCAAACTGGAAGCTTCGACATTTCGATCGAGGCCAGTGATGGTACCAATACAAGCCAAATCACCCTCACGCTCACTCTGTTCATGGACCCCGTGGAACAGGCCCTCGCAACAGGTGATTACACCTATATCACGCGCGACAGCGATACAGACGTCCCGACCGTCCTACTCAATGAGATTGAAGCAACGCGGGAGCGCAACAAAGCCGCGTTGAGAGAGATTTATCGCCTCAATGAAGACGGTACGCTCGGCGAAGACAGCCTGTCCGCGGTGAGTTGGAATTCGAGCCCTGGCTCCTCCACTTTCAGATTTGCGCCGGTCTTCGGATACAATTTCCCTATCGTAACGACCAATACGTCAAGCGTTTATTCCTGGCAAAATCGGAAATATCATTTTGCCCTCGCCGGCTTCTACGGTGACACGCGCTATACGGTGATATCCGGGACCGCGATCAATGGAAGCTTCAACGAAACCTCTCAACGTCATCAGCTGCTGAAAAGTGCAATCGAATGGTCCATCGATAAAGATCCTGTGGATCTGAACATCGTCATCGCACAGCACCATAGTGACGGTGACAATAGCGGCATTCGGAACTGGCTGAGCAGCGCCTTTCCGGACCAAGTGAGTTTCAATATTCCACGCGCATGCGACAGCATCGCGTTGAGCATCTGTATGGAAGACAATCCAGATCTATTGGTCCTGTATGAAGACCATTTCAGCGAGCAAGAATTGGACTTGGTGATCCCGCAAATTCAAGCCGCACTTGAATCTGGCATACCCCTATTTTTCGTTCGCAGCACCGTTCGGCTCCCGGAGACACTGACCAGCACATACTGGCGCTGGGGAGAAAAACCCCTTGGCAGCAAGGTACAAGAATTTTTGCACTTCTCGACCAATAATTCGAACCAGTATGAGGCGGCCCAAGTCAGCAACGCGTCGCCGCTAGACTATGTCTATGGCTGGGAACCACAATTTGTGGGCACCATTGAAAACCTGGTCGAGAATATTGAAGCAGAAAGCCTCAACTTCGATCTTTCGGATTGTACAGGACCTGTCACCTGCGAAGAGAACCCTGACTTTCAAAATGCTGCGGGTCGCCCGCTTTCTACCCTGCAAAATGCGATCGCGATCGTGGATGAAAATCGGATGGATCCATTCCTAACTGCGAACCCAAATCGCTACTATGGGGCGATGCTTTTGGTTGGCGACTATTATCGCAGCCTGACCTCGTACCCGATGCCAAAGGCAACAACATCGAGCAATGATATTGTGCGGGCCCTGTTTGGTGAAAACAGCACCGCGATCTATCGCAAATACACTCCTGCAATGTCAGACTTAGGCAGTTTTTCGCGGAGCACATTCTCGGATGACCTGCTGGAAGACGTGAATGTTTCGCTGACCAGCGCCACACCGTTTAAAACAAGCAGGACCTATGCGCTTCCGGGCGAAATCGTATCCGTCACGTATTCGCGCTCGGACGATCTCTAATCTCCCGTTTGGCTCCAGGTGAATTCTTTATCAGACGAGTCAGGTGATCCATTCCGAGCAGTGACGGGTGCGGAATTCGAACGCCCCAGCCGCGTATCTTCGAACCGCGTGCAAGTGAATGTCGGAGAGACGATCGAATTTGCGTCAGCATTTGGCGGCCCGATCCATGTCTACTTCGCGGATGACGACGGCGCTCAAATAGATCTGGCGTTCAAAAATGTGGCCAAACATCCGGTCTGGAGTGGGCCTGAAGACACAGAAGCCTTCTTGATCGATCTGGCCGCGGATGAATTTGATTGGGCCGAATTTGTGCGCCCCAATTTTGAATTGCACTCGACTGTTGAGAATATGCAATCGACGCTCAACAATCCTCGATATTCTGATCCAACCGACCTCGCCGACGCCATCGATACTTACCTCCGTGGCTGGCAATTCTGGTTGGATGGAAAACTCGGGCCAGGCATCCCTGAGAACCCTGACCTCGTCGCGTTTCACAAGGATCGTCGGTTTATAACCGATATCCCCACCGACAACTCGCTGACACATATGAATTCCGGGCATGCGGCCTGCGAAGAGGCATGTACCGGCACCCCTTATGAATCTGTCAGCCCCTTCGACCCAATGTCACTCAGCGATCATAATGTTGCCGCTGCCCGTCTCGCCAATTCTGCTCTCAGATTTGCAGGCTCCCAGAATGGCGCGATCAACGACCTTTATGCCATCCACTCATATTTTAGACGATTCCAAGCGTCCGGCGAAACCGATGATGAATGCCCCGCCCTGCCGCACGAAGCCCTCTATGCGAGAATTCAAGCAGCCCAGCTTACGGATAACCCGTCAGCCAACCTCATGAATCAGGACTTCGCTGCGCCGGATCAACAGAATGCGATTTACATTCAATTGATGACCGCCTTGCAAAACCAAGGTGCGCTGGATGATGGTTGGAAGTTCTTACCGCGGCACAATCATCTCATGCATCGAGATGCCCAAGTCATTTATCGAAACTATTTCTGGGAAGGATACACCGAAATAGGCCTCTGTTTTGACGGCTTAGGCCAAGTCGAAGCACGGCAACTCAAGCGCAACGATTGGCTATTGGTGACCCTATCTTGCGCCGCCAGATACAATCTGACCGCATACTTGGATATTTGGGGCTATGATTTCGGCCAGAGCATGCGAGATCATGTTGCCAGCTTAGAATTGCCGGAGCTCGAACCCGTCTTCTACGCCATCCCGCCAACCGGCCATTGCACAGGACTGGATCATCCAGAGCTGCCGATTGATGGCGTGACCACTTGGCCGAATTAGATCGCATGCTGGGCGGGTGGCGGGATCTGCGACATGGCGCAGGTCCCGCTCTATGAGGAGCCTAGAAATTCACTCGGTTCGAAACTGTGCCATCCACGATCAAATTAGATCCCGTCGTATAGGACGATCTCGGGCTGGCGAGGAAAACGGCCGCATCAGCAATCTCTTGCGGCGTCGCACATCGACCGGTGGGGTTGCGCGAGATGGCTTGTTTGAAAAAGTCGGGCATATTCTGCTCAACTTGATGCCAAATGCCGCCCTCGAAATAGACCATCCCTGGCGAAACAACATTGGTTCGTATTCCACGCTTGGCATGCTGTCGCGCCAAGCCCTTGGCCATGTGAATTAAAGCCGCTTTGATCGGTCCATAAGAGCCGGCATTATCCGCCACCGCCGCAGAAATTGAAGCGATAATGACAAAGGCTGCGTCGCCGCTCGTGTCCGCAGCTTTTCCTAAGAAGGGTTCCGCCGCTTCAAACGCATTGACCGCGCCGATCACGTCCAGATTGAAATTCTGCTGCCATGACGCGACATCATTGCCTTGCGCCATCGCACCAGCATTAGAGACCAGGATATCTATGCCGCCTAGCGCTTCGCCCGCCGATTTGATCCAAGCTTTGAGGTCGTCGCCGGAGGTCACGTCAACGGACCCGCCCGTCGCGTTCACGCCCTTGGCTTTGAGCTCAGCAACTGCCGCTGCGATTTGCTCGGCGTTGCGCGCACAGATTGCGACATTCGCGCCTTCATCTGCCAATGTATCGGCAATCGCACGACCAATGCCGCGTGTCCCACCTAAGATGACGCAATTCTTGCCCTTGAGTTTTAAGTCCATAGCTCGTCCTCGTTTCGCTGCTGGCGATCAGTTCTAAGCGCCGGACTCCAAAGACATAAGCCCTGACGTCGGAGCACAGTTAGAGTGACAGTTTGAGCGCTTTGGCAAAGACGCTGGGCAAATGATCGATCGCGGTCTCAAAAGGCGTCGTCGTCTTCTCGTTCGGCATGTCCGCACGCCAAACGTTCAAGGTCAGTGAGAAGTGCGTGAAGACATGACGCACCTCTCCAATCTCTTGCCATGCCAAGGGCTGAGGGAAGTCGGGTGGCGCGAGCGTGTCTGACCAATCTGACGTCGGCAAGCCCATCATCCCGCCAAGTAATCCGCGCTCGGGACGGGTCTCGGTCAAAACGGTTCGCTCAGCGCCCCGCAGGACATAGACGTGCCCCACGCGATGCGGCTTTGGAGTTTTTTTCGGTTTGATCGGATACCGCTCAGGCGTCCCTTCCGCGCGGCCAAGACAATAAGCTTTGACAGGACAGAGCAAACAATTTGGCGATTTCGGCGTACAGATCGTGGCACCGAGATCCATCAAACCTTCAGCGAATTCCGCCGGACGATCTTCTGGAACGAGTTCCTCAACCACGTTTTTCAGGCGGGCTTTCTCAAGCTTCCATTCGCCTTTCAAAGCCATAAGCCGCGCGAAGACGCGATCAACATTTCCATCCACGGCGGCGGCACGGCGCCCAAAGGCCAAAGCCGCGATTGCGCCGGCCGTATAGGGGCCGATCCCTGGTAATGCGCGTAAGCCCTCGACCGTGTCCGGCCAGCTTCCGGCGGCAGCAACTTGGCGCGCACATTTTAAGAGATTTCGCGCCCGCGCATAATATCCAAGCCCCGCCCAAGCCCCCATCACGTCTGCATCGTCTGCGGCGGCTAAGTCTTCGACTCTCGGCCAGCGCTGGGTGAACGCATGAAAATAGCGAGTCGCATGCGGCACCGTCGTTTGCTGCAGCATAATTTCTGCCATCCAAACACGATACGGATCGGGCTTTACGCCCTCAGCCCGCTCTGTTGGCCCCACCCGCCAGGGCAATTCGCGCGCAGCATGCGCGTACCAATCGAGCAATTCCCCGGCAAAGTCTGCAAAGTGTAACTTTTCATCCATGTTCATGCCGGGCAAAGTGTTGCGAATGGTAAAACGATCAAGCCTCGATCCTTTGGAAGAAGCCCGCGCGCGCGTCAAACTGCGTTATGCGAAAGCGAAGCCCGTGCATCCAGGTCCAGGCACGCTTGGCAAAGCTGCGATGCGGCTGACGCGTAAGAAACTGCCAAACAAAGCTCCGACGCTGTCTCGTCTGAAAGTCCAATGGACAGAGATTGTCGGCGAACAATTGGCGCGCTTGTGCCGTCCCGAAAAACTGACGCCGGCCAAAGGTGGACGACGTTTGACCCTGACCGTGATCCCAGCGGCTGCAGGATTGGTTCAACACCAAAGCGAAATCATCCGTCAACGCGTCTCTGTCGCCGCAGGCGGCGATATAACGGCAATCAAACTGCTTCAGGGACATTTTGGTCCAACACCAAGCGCGAAACCGAATAAACAGACCTCTCTTACCCCGGAGCAAAGAGAAGCTTTGCTGCAGAGCGCACAACAGATTGATGATGAAAAACTGCGTGCCGCCCTGGTCGCTTTGGGCGAAGCCGTGTTATCTGCTGAACCTGAAGAAGATGCACCAGAAAATCCCCCTGCACTTCCATTCTAGACCTTGAAAGGTTCGTCCATGCTCCGCTTCTCTCGTCGTGCGTCTCTTATCGCCTTGGCCGCTATCGCCGTGTCTGCCTGTGGGGCGGCAGACTCGACGAACGCTCAGACCTCCGGCTCCGGCGAGATTGCGCTGACCGATATCACACTCGGAGCCGATGATGCGCCGCTGACCATGGTCGAATATGCGAGCTGGACTTGCCCGGCTTGTCTGCAGTTTCACACAGACGTCATCCCGATGCTGAAAGCCGATTATATCGATGCGGGACATGTGAAATTCGTCTTTCGCGAATTTCCAACCTCGCCAACAAATGTCTCAGTCGCTGGGTTCGCTTTGGCGCGCTGCGCCGGCGAAGACAATTATTATGATGTCATCGACGACCTATTTGCGGCACAGAACAATGTTCTGAATCTGGCCCGGTCTGGCGGCGATATAGAAGGCGCGTTGCGCACTTTGATTTCCAGTTATGGCATTGAGGGCGACGGCTTCGGCGAATGCCTCAGCAATCAAGAGGTGACTTATGCCATCGGCGAGTCCGTGATGAAGGGCGATAGCCAGGGTGTAAACTCGACCCCAACCGTTTTCATCAATGGCGAAAAGCTGCAAGGCTATGAATGGCGTTCGGCCAACGGCATGAAAGCCCTGCTCGATTCCAAACTCGGTTTGCCGGCGGAGACTGAAACGACTGGAGAATAATAGTCGTTTCGACGCCGCAACGGCGTTAACTTCTTGGCAACCAATCCGACTCAGACTGTTAAGGAAAGGTTATGAGAATGCTTCGATTCACCCGTCGTGGCGCAGTAGGCGCCCTCGCATCCATCGTTTTGGCCGCCTGTGGGGCGGGCACTGATGATGGCGACTCAAGCGGCGATAATGGGTCTTCCAGTGGCGATGCCGTTGTCTTGCAAGACATTATTTTTGGTGACCCTAACGCCCCGGTGACGCTGATCGAGTATGCCAGCTGGACCTGCCCGGCTTGTCTCGATTTCCATGCGCGCGTCATGCCGACAATCAAAGCCGATTACATTGATACGGGCAAAGTGCGTCTCGTCTTCCGCGAGTTCCCAACCGCCCCCGCGAATGTTGCTGTGGCCGGGTTCACGCTCGCGCGCTGCACCGAGGGCGAGGCATATTACAACTTGCTTGATGAGCTGTTCATGCGTCAGGACGCGATTCTGACCCTGGCGCGGCAAGGCGGCCCCGTGGTCGAAGCGCTTAAACAAGTCGGCGCCAATCATGGCATCGCTACGGATGCTGAATTCGAAGCCTGTCTCGCAAGTGAATCCGGACGCGATGCCATTCGCGCTTCCATCTCGGCTGCGCAAAGCAAAGGTGTTTCCGCAACGCCGACTTTCTTTTTGAACGGTGAACTCATGGATTCCAATGTCCGTGTATCGCCAGAAGTGTTCGCAGCCGCGCTCGATGAAGCGCTTGCGGCGACCACAAGCGAGTAGGACCGAATGGGGGCTGCATGCAGTTAACAGAATTACGCATCGCCGGCTTCAAGTCCTTTGTAGACCCCGAATCTGTTCCCATTCGCCCTGGGCTGACCGGCATTGTCGGACCCAATGGGTGCGGTAAATCCAACCTGCTAGAAGCCATGCGCTGGGCGATGGGGGCCAACTCGGCCAAAGCCATGCGCGGCGGCGAGATGGATGACCTGATTTTCTCTGGTGCAGCCGGCCGCCCGGCCCGCGAACTGGCGGAAGTGACTCTTGTCTTAGACAATAGCGCGCGTACCGCGCCGCCAGAATTCAATAGCTCTGATACGCTCGAAGTGATGCGCCGTCTGAAGCGCGGTGCGGGCTCCAGCTATAAGCTGAATGGGCGGACGGTGCGAGGCAAAGACATCAAACTGCTTTTCGCCGACGCCTCGACGGGGGCCAACTCGCCATCCCTGGTTCGGCAAGGTCAAATCAGCGAGCTGATTGGCTCCAAACCACAGAATCGCCGTCGCATTCTTGAAGAAGCGGCGGGTATTTCCGGGCTCAATACGCGTCGGCACGAGGCCGAGCTGAAGCTTCGCGGCGCTGAGACCAATCTCGAACGCCTGACCGAGGTCTCTGCGGAGGTTGAGCGCCAGCTTGAGAGTTTGAAGCGCCACGCCCGTAAAGCCCGCAAGTATAAAGAACTGAGCGAACGCATTTCCGCGCTTGAGGCTTTTTTGGCGCATCTGAAATGGCACACCGCCAAAGCAGATCAGGAAACCGCAGCCGTTTCGCTCGCGCGCGCCAAAACGGAAGTTGAGCGATTGACCCGCGAAGCGGCTGTCGCTGAAACCAAACGACTCGAAGTCAGCGAAGGGATTGGTCCGTTGCGCACGGCCGAGGCCACAGCGTCTGGCAAACTTGGCCAGGCACGAATTGAGCTCGCGCGGGTCGAAACCGAACGAAAGAATGCCGCTGACCTGCTCGCTGGATTAGAGCGCGAAGCTGAACGCTTGGCGGAAGACATTCAGCGCGAGCAAGCGCAGAAAGAAGAAGCCGAACGCACGCTAGCGGATGCCAAAGAGGCCTTAGCAGCGCTTCCAGTCGAAAACGATACCACCAATAAAGAAAAAGAAGCGGACGCTGAGCGCGTGCTCGCCGAAGCCAAAGCCGGGCTGGATGCAGCACAACGCGATGCCGATGCGAAAAGCGAGGCGTTTGCCCAAAAACGTGCTGAAATTCAGGCACTTGAAGCCAATGCCAATGCTCATAAGCGGCGCATGGAAAGCTTACAGCAAGAGGTCGCGCATCTGCGCGCGGCCGTAGAGTCCCTGCCCGATACGTCTGAATTGACGCGCGAGCTCGAGATTGCGCGGGACGCGGAAAAAGAAGCTGAAACCGCTTTGCAGACGGCGCAAGACGCGCTGGAAGCGGCCGAACAAGCGATTACGACGAAACAAGAGGCGGAAACCGCGGCCAAAGCTCCCGCTGACGAAGCGCAAGATACGCTGAGAACCCTTGAAACTGAGATTGCCGGCCTGACCCGCCTTCTGCGCAAAGCGGAAACCAATCAATCACCCCCAGTCGTCGAACAGATGCGCACGCGCGATGGGTACGAAAAAGCAGTGGCTGCGGCCCTGGGCGATGATTTGCAAGCCCCAACAGATAAGTCCGCCTCGATCTATTGGGGTGGAAGCAGTGTGAAGACCCAGGCCCTGCCTGGCTATGCCAAACCGCTGACGGATTTTGTCGAAGCCCCAGGTGAACTGGCGGCCCGCCTATCTCAATGCGGCGTGGTTTCGCGCAGCGAAGGCGAAGAATTGGCAGGCGAGCTGATGCCGGGCCAACGTTTGGTCACGCTGGATGGACATTTGTGGCGCTGGGACGGATTTACGCGGACGCCGGCGGCGCCTGTCGCCGCTGCAGAACGTCTGGAACAACAGGCCCGACTCGAAGCGGCGCAATCTGCGCTCGGCCCACAGCGCCAGGAAGTGGCTGAGCTTCAGGCGAAATATGCTGCGGCACGCGGAGAACGAATTGGCGCTGAGGAAGACATCAAACAGTTCCGCCAGGCTGTCCGAGATGCCAATCAACGCCTGGAGCTGGCGCGCCGAAACTTGGCCAGCGCCAAGCAGCAGGCGGATCGCGCCAGTTTGAAAGCCGACTCAGCAAAAGAAAACCTTGCCCGCGTCGAATCCGACCTGGCGATTGCGACAGAAGCCTATCAAACCGCCGCCAAACCCGAAAATACCGAAGTCTTGGGACAACTTGAGCAAGATGTCGTAAGCGCGCGTGAGCGTTTGACGATCGCCCGTGAACGGGAAACGGAATGTCGCGGCCGCCTCACGGATCTCACGCGCAACCGCCAACAAGCAATGGCACGACGTTCAGCATTAGAGAATGATGTCGAACGCTGGGTCGGTCGCCTCAATTCATCAACTGAACGGGTTGAACGCCTGGTCAAACGCCGCGCCGAAGCCGCCAGCGAAGCTGGTCAAGCCAAAGCTCGCCCAGACGCGCTGCAGACACAGCTCGATACTTTGGCCGCTCGAGTTGAAGAACTTGAGGCCGAGCGAAAGACAGCGGCAGACGCTTTAGCGGCGCGCGAAGCTGAGATTCGCGGCGTTGAAGAAGCCGCCCGCTCATCGAATAATTTGGCGATGAGCGCGCGCGAAACCCTCGCCATTGCGAATGCCAAGCTTGAAAACGCAACCGAGCGGCTCGCTGAAGCCTCAGAAATTGCCCAGACCCAATTCCAGCGCGCACCAGAAGGCCTGCTCGCCATTGCGAAAGCCGGCATGTCGGACGAAGAAATGGGTGAGTTGGACGTCAAAGAGGTTGACCGTCAGCTCGACTTCCTTCGCCGCGACCGTGAAAATCTCGGCGGCGTTAATATGGAAGCGGAAGCGGAAGTCGAGGAAATCTCGGCTCGGCTGGGTCTACAAGCTGAGGAAAAGGCGGATCTGACGGCAGCGATTGCCAAATTGCGCGAAGGGGTCGCGGCCCTGAATGATGAAGGCCGGAACCGCCTGCTTGGGGCATTTGACCAGGTCAATGAGCACTTCAAAGCGCTGTTCACGGCCTTGTTCCGCGGCGGGGAAGCAGAGCTGCGGCTTGTTGACGCGGACGATCCGCTCGCAGCTGGCCTCGAAATCTTTGCGCAGCCTCCCGGCAAGCGTCTGGGCACTCTGTCCTTGATGTCGGGCGGTGAACAAGCGCTGACGGCCACGGCGCTCATTTTCGCGGTCTTCTTATCGCGACCCTCGCCGATTTGTGTCCTCGACGAGGTGGATGCGCCGCTTGATGATGCCAATGTTGACCGGTTCTGCCGCATGCTGGACGAAATGCGCCAGCGCACGGACACACGCTTCATCGTCATCACCCACAATCCGGTGACGATGAGCCGTATGGATCGCCTTTTCGGTGTCACAATGCGTGAAAAAGGCGTATCTAAGCTTGTTTCGGTCGATCTCGACACTGCCGAAGAACTCGTCGCGGCCGAATAGAACCGCGAGCGACTCACCATGAGCAACCCGGAAAACAATGACTTAGCGGAGCGAATTGCCCGCGCCAAAAGCGCGCAGGAGCAGCTCGAAAAGAAGCAACGTCAAGCCGCTGCATCGGCGGGCGTGTCCGCTGGCGCGCTCGCTTTGCGATACGGCACAGAGTTCGGAGCGTCCGTATTTGTTGGGATTATGATGGGTTTGGGCATCGATCACGTGTTCGGAACGGAGCCCTGGGGCTTGCTGATCATGATGTGCTTCGGACTAGCCGCCGGAATTCTAGGTGTTATTCGCGCGTACAAAGAGTTGACGGATGCCGCTAATCCGGCCATGAGCCCCGACAAAACGGGCTCTAACCCTGAAGAATAGACGCGAAAATGAATCTCTTTTTCTACGGCGCCGCCGACCCAATGAAGCAGTTCGAGGTCCAGAAATGGTTCGAACTCCCACCATTGTTTGGCTACGATATTTCCTTCACCAATGCGGCGGGCTTTATGCTCCTGGGCGTGGTTCTGTGTATCGCCTTCTTTGGCTATGCAGCCTCGCGCGGAAAAATTGTCCCGAACCGGCTGCAATCCATGGGCGAGATCGGCTATGGCTTCGTCGCCGATATGATTCGCGGCACGGCCGGTGAAGAAGGTTTGCGCTTCTTCCCATTCGTATTCACCCTGTTCTTCTTCATTCTGTTCGCAAACTTGATCGGAATGTCGCCTTACGCCTTCACCACAACCAGCCATTTGATCGTGACCGGTCTGTTGGCCTTGCTCGTCATCAGCATCGTTGTGGTCTTCGGATTGTGGAAAAATGGACTAAAATTCTTCGGTCTGTTCGCGCCCTCGCTTGGGGATATGCCCATTCTCGGGAAATTGGTGATTTACGCCATTCTGATCCCGATCGAAGTGATCTCATTCATCGCGCGTCCATTGACCCTGTCGCTGCGTTTGTTCGCGAATATGCTGGCCGGACACATTCTGCTGAAACTGTTTGCTGGGTTTGCCGTCACCGGCATCACAGCTGGCGGCATCGGCCTCGTCGTCGCCCCCCTCGCCTTCGGCATGGGTGTGGCGCTGAACGCGCTCGAATTCCTCGTCGCGGGTCTGCAAGCCTATGTGTTTGCTATTCTGACCTGCGTTTACCTGAACGACGCCTTACACCCGTCACACTAAGGAACCCGCTCACTGCGGCTATATAGCCGTGTTGTTTCATCTTGACGTGCCCTTAGGAACAGGCTTCACGGGGCGCAAATCGAACTAAAGACTTCCCAAAGGAGATTCTCATGGAAGGCGATATCACTCTCGGTCTTAAGTACGTAGGTGCTGGCCTCGCGACTCTCGGCATGATTGGTGCTGCGATTGGTGTGGGTAACATCTTCGGCTCATTCCTAGACGCTGCGATGCGTAACCCTTCTGCTGCTCCACAGCAGACCGGTAACTTGTTCATCGGTATGGCGCTTTCAGAAGCGCTCGGCATTCTGTCATTCCTGGTCGCGATTCTGATCCTGTTCGTGGTCTAAACCACACCTCGATCACAACTTACGACCCATAGGGACCCGATAGGCTATGTATCCGATTATCATCGCTGCAGAGGCTGCTAAGGACGCTGAAAAAGCGGCGTCTTTCGCACCGTTTGATCCTTGGCACTTCCCCTCCCAGATCTTCTGGTTGGTGGTGCTGTTCGGGACCCTATACATTGTGCTCTCTCGCATCATCCTGCCGCGCATTGGCAGCACGCTTGAGCGTCGCGAGAGCACGATTGCAAGCGACCTTGATGAAGCGGCGCGCTTAAACGAGGAAGCCGTGGACGCGCAAAAAGCCGTCGACGTTTCCATCGCAAAGGCGCACGCCAAGGCGCGTGAAACAGCGGACAAGGCGCGTGGCAAGATCGATAAAGAGATTGCCACCGAAACCGCGAAAGTGGACGCAGAAGTCGACAAAAAGCTCGCGGAAGCTGAAACCCGCATTTCCGCGCTTCGGGCCGACGCCATGCAGAATGTTGAAGGCATCGCTGTTGATGCAGCCGCCAGCGTTCTCGGCAAGTTTGGCAGCAAAGCCACAGATGCCAATCTGAAAGCTGCGGTCAAAACGGCGCTTGAAGAGGGATAATCATGAGATACACCATTCTCTTTTCCGCCCTGGCTTTGACGCCTGCCGCTCACGCAGCCGACGAGAAGGTCGCTTGGTATGCGGACCCAACCACAGCGACAGCGTTCGCAGCGTTAGTCGTCTTCCTATTCATTGTTGGCATGGTTGGCGGCTTCAAAACTATCCTTTCAGCGCTCGACAATCGCGCTGAGGGCATTCAAAGCCAAATCGACGAAGCCCGCGCGCTACGCGAAGAAGCGGCCAAATTGATGGCCGAAGCCAAAACCAAGGCCAAAGAGGCCGACGATGCCGCTGAAGACATCATTAAGCGCGCCAAAGCTGATGCGGACGCGATGATGAAGCAGGCCAAAGCCGACTTGAAAGCAAAAGTGGCCCGTCGTGAGGCACAAGCCGAAGCCCGTATCGCGCGCGCCGAAGCCGATGCCGCGGCTGAAGTTCGCCGCGTTGCTGCGGATGCGGCCACGAATGCAGCCCGGACAATCCTTTCGGGCACCGGCGAGGCCGACGACCTGTTCGACAAAGCCCTGGGCGAAATCGACAAGCGTCTGAATTAGACGGCAAATTCAATAATTGAGTTTTGTGAGAACCCGCTCTTGATGAGCGGGTTTTTATGTTTTCGGAGTCCGCTTTTCGCGGCCAAAAACGGCTTTCATCATCCAATTCGGCGCGAAGCGTTCGACACGTGGGTGACGTTCCAAAACGCCTTCCATCCAGCGCCGCCCCCAAAGCGAATTACGCCCGAGCAGGACGACGCCCAGAATCGCAATTGGCAAACCAATGGGCAGCAGTGGCGTTACGAATGCAATCGGAATCGCGATCGCGATTAAGAGCAGCCCCAGCAGTGCAAATGCCTGGCGAATAAGGGTCTTCACGCTCGCGCCAACAATCCCCAATGGGGCAGTCGCGGCATTCTGCTTCAGCGAGTCTTTGTTAAAGGGGGATGATCCGTCGGGCATGGTCGTTATAATATGGTTCTTTTCCGCAACGTTCCAACAAAAATTGACTGAATAATGACTCTGGCAAGGAAGTACGGTTTTGCCTACACACTTTCCGTTGAAATGACGTGAATTTCATTGCGAAGTTTCTTGTAGAACACACCTGGTGATACTTTGAAGCAGTTGCGGACCATCCAAGCTTTACGGGCGATTGCCGCACTCGCTGTGATGTTCGCGCACCTATACGGAATAGAAGTGCGCCAATCCGGTGGAGACGCGATTATGTCTCCCAATTGGATTACGGGGATAAGCGGCGTTGATCTGTTCTTTGTTATTTCCGGCTTCGTTATGGTCTGGGTTGCAGGCGATTCTCAGCCGAGCCTTAGTAATTCGGGTGGCTTCCTCTTCGCGCGCGCGCTCCGGATTTATCCGCTGTGGTGGCTCTTTGCCGGTGCGATGACCGCCTATCTTTTTGTATCGTATGGAACGCCCTGGGATGCAGAACGCTTGAGTCGGCTCGGTGTGGGAGGCGTCGAACATTTGTGGAAATCATTTTTACTGATTCCGCATGACGCCTTCCCAATTCTAACTTTGGGCTGGACGCTGATGCACGAGATTTACTTCTATATCGTGTTCGCGCTTATCCTCTTATTGCCCAAGGCTTGGCGAATTCCTGCTCTGGTGATTTGGGCTTTGATCATTTTGGCCTCTGTTTCAGCAAGTATGACCGAGCATTTTGCCGATTCATTGATCACCCTGGCATTGTTCCCCATGACATTGGTATTTTTGATGGGCGCCGCCGCAGCTTACTTGATCAAAGGCGGCCACCTGATCTGGCGTTGGCCGGCTTTGATCACAGGTCTCGCCATCCTCATTTGGTCGTGCCTAGAGGTGGATTTTCTCGGCAATACGCCCGATCTCGCAACGGCGCGCACATTCTCATACGGGATTGCCTTTGCGCTGATCGTCTATGGCCTCGTCGCGCTTGAGCAAGCGACACGATGGGGCGATCGCATCCCCGATTTCCTGATCCATCTCGGCGACTGGAGCTACTCGCTCTATCTCTGCCATATCCTCGTCATTAGCGCGGTCGGACGCCTATTCTTTCCGGTTTTCGGTCAGCCAGGTTCGATTGATAACCTCGCCTTTCTGGCAATAGGTATTGTCCTCCCGATCGTCGTATCGGGCCTGGTCTATACTTGTTTCGAACGTCCGATCTTGAGCTACACGCGGCAGAAGCGAAAGGCTTGGTTTTCCTAGCCGGAAAAATCCATCGCCTTTCGATCTACTATGTCTAAATTGCGCTTACTCCGCAGCAATCGCCTCAGGCGCAGGCGGTGTCCATTTCAAGATTGGCTTTCGTGCCGCACGCGTTTCATCGAGTCGCGTCTTGGGCGCGAGATAAGGGGCTGCTTTCAGCGCCTCATCTCCAGCGGCTGCGCGCTCTGCAACCACACGCAACGCGTCGCAGAACCGATCCAGCTCCTGTTTGCTCTCCGTCTCCGTGGGCTCGATCAGCATGGCGCCGTGGACGACCAGCGGGAAATACATGGTCATCGGATGATAGCCCTCATCGATCAGCGCTTTCGCGATGTCGATCGTCTCGATGCCATCCGCGGTAAACGCATCTGAGAACAAAGCCTCATGCATGCAATAGCCTTCGAACGCGGGCGTCATCACATCTTTTAGGCGTGCTTGAATATAATTGGCATTGAGCACCGCATCTTCTGCGACTTGTTTGAGCCCATCCGCACCATGGCTGAGCATATAGGTCAGCGCCCGTACAAACATGCCCATTTGGCCATGAAAGGCGACCATGCGGCCAAAGGCTTCCGCGCCCTCGCCTTCGACGTCTTCAACGAGGTGAAAACCATCCGCGTCTTTGACCACAAAGGGGACCGGTGCAAATGGCGCGAGCGCATCTGACAGAACCGTTGGACCAGACCCTGGCCCGCCGCCGCCATGTGGCGTCGAGAAGGTCTTGTGCAAGTTGATATGCATCGCATCCACACCGAGATCGCCTGGGCGCACGCGCCCGACAATCGCGTTGAAATTGGCGCCATCGCAATAGAAATAACCGCCTGCCGCGTGGATCAGGTCAGCGATCTCTTTAATGTCCGTCTCAAACAGGCCGCACGTATTCGGGTTGGTCAGCATGATCCCAGCAATATCGTCAGTGGATTCGAGCTTGCCTTTCAAGTCCGCCATGTCTACGCGACCGCGCGCATCCGCGGCGATCTCGTCGACGATGAATCCACATTGGATCGCGGTCGCTGGATTAGTCCCGTGCGCGGATGCTGGCACCAATACGCGTTTGCGCGTCTCGCCTTCACCGCGCGAGATGAGCGCTTGGCGGATCGCAAGCAGCCCGCACAGCTCGCCATGCGCCCCGGCTTTGGGACTCATTGCAACAGCCGGCATGCCGGTAAGCGTTTTCAGCCAGGTGGCGAGTTCGTTAATCAGTTCGAGAGCCCCCTGCACCGTGCGTTGCGGCTGCATCGGGTGAATGTCGGCAAAACCTGGCATCCGCGCAGCTTTCTCATTGAGCCGTGGATTATGCTTCATGGTGCACGACCCCAGCGGGAACAGGCCAAGGTCAATCGCATAGTTTCGCTGGCTCAGCCGCATATAATGGCGCACCGCCTCAGGCTCGGTTAGCCCTGGTAGCCCAGTGGCGTGCTGACGCGTGACGCCGCCGAGCCGATCTGCACGACCAGATGGGACGGGCAAGTCCACACCGGTCTTTTCGGCATCGCCAATCTCAAAGATCAGGTCTTCGTGTTGCAAGAGACCTTTTGATCCGGAAACGGTTTGGACTGAGCCTGATTCCGAAACGACGGGCGCTGTTGGTCGTCCAATCGTTTGCATACCCATTACACCACCTCCTTCAGCGCCGCCGCATAGGCCGCGATATCATCCTGCGTCGTACATTCTGTGGCCGCGGCGATAATGACTTTGCCCATGCCCGCGTCCGGCAGCATCCGGCTGACCCGAACGCCGCCTAGGACGCCGCGCTCGTCCAGCATGGCGAGCACCGCCTCCGCATCGACCGGTGTTTCAAAAGCGAACTCATTGAAGAAGCGTGGCGTCAGGATATTCACACCCGGCACCGCTTCTAACGCATCGGCCAAATCACAAGCGGTCTCATGATTAAGCTGCGCCAATTGCGCAAATCCTTTGCCGCCAAGCAAGGTCATATGCGCCGTGAAGGCCAAGGCGCAAAGGCCCGAATTTGTACAGATATTTGATGTCGCTTTGTCGCGTCGAATGTGTTGCTCGCGGGTTGAAAGCGTCAGCACGAAGCCGCGTTCGCCATCGGCATCGACGGTTTCACCACAAAGTCGTCCTGGCATTTGCCGAACAAGCTTTTGAGTGCAAGCAAAGAGGCCAACATAAGGTCCACCAAAGGTCAGCGGATTGCCGATCGACTGGCCCTCACCGACGGCGATGTCCGCGCCCATTTCGCCCGGCGGCGTGACGAGGCCGAGCGAGACCGCTTCAGTGAACACGCTCACCAAGAGGGCTTTTTGCGCGTGCGCCGCATCAGCCACGGGACTGAGATCGGTGACGGTGCCAAATACGTTCGGCGATTGGCCAATGACGCAAGCTGTCGCATCATCCACATGATTGGCCAGCTCCAGCTCGCCATCAATCGCAGGCTCCAACTCAATCACTTCAATGCCTTGCGCTTCGCAGAGCAAACGGGTTGCCGCGGCATAGTGAGGGTGCAGTCCGCCAGACAAAACGACTTTCTTACGACGTGTCACGCGGCATGCCATGACGGCCGCTTCGGCACAGGCGGTCGAGCCATCATACATGCTGGCATTGGCCACATCCATCGCCGTCATCGCGGCGACCTGGGTTTGGAATTCAAACAGCGTCTGCAGCGTGCCTTGGGCGATTTCCGGCTGATACGGTGTGTACGTGGTGAGGAATTCAGAGCGTTGGATGATCATATCAACGCTGGCCGGCACATGGTGTTTATACGCCCCCGCTCCCACAAAGAAGGGACCGTCGCTGGCGGTTCTATTCTTCCCGGCGAGCGCCGCCATATGGCGCTCCACGGCAAGCTCGCCTTGATGATTAGGCAAGCCTTCAATCAAGCCGCTAAGACGCGCACTGATCGGCACATCTTGATAGAAATCGTCGACAGAGGCGGCGCCGATTGTGTTCAGCATCGCAGCCCGGTCTTCAGGGGTTAAAGGGAGATATCTCACTAGGTCACTCCTTTAGAATGAACGCGCCCAAGGTTGGCGCATGAAGAGAATTAAAAGGGGCAGAAGGCCGATGGCATCCACGATTACGATTCTTTGGAGATTTCCGAAAAGCTCTCGATTAATCGTCGCGATCAGCAAAAACGTAGTCATGCTGATCGACCCAATGATCATCGCGTGCCATGCCGCTGACGAATCCGGTCTGAAAACCGCCACAGAAAACGCAAAACCGACAATACCCAGCAGAACAGCGCGGTGTTGTAATAACGTTATCAGGGCTGAGTCTGACGCATCCACGCCGTACAGTTTCGAAATCTGCTGGGGTGCAATCGCTGCCAAAGCAGGCAACAAATGGATCAGAGCAAGGAATCCGAAAAGGAGGCGATCAATCGTCATCTATTAAAGGCCGTCGCAATAGGTCTTGTAAGCCGCCGCATCCATCAACCCAGACAGTTCACCTTGATCAGCGATTTTGAGTTTGCAGAACCAGCCCCTGCCTTCGGGATCTTCATTCACAGTCTCAGGTGCGTCAGCGAGATCGCCATTGCCTTCGGTGACTTCACCCGCAATCGGCGCATATACATCTGAGGCCGCTTTAACGCTCTCGACGACCGCCATATCATCGCCTTTGCCAAAGCTGGCACCGGCTTCAGGCACCTCGACGAAAACAACATCGCCGAGCTGTTCTGCTGCGTATTGAGTAATCCCGACTGTGCCAATGTCGCCATCAACAGCAATCCATTCGTGATCTTCCGTAAAATAAGTGCTCATTGCTCTCACCCCGTTAGCGTTTGTAATTTGGTTGAATGAAGGGCAGATCGCAGACCTCTGCCGGGCGCGCTTTGCCACGCACAATTAAGTCGATTTTCGTTCCTGGCACCGCAAGGTCCGCGCGGACATAGCCCATCGCAATCGGGCGATCGACGCTCGGTCCAAAGCCACCAGAGGTGACGACGCCCACGGTCTCTTCGCCGATCTGAATCTCCGTACCTTCGCGGGCCGGTGCCCGTTCAAGCGGTTGGATGCCAACCCGCTTCTGTGCGGGGCCATCTGCATAGTCTTTCAGGATTTGCGCTGCGCCAGGGAAATCAGCCCGCTCGCGGCGAGATTTTTGGATGACCCACGCAAGGTCAGCTTCGACCGGGTTTCGGGTCGTGTCCATGTCATGGCCATACAGACAAAGACCGGCTTCCAACCGTAAACTATCGCGCGCGCCAAGCCCGATCGGTTTCACCCGCTCATCTGCGAGCAGCGCGTCGATGATACCTAGGCCATAAGCACTGTTCGGCAGCAGCAGTTCAAATCCGTCTTCTCCGGTATATCCGGAGCGCGACAGCATGATCTTCTCGTCATCGCGTTGAAGATACGCACAGCGCATGAAGGTGAGATCCGCCGCTTCAGGGAAATGCTCGACCAGAACCGATTCCGCTTTCGGTCCCTGCAAGGCCATCAAGATACGATCATCGGCTTTCTGCAAGCCAGCCTCGTCGCCAAGTTCGCGTTCAATATGCGCCCAATCCTGAGCCTTCACGGCGCCATTGACGACGATATAGAGCATACCATCCAAGCCAGGCATACGGGTGATGATGAGGTCATCGAGAATGCCACCCTCTGCGTTGCGCAAAACGGAGAGCCGTCCCTGCCCTGGTTTTAACCCGGCAATATTGCTGGGCACCAAGCGTTCCATCAGCGCTGCAATCTTCTCATGCGCACCATCTTCGCCGAGGCCGTCTTTGAGGAATAGAAAGCATGGCCCCATATGGGAGACGTCAAACAGTCCCGCATGTTCGCGGGTCCATAAATGTTCCGGCTTCACGCCTTCGAACTGCACCG
>JABSQA010000090.1 GCA_013213825.1 Henriciella sp.
GCCTCTTACGCGCAGAGCGTATGAAAGAGCTCGCCGCCATTTCAACCGCACAGGTTGCCGCGGATCACGTTTTAACGGCTGTGCTCGCGATTTGTGGCTTTGGCGCTTGGGCCATTGTGTTACCGAAATTACTCACGGCCCCCATATGGCTATTCGGCATGCTTCGAACCAAAGCCTGGACTCGCGATCGCGAGGCAGGGTTCGCGCCAATTGGTGGCCTTCTTAAATTTTCGATGCCCGTCCTCGGTTCGGAGCTGATGTGCGCCTTCCGTGATCAATTGGACAAATTCATCGTCTCGTTCACGTTGGGCGTTGAAGCGCTAGGTCTTTACTATTTCGCCTTCAATGCGGGCTTGGGCGTTTCAACAGCATTGAACCGCGCGTTCAGCAATGCCGTCTATCCGCACCTCTGCGCCGCCGCCGATCGCGCCATCGCTTATCGCAAAGCGATCGTGAATTTGGGACTTCCATTCGCGCTGCTCTATGCGTTGCAAGCCGCGATGGCGCTGTATTATGTGCCGATTGTATTTGGCGCGAGCTGGGCCGTCGCCGCCCCACTGGTGGCTATTCTATGCCTCGGCGGACCTGCGCGACTAATGGTCGATGCGGCTCGGATGAAAGCGCGCGCAGACGGTCGCTCAGGGCTCGATTTCCAAATCTCGCTTGGCCTATCCGCCAGTGTATTGATCCCCTTCGCGCTCTTTTCGAGCCACGGACTGTTCACGGTCGCAGCCATCTCCGTCGCAACGGCATCCGCATTCGCGATCGCCATAATGCAAATCTCCCTCACAAAAATCGGCACGCATAAGCCAAGCACGCTTGGAGCAAACTCATGAAATCCATGCCCACCTTATCGATCATCATGCCAGCTTATAAAGCTGGTAAAACAATCGCCGCATCTATCCGCAGCGTACAAGCGCAAAGCTTGCAAAACTGGGAACTGATCATTGTTGATGACGGTTCGCCGGATGACACGGCACAGATCGCGCTTGAACTGGCCAAAGCAGATGACCGCATCTGTGTTGCTCAGCGCGTGAATAGCGGCCCGTCCATTGCCCGCAATCGCGGGGTCGATTTGGCCCGTGCAGATCTTATTGCCTTCTTAGATGCCGACGACTTTTGGGCACCTGAACGACTTGAAGGCATGGTCAAACTGTTTCAGTCGGACTCGACGATCGGAGTCGCGTTTAGTCGCACGCGATTTATCGATGCTGACACACTTAAGCCCGGTACGCTGACGCCCTTCATTCCGCATCTCCATGCAGATGATCTTATGGCGGAGAATGCCGTTTGCAGTACATCAAACATCGTTTGCCGAAAATCGCTCTTTCTGGAGACGGGCGGCTTCACACCTGGGCTCAACTATGCCGAAGACCAAGACTGGTTGTTGCGCGTTGCTCTTGAAAGCCCGCTCAAAATTATCGGCGTCGATGCTGAATGGTTCTTCTATCGATCTTCCCCTGAAAGCCAATCTGCTGACTTAGACGCGATGCGCGATGGGTGGTTGCAAATGGTCGGCGCCGCATGTGCCAAATTTCCGGAGATTGCAGCCCCTGCTGCCCGCCGCGCCTACGGACCCTGTATGCGCCAACTTGCGCGCCGCGCCGTTAGAATGGGCGATGCCGCAGCGGGCTTCCGATACATTCTCTCAGCGCTGAGCCATGATCCATTCCTGATCTTTCGCCAGCCCATTCGAACCGGTCTTACCTTGGTTGGCGTCGGACTGGCTTTCATTCCCAATCCTAAACTTAAGGAGCTCGTCGCTCGATGAATACCCCTATGATTTCTATTGTCATGCCGGTCTACAATACGGCCAAATATGTCGAAGCAGCCATTGAGTCTGTATTGGCGCAAACATTCGTCGATTTCGAGCTTCTCATTATCGACGATGCCGGCTCTGACAATTCAATTGAGCTCTGCCGCGCATATTCTGATCCGCGGATCCGGATCATCTCGCAAGCCAATCGTGGCCTCGCCGGTGCGCGCAATACTGGGATCAGACATGCGCGTGGTCAGTATATCGCTTTGCTCGATTCCGATGATCTTTGGGAGCCCGAGAAACTTGAGCGTCATATTGAACATCTTTGGCAATCACCAGAAGTTGGGATCAGTTATGCAGCCTCGCGCATGATCGATGATGACGGGAATTTTCTTCGAATCGTCCAACGCCCAAAATTGAAAAACGTCACTGCCCGAGATGTGTTCTTAAGGAACCCAGTGGGAAACGGGTCCGCACCTGTGATCCGACGACAGGTCTTTGAAGACATCGCCTTCATCAATGAAGCCCGAAATGAGCTCGACTATTTCGACGAGTCATTTCGGCAATCTGAAGATATAGAGTGTTGGTGTCGAATGGCGCTCATGACCAAGTGGCGGTTTGAGGGCATTGCTGGCGCTTATACGCGCTATCGCATCAATGAAGGTGGCCTGTCGGCCAATGTCGTCAAACAGTTCGAGACTTGGTCGCGCGTCAAAGCAAGGGTGAGCGAGCTCGACCCGGAATTCGCTGACAAATGGGGTTCCTATGCCGAGGCGTATCAAAAGCGCTATCTCGCCCGGCGCTGTTTCCGGATGGGCGAAGGCGCTCTGGCTTGGTCGCTCATGAAAGAGGCGCTGCAGATTTGCCCGCGCATTGTCATCCAAGAACCGGCCAAAACACTGACCACGATCGCTGCCGCGCTCGTCCTTCGGCTCCGTCCTCAGCAGCTGAATGGCCCGCTCCAATCCTTGATCGAGCGGAGTTAGCGCATGCCCCAGGATAGACGCATTGTTCACGTTCTAGATGATCTCGCCATGGGTGGCGTCACCCGAGCTTTGAAGAATTTCGAGACTGAAGAATTGGCTGCGCTCGGCCGGCATGAGACGGTCGATATTCGCTCACAAACCGTCAAAGCCACATCGCAGGATGATATCGCTATTGTTCACTTCACTGCAAATTGGAAGAAGCTGAGCTGGTTGCTGGATCTCCGCTTACGTGGACGGTTCAAAAAAGTCATCTTGATTGAGCACACATACACAGCGGGGTTTGAAGCAAGCGAGGTCGAACCGAAACGGCGGTTTCACTGGATGCTGAGAATTGCGTATTCCCTGGTTGATCAGGTCATCGCGGTTTCGAACAATCAACGCGATTGGATCTTGCGCCACAAGCTGGCACCACCCACAAAAGTGGTCGCCATTCCACAATCCCGACAATGCGATGATCTGCTCAAATTAGACCCTGTTGAGAGATCAAATTCTCCATTGAAAATCGGGGCGTTCGGGCGCTTTCATAAGCAAAAAGGCTTTGACCTTCTGATCCAGGCTATGGCGCGCGTTCCTGCGCATGTGGCCCAATTGAAGCTTGCTGGAGAAGGTCCGGAGCTTGATCGTTTGAAGCAGTTCGCGACTAGATTACCGCATGTGGAAATCGTGGATCCGTTTGCTTCGCCGGAGGCATTCCTGACAAGTGTCGAAGCCGTTGCGATCCCGTCTCGCTGGGAAGCGTTCGGGCTCGTTGGCACAGAAGCAAGAGCCGCGGGTCGCCCGATCATTGCTGCTGACATTGATGGCCTCGCGGATCAACTAGACGGCAGCGGATTCTCACATGCGCCAAACAGTATCCCGAGCATTGTCAGAGCAATCTACAAAGCGGCCAAAGCACACGACATCTCTCAACGTGGAAGTGCTGCTAGGACGCGCGCCGCAAGCGAATTCGACAAAATGGTTCAGAGCTGGTCCGCAGTTCTGGCGCGACCACATCCAGTACCTGCAGACCGTGCTCACGGCCTAACGGCGACCCTGGTCTAAACACCGTTTTTGCCAAGGAGATGAGCCGACATGCAGAAACGCATCATTGGAATTGATCAGGCACGCGCCGTCGCCATTCTACTGGTGACGTGGAAACATAGTATGGCAAGCTTCGGTGCGAGGGGGCAATTGCAAGGTTGGCCCAATGTCGCTTTGGAAGTCACCATGCAGCTGGCGACGCCAATCTTCTTGATTTTGTTCGGCGCTATGCTCGAGCTTGTTTATCGCCCTAGATTTGAAAGCGGAAAGAAAACCGAAACGACGCATCGATTATATAAACGTGCCTTACAATGCTATGGCTATTACTGCCTGGCGATTGTCGTGTTCTTCACGATCATGGGCACCTATTCACTTATGTCATTGCCGTTAGTTTTTACTGGCTTCATCAGCGTCCCCTATTCGCATCTCTTGGCATTTTATACGGCTGCGCTCGCGCTCTCACCCTTACTGATCTTCGCGCGCATTCGATTTGGTTTGGGCGCGCTTGTTGGTGTCGCTTTGCTGGTCCATCTCGCCCATCCGATATTTTTACAATTGCCTCCCGCGCCTGAATTGTTCGGCCGAGATTATCTTCAGCATATGAGTGGCTTCTTATATGGAAAAGGCGTGGACTTTATCGGGCCGTCATTGATCCATGGTCTGTCTTTGGTCTGTTTCGGAATGCTATTTGGATACGGGTTAAGATCAAATCATTCAGGCAAAGAAGTTCATACCGTCTCATCCACGATATCTCTTTGTATGGCCGCGTTCGCCGTCATCATCATCGCTCTATACTGGGACTGGCAAATACCTGGAGGGTCTCTCAGCGCTTTGCTCGATGCGTCGTTACGGATTGACAGTCATCCCATGTATTTCAGCATTGGCATTCTTGGTGCCCTTGCGCTGACATGGATGTGTATCGCGCTTTATGATGTTCTTAAGTTGAAAATCGGCTTGGGTCTAAGGGTCTTTGGCCGCCGCAGCCTATTCGCATTCGGCATCGGGAACATCTTCGCCTACATCGCACCATCATCTTTGATGTTATATTTCGGCATGTGGGGCAGCGTCGCGCTTCTCTTCGGATCAGTTTGCTTGCTGACTTTTCTCTATGATCAATACGAGATGCGTCGCCCTTCACTTTCATCGCTCTATCCTTCCCCGGCAAAAACCTCATAGGAAAAGGCACGCCTGGCTTATGCCGCGACCGGCGATTTGATAACGCGTTCCAAGCCCTCACTGCCTTCTCGCAACTCGCGCGCGGCGATGCCCATGACGATCAATCCAGGCCACATCAGGTAAGCGAGAATTTCAAGATTCTCTCCGATGGAATAGAATGTCATCAGCAGGACCATGCCAAAGGCAATCCGCCCGGCCGCGGACCGGGTAACAGCCAGCAGAGCAAACTCTATCGTGCTCCAGATGAGTGGGACCGCCAGCGCAATCGCGCCGACAGCTCCTTTGACAAAGAGCAAGCCAAACCAGGTATGATGGCTTCCGATGGGCATATATTCGACCGCATGCGGTCCACGTTCGACAATGCCATGCCCCCAAATCGGCGCTTCTGTTCGCCAACGTTCGATCGCAATGTCACCCAAAAGTTCACGCACGCGGTTGGAGTCGGCTCGCATGGATTTGATCGAGTTTAGCGTTCCGTCAATCCAATCGAGAATGCCTTGCGCCATAGGAGTCAGTAGCAACAGGCCGAGCGTTGCGAGAAACCACATTGCCGGGCGTTTGGCCTCGCCAACCGCGATCACAACCGGCCAAATGAATAATGCTGCGGCAAGCGCAAGCCGTGATTTTGAAGTCAGGATCATGGCTAAGGCAGAGATGATCCCCATCCATTTCCAGAACTTTCGTTTATCGGAGAGCGCAAAGATCAGATACATGTTGGCAATCATGCCCGCTGCCGGCGACCAAGGCGTGAAGTAGCGCAAGCGCGTTGAACCATCGGTCGGTTCAATCGAGTATAGTTGGACCGCAAAAAATTCCGGCCCAGGTCCCCCGACCAGTTTCAATGGTGAAACGAACAATACTTTTGGCAATCCCAACATTGGCGCGACCAAAAATATGGGAGTGAGGAGCAAGGTGCCGAGCGCCACCCAACCTGCTGCCTTGAGAATGGTCTCAAGGCGAATGTGCAGACAAGCACCGATTAATGGGAACAGCGCCAATAGCGCCCAGCCCTTCGCCCACCCTATGGTCGACTTGATGGTTTGCCCGGTGCCGAGATTTTGGTTCATGTGTCCGACTTCGAGCGCGAGCAACATGATCAGCATGCCGATAATCCAAACCCAAACACCGCTTGGGATTGCAGGCACGCTGAGCGTCGGTACGCGATCACTGGCGAGATAAACGCGTGCAAACCACAGTCCCGTTAGACCTACACCCAAGACTGGGCCAAGGACGTAGAGGCCTCCGAACAAATAGACAAACCAAGTCGCGGCGAGCGCGATGGCGACTATAAGGTCTTCAGGAGCGCGCGGATGATGGGAAGTCTGATCCATAACAGAGCCAATCCAATTGCGTAGAATATCATCCCGGCAATCGTGCCGAGCAGAATGAATTTTTTCGACGGGGTTGCGGGAGATCCAGGTAGACCAGGCGTCTCAACCGTTTGGGTCAGCGGGTAAGACGCGAATATATCTGTCCGATTTGAGTCGATGCGCGCTAGCGCTGAGGCAAAAACCGTTTCCGCGACCTGATGATCGCGCAAGAGACCGTCTAACTCCGTTGCCGGAACAGACAAATTCTCCACCCGAAGCTGCGTATTTTTCAGCTGTTCGCGCACCGCATCACGGCGTTTCTGAATGCCGGTATATTTCACCGCCGCATCTACCAGTCTTGCGATGAGTGCCGACCGCTCACCTTTCGACGTGTAGTAAGCCCGATCCAGTGTCGCAAATGCCTCGAAGCCGATGAGCAATCGACCGCGATCGAACAGACCTTTGTTCAAACCAGACAGCTCATTCGTCGCTGCAATCACTTCCGGGTGATTGGGTCCGAACATATCCGTCAGTTCGGACCGCGTTGTGGTCGCCTTCGAATGCGCCTCAACAATCGATTGGAACGCACTATCAGAGAGAAGCGTTAGAATATGGATCGCCTGTTCCGGCGAAATCCCAAGAATTTCAGATAGTCGCATGACCTCACTTCGGGCCACATCCATTTCGGCTTGCGAGCGCTCAAGTTCAATCCGCAAGGTCTCTGTCTGACCAACCAAATCTCGAAACTGTTCGAGCGATATAAGGCCGTACTCGCTTTGAAATGCGATAATCTTGGCTTGCGTATCCCGCACGGCTTGCTCGAAACCGGCAAGCGTATCGCGATAGGCCATCTCGCGCAGTGTTTGCTCTTCCGTCCGTAATGCATCGAGCTCATGCTCGAACGAAGCAAGCCATGTCTCAGCCAATCGTTTTGCCGCGTGAGGGTCCGACGCCTTGACCGAAACATACATAAGTTTGGTTTGGTTCGCGAGTTTGATATTCGGTGCTGGAACATCTGCGATCGAAAGATCTAACGCACCCGCCACATTTCCGCGGAGGCGATAAGATTGAAGAAGACGCTTATAATTTTCGGTTGGACTTAGGCTTTGGCTACCGAAAGGTGAGGCGGTATTGCTAGTCGCCTGCCCCAATGAATCGAGATTGACAGACGAGGACGTGCCAGCGCCGGGCAAGATCAAGGTGAACCCGCTGCTATAGGTCTTCGGGGTTAGGAAGAAAAAGGCTGCTGCCAATACGCCCAGCACCATCCACCCTAGACCGAGTATCAGAAAGTATCTCAGAAAACGCCCTTGGCGCGGACCACCTTTAAGAAAACTCCACTCGCGGATCATCGCGCAAGTCCTCCAAACAGAGCCGCGTTAAGGACCGGCGAGATGCCTTCTGAAAGCGTGGCGATGACATCGCGAACATTGGTGACATGCGAATCGTAACAGGCAATGGCATCATTCGGCAAAAGCACAGGGTTGAAATCATCCCGGTCGGCTCGCCGCACCAATTCTTCGATTGAGCGCGCAACAACCTCACTCTTCCCTGTGATGGGATTTCGCGAGATGAGCACGCCCCAACGCCGCGCATTGGTGGCTTGAATACCGCCGACACAATTGGCCGAGACCAAGCCTTGTAGAAAGCGCGTGCCGTAAGGCAATTTGGTGGAGTATTCGCCGATCGCGGACGTGGCGTTTGATGATGCCGGTCGCGTCAAATTTGACATGAAGACCCGAATACCTGGCGGTGTAATCCGCGAAGGTCGGGCAAGCGCCATTTGAAAACATCCGCGCGAGGGGACGTGAATACGATCACCCGCCACAAGAAGCGGGTCCTCAACCGGACCCCCATCAAATACACCCGTCATATCAAAGACACGACGTCGACCGTTACGGATGAGAACAACGTTGCGGACATCTGCATCTGGGCGAACGCCAGACGCCGCAGACAGCGCCCGGCTCAGGCGACGTTGTAAGGTGAAATCGCCAGCGGCATCGACTCGTGAACCTGGGTCTGTATTGGCACCGCGTTCATTCAAAACCACGTCGCCAGACTGAAACACCGCCCCTGAAACAGAGACAGGGATTGGCGCCCAATGGATGACGTCTACAGAGACTTGGACAAAATTCGAGGTATAGAACCCACCACTGACGAGCAGACGCGCAACCGTGTCTTCCAAGTGGCGTTTGGTCGTGCCTGCCGCGGGGATGTCGCCAATATGAGGCAAGCGCAAATATCCACCGGGTGAGATCACAAAGTCGCCGTCAAATCCATCACCGCGTACGATCTGTAGCCGGATGAAGTCGCCGGGAGACAGAACCGCTGGCTCTTCGAAAGCCGCCGCAAGACCGGTATCTATGGGCTGGCCGGTGAGTGCGAGATCCATATCCTGGCACCGACCCATATTTTGCGACAAAGACGCAACGAAGATCCCATTCTCGGGCGCGTCGCTCATTGATTGTCGCTGCGCTTGATATGGGTTTTCGATGACTGCGACCAAGTTACGAGGGCGCTCGAAAGACGTCGCGCATCCAGCCACGGCAATCACCGTCAGCAGAGCCACAATGCGAATGAGAAGACGGATAAAATCAGTCACGCTACTGCTCCGCTGAATGGATCGAGCGGAATACTGCAATGGCCCACGGGCAGTCGGTTTGAACCAATTTCAACACCGCCCCATCCATGATCTTCGTCTTGACTTCGATCATATCGCTGGCGACGATTGCAGCCCGACTGAGCGTGCGATGGAACCGAGACAATGTGATGTCATTTTCAATAGAGATGCAAACACTAGCCATGAAAACCTCCTGTTTGGGGGTTTAGGTTTGCAAGATGCGATCACATTTTTTTATTGTTTAAAAACAGAGCCCTACCAATATGAAACACTCACATTTTTGCAAAATGCGAGTCCAGTTCTGCAAACTGCATCATGCAAAATGCAAATGCGGTCGCGCCAATAACACCTCTTTCCTCTGATGATTCACTGGTTATGTTGCGCCAACACTAGTGAGGAGAAGACATGGCCGTGCAGATACTTAAAACGATTTTGAGCGGGATCGCTTATCTCAGTTTTCTCAGTTTTATGGCGGTGCTGCAGCCAACATCCGATGCACAGACCTTTGAACAAGGCCGTGTTGTTACCGGCGAACGTGCCGTTTTGCCGTTTCGCAATCGCGTCACCCCGGAAAACGCGATGACGCGCGATCGTTTGGAGACCCTATTACCTGACCTCATGGATGAGGTCGGGCTCGATATGTGGTTGGTGATCAATCGCGAATATGCGGAAGATCCGGTCTATTTCAGCTTAGTGCCACAACCCGCTTTCGCCGCGCGGCGCACAACCATTTTGGTGTTTCATCGCCATGACGATGGCTTTGATATGATGACGGTAAATCGATACCCATTGGGTGAGCCGTACCAAGCCGTCTGGGAAGGCGGTGATCTGGATGAGCAATGGGCGGCTCTCGCGGATCTTATCGCCGACAAGAATCCCGAAAAAATCGGGATCAATGTATCCGCCGATTGGCCGGTTGCAGATGGGCTAACGCATGGCCTACACGAAAAACTCCTTTCAGTTTTGCCACAGCGCTATCAAGGGCGCCTGGTGAGCGCTGAGGGTCTAGTCATTCGTTGGATTGAAACGCGAAGCGCTCAGGAAATGGAAGCTTATGGTCATGCTGTCGGGCTGGCGCGGTCTGTGATCTCTGAAGGCTTCTCGTCTCGCGTGATTACGCCAGGCGTCACCACGACAGATGATGTCGCTTGGTATTTGCATCAGCGGTTTGAAGATTTGAACTTGGCACCCTGGTTCCATCCATACGTCAATATTCAGCGTGCCGGATTGGCGTGCGAAGAAGATCAGGCATTTTGCGGACAGGACGGCATCATCCGGAGGGGGGATGTCATCCACACGGACGTCGGGATTTGCTATCTCAAACTCTGCACCGACACGCAGGAAATGGGCTATGTTTTAAAAGTCGGCGAGTCAGATGTCCCAGATGGGCTGAAAGCCGCAATGGCTGTCGGCAATCGTTGGCAGGATCTCCATACCAGTTCCTTTGAACTTGGTCGGACCGGAAATGAGGTTTTGGCTGAGGTCCGCAATAAATGTGAGGCGGAGAACATTATTTGTTCGATCTACACACACCCGCTCGGTTTCTTTGGGCATGCCCCTGGCCCGACCATTGGCATGTGGGACAATCAGGGCGACACGCCGGTCCGCGGCGATTGGCCGGTCTATGCCAATACCTGCTACGCGATTGAGGGGAATGTAAAAGCGCCGGTTGCGGAATGGGACGGACAGCTTGCTCAGATCAAACTCGAGCAAGATGCCTGCTTTGATGGCCAACGTGTGGATTATCTCGCGGGCCGCCAAACCACGTGGCATATAATCGAGTAAGGTCTAGCGGACTTTCTTCTTGCGAAACCGTGGCAGCAAAAACAGATAAATCCCGGTTCCCCACATCAAAATAAGAAATATGCCCGTTGGCAAAAACACGTAGAGTTTCACGGTGTCTGAGAAGAAGGAACCATCATGGATTTGCTCGATCAAGTCTGAGCGCCGGTAGGCAACGCTAAGCACGTCACCTGTTTTTGTGTCGACTTGGACTTCCCAACCAGAATTGCCGCGTAATTTTGCAATGCCTTTGCCAACGCGCAGATCAATTCGGTCAATATCCGTCCAACTCTCGATTTGCGCTTCGGGGTGATCCCGGGCCGCCATCACCATATCGTCGAAACTGATTTCAGGCAGCTCGCCCGATTCAATCCCTGACAGAGTGGGCGGCTGGATCCAAGCGATCTCTTTCTTGAGCACTAGAAAGATCCCAGCGACCAAAATGATCATGGCAGGAACCGCCACAACGAGCGACAGCCACTAGTGGATTTGGCGCAGCAAGCGCTTGAGGTTCAGTTTCATCTTCTCCCCATGGGACGAGACACCAAAATACAGCCGTTTAAGTCAGGATACCGCGTCGGAATTACGGAATCTTGCTGCCCGGCACCCAAGGCGCACCCGCTGCAATCAAGTCGCTTTCGAATGCGGGGATCGTCGTGTCGATCAGTACCGTCAAACGCTGACGAATACCAGAGAATTCAGACTTGGCAAAAGCCAGCTGCTCACGATGCGTTTGGGTCGGCCCATAGGTCGAACGCCCAACGCCCGTGAGCACAACACCCAAGCGACTGCGTACAGTTGGCTGCGTCCGTTCATAGATGGCGTTGCGCGCGGCATTGCCATTGACGCTTTCTGAAATGGCATTGGCTTCGTCGCGGATGGTTTGCAGTGTATTTTCCAATGCGACGGGATCACCACCCGCCGCGCGTTCTGTCGCGATGGCGAGCAGCTGCACTTTGGTGTCCAGCTCTGCTGCAGTGATACTCACCGCGGTAACGGCGCGATCAAATTCGGCCACTTCAGCCCAGAATTCGGACGCATCAGCTTGATCCGGAAGCGCGCCATCCCGCAAGCGTTTCACCGTGAAGGTTTGAGGCGCGACGAGTTCTGTCGTCTCACCCCGCACGCGCTTCGACATGGACACCGAGTACTCGCCGGGCGCCACGAGGAAGCCAGTCGGCGCATCATCCCCCGTCCGGTCTAGCGAGACGGAGGCCTTATAAGGATAACGCAGATCCCAATTCACGCGGTGAAACCCTTTCTTGGCCGGCGCTTTCAAACGACGGACAAGATTGCCGTCAGAGTCCCGTACGGTGAGCCAGATTGTAGGTGCCGTCTCCTGCAGCTCGGCCGTCAAAGATCCAAAGCTTGGAAATGGCGTATCTTCCCCCGCCTCAATCAAGGGCTTCTCACGCTCAATCCGCTGCTCCGTCAGTGACGGAAGATCTTCCGCGAGATAATACGTGAAGTTCGCCCCGAATGGCGGATTAGGTGCACGATAGTAGCCATGGCCTTGCGAGCCCCCTTCAGAGAAGGCAAGCGACGGTTGCTCAATATACCAAAGCGCATCGCGCCCGGCGAACAGCATCGCTTCTTGATCAAGACTATCTTCAGATAACGCACGCAGGGGTGAGATATCATCCACAATGAAGAAGCCGCGTCCGAATGTTGCTGCGACCAAATCATTTTCGCGACGCTGGATCGTCACATCGCGGAATGCGATGGTTGGCGCATCACCAGTCAACTCCACCCATTTACCGCCGCCATCGAGCGTAAAGAACAGGCCGAATTCCGTTGCAGTAAAGAGCAGGTGCGGAGTGACGTGAGCTTGAACAACGCGCCACACCAAATGCCGGTCTTCCAAATTGCCCGAAATATCGCGCCAATTGCGGCCGCGATTGGTGCTCTTTAGTAGATACGGTTTGTAATCCCCATATTTGTGATTATCGAGCGCGATATAGACGGTATCCTCATCAAAAAGATCCGCACGAATGTCATTGACGAAGGCCGTGTCGGGGACACCCGGCAAGCGACCAACGTCTGTTCGTCGCCAGGTTTGACCGCCATCCTCTGTCACCTGGATAAGTCCGTCATCCGTGCCGACATAAAGAAGATCTGAATTCAGCGGTGACTCGCCCAAGGACGTGATCGTGTTGTATTGCGACATCGCATAAATGTCCCAACCGGCTTCCCAGCTCCATTGACGCCCTTGCACCGGCAATCGCATGCGATTTTCATCACGGGTGAGATCGCCCGAGATCGCCGTCCAGCTATCGCCGCGATCATCCGAACGCCAAACGCGTTGAGACGCAAAATAGAGCCGTGTTGGCTCGTGCTGACTGACCAGAATGGGCGCGTCCCAATTCCAACGCTCAATGTCATCACCTGGTGAGGGTTGTGGCTTGATGTACACAAACTCACCGGTGGTGCGATCGACGCGGGTTAGATTTCCCTGCTGCCACTGGGCATACATAATGTCGGGATTGCCGGGCTCAGTCGCCGATTGGTGACCATCTCCCCATAGGGTGACGAACCAATCCGAATTTCGAATACCTTGCAGATTGTCCGTCCGCGATGGACCGCCTTGGGAATTATTGTCCTGTGTCCCGCCATAAACATTGTAAAAAGGCTCTGCATCATCGACGGCGACTTTGTAGAATTGCGTCACTGGCAAATTGTCGATGAAGCGCCACGTCTCTGTATGATCATAGCTTTCATACAAACCGCCATCAGACCCGAACATAATATATTCCGGATCATCCGGACGGAACGCAATCGCATGATCATCGACATGCTTGTACTGGTTGTTCAATCCCGTCCAAGTCGCGCCGCCATCATTCGAAATTTGGCTCGTATTGGAGACCAGATAGATCCGGTCAAAATAGTGCGGACTGGCATAGAGTTCCTGATAATAATGCGGCCCGGTGCCGCCGCTGACCATTTCGGGCATTTTCTCCCAGCTGGCACCGCGATCCGCTGAACGCCAAACACCGCCTTCTCTCAGATCAAGTTCGATCGCCGCGTAAACGACGTCTGGCTGTATCGGCGAAATGGCGAGCCCGATCTTGCCCATATTGCTGTCCGGAAGACCGCTGGTCAGTTCTGACCAGGTCTCACCCCCATCCTCAGATTTCCAGAGACCGCTTTCGGGTCCGCCGCCGACATAAGCGGCGACGGTGCGATGGTGCTGCCACATAGCGGCATAGAGACGCTCAGGATTCCGCGGAGCGATCAATAGGTCTGGCGCGCCGGTATATTCACCCGCCGACAGAACATTCGTCCAGGACTCGCCACCATCAGTGGTCTTATAAACGCCTCGCTCT
>JABSQA010000091.1 GCA_013213825.1 Henriciella sp.
TCGCATGCATACGATTGGCCCGCTCAGTGAAGATCAACTCGCCATCCAAGAAGGCGTTGCCCGCACGGTTGCGCAGTTTGACGATGAATATTGGGCTAAAACCGATGAGACGGGCGATTGGCCTGAAGCCTTTTGCGATGCCATGGCGGAAGGCGGCTGGCTCGGCATTGCGTTCCCGGAAGAGTATGGCGGGGCAGGTCTCGGACTGACCGAAGCCGCATTGATGATGCAGACGGTGACGCGTACGGGCGCGGGCTATTCTGGCGCATCGGCGATCCACTTAAATATCTTTGGGCCCAAGCCTTTAGAAAAGTTTGGCAATGATGAGCAGAAGCAAGAAAACCTGCCCAAAATCATCTCTGGTCAAGAGAAAATGTGCTTTGCGGTGACGGAACCAAATTCCGGTCTGGATACTTCGTCACTTGAGACCAAAGCTGAGCGTACGAATACAGGCTATGTCATCAATGGCCGCAAGATTTGGACAACTGGCGCCCAGCGCGCTGACAAGATCCTGATCATCGCGCGGACCACACCAAAGGATCAATGCGCCAAGCCGTATCTCGGTTTGTCACTCTTCTACACCGATCTTGATCGCGGGAAGATTGAAGCCAATCCAATTCCAAAAATGGGCCGGAAGGCGGTAGAGTGTAACACGCTCTTCATCGATGGTCTGGAAGTGCCGAAAGAACATCTGATTGGGGAAGAGGGGGCAGGCTTTAAATACCTGATCCAGGGCCTAAACCCAGAACGCGTTTTGTTCGCGGTCGAGAGCATCGGGCTGGGCTTTGCGGCACTTGAGAAAGCGACAACCTATGCCAATGAGCGGGTCGTGTTTGGACGTCCAATTGGTCAGAATCAAGGGATCGCCCATCCGCTCGCCAAAGCTTGGGCGGAACTCAGCGCTGCCGAATTGCTGGCCTATAAAGCTGCGGCTTTGTTCGACCAGGGCCAAGAGTGCGGCGCGGAAGCGAATGCTGCGAAATATCTCGGGACGGAAGCAGGCTTCAAGGCGTGCGAGACTGCTGTCCTGACCCATGGCGGTATGGGCTATGCCCGCGAGTATCATGTTGAGCGATATATGCGCGAAGCCATGCTCGCCCGGATCGCGCCGGTCAGCCGCGAGATGATATTGAACTTCATTTCTGAGCGCGTGCTGGGCCTGCCTAAGTCTTATTGATTTCGGAACGCTTTTAGTCGCCGTTCGACACAGCCTCCAAAATATAAGCCACCATTTCATCTCTTGCTGGGGAGTCCTCCTCGCTCAAGCTGGCAAGCAGCGAGGCATGCGTGTCTTCGTCATAATAGCTGAAGCGGATCAAATCGGTTTTACCCATCTCGCCCACGGCATCATCGAACACACGCGTATAGTCCGCAGTCTCCGCCTCAGTCAGCACCAACATTGGAATGGAGGCATCCCTCAAATATGTAAGGGGTGAGGCATCCGGTAATGTCTCGCGCGGGCCGAAGACACCTAAGACGTGGCCGACTGCAATCTCTTCGCCCAGCCCCTCTTCGATGGCAACATAATAGCCTTCGAGATCATACCCGCCAGCAACCGGGATCGCGGCGATCATGTCTGACGTGGATAGATCATGCGCCGCGAGATATTGCTCATCCATGGCCAGCAGAGCGGATAAATGTCCGCCGGCGGAGAAGCCGCTGACGATGAGTTTGCTATTGTCGAGTCCATAATCCTCTGCATGGGCGTGCAACCAAGCAAAGGCGCGCGCGACGTCGTTGACGTGTTCAGGATGCTGAACGCCAGTCGATGGAAATTCCTCACCGAACCAGACGTTGTGAAAGCAGAATTGTTAGAGGCCGCGCGCGAATATCTTGGTCCTGACTTTGATATTGAAAAACACTTCACGCCTAAATATCGGCCTTGGCAGCAACGCCTTGCCTTCATTCCCGACGGGGACTTGTTCCAAGGCATTGCCAGCGGCGCGGCCAGTGTCGTCACGGATGAGATTGAGCGGTTCACCGAGACGGGCATTCAGCTCAAATCGGGTGAGCATCTTGAAACGGACATTATCGTCACCGCCACGGGATTTGACTTGTCTGTGTTGGGCGGGATCCCGTTCGAAGTGGACGGCGAACCGGTCGATTTCAGCCAGACCGTAACCTATCGCGGCATGATGTTTACGAGCGTTCCGAACATGGTTTGGGTGTTCGGCTATTTCCGCGCCAGCTGGACATTGCGCGTCGATCTTGTCGCGGATTTTGTTTGCCGCTTGCTCAATCATATGGACGCTACTGGCATGGACGAAGTCCGGGCCGAATTACGCGCGCAAGATCAGGGTATGGAACTTCTGCCTTGGATGGATCCAGATAATTTCAATCCCGGCTATTTGATGCGCTCCATGCACTTAATGCCAAAACGGGGGTCCGATCCGATTTGGGCGCACACCCAAGACTATTGGAAAGAGCGAGACGAATTGCCTGAAGTGCAATTGGATGCCGAAGAATTTGTCTATTCCAAACGCCGGGTGCGGGAGACGAGTGCGGCTTAGACGTACGCTCGTTTGACTTTGATATTTGCTGCGGTCCTCGCCCCTCTCCCGATCGCGGGAGAGGGGTTGGGGTGAGGGCACCGGTGTTTGCGATTCAGCGACCGCGCTGCCTACCGCACCCACCTTGCCCTCATCCCCGACCCTTCTCCCGCGATCGGGAGAAGGGAGCGCATGTACAAATTTCAGCCCTAAACACCCCCAATCTCAATTCCCAATTGACTCTCCCACAAAAAGAACAAAAATAGAACAAATGGGACGAGTTGACCTTCACGCCCTGCACTCAGCAGGCACACTTTCGCGCGCGCAGAAGGCCCGTGCGAGCGGGCATATGGCTTTGCGCAAAGGCCGTATTCATGAGGCCTATGGTCCAGGCGCAGACATGTTTGCCATTGCAGCCGCCGCGCAGCAGGCCTGCGGCGTGCTTTGGATTGGGCTTTACCGCGATATTGGCAGTCTCTGCCCAAGCGGGCTTCAGGCCTATCTCAATATTGAGGATCTGATCATTGTCGAAGCGGTCTCGCGCGGTGAGCTGCTTTGGGCGGCAGACCAGGCGCTGCGCGCTGATGGCGGCTTCTGTGTCATCCTCGATGTGCCGGACATGTTATCTCTGAAAGAAAGCCGACGCTTGCAGTTGGCGGCGGAGCAGGGCGGTGGCCTTGGCTTGCTTATCCTACGCGGCGGGGTCAGCACGTCCGCGGCACAGACGCGCTGGCAGTGTCAGCCTATCGCTGCGGAGGGCCCGGCCTGGGACTGGCGCTGTGAGAAAGGCAAGAATGGCGAAACGGGCGCTTGGCGCGTCACCCACCAACGAGGGCAGAATGCCACGGATACTTTCCATCTGGCTGCCACAGCTCCCGCTTGATCGGCTGACTCGGCAAGGCGATCCGCGCTTAAGCGGTGCCTTCGCGGTGATTGCTGAGGAGAGCAATGCCTGGCGGCTGACGCATGTGAACGATGCGGGCTTGAGAGCCGGGGTAAAAGCCGGGCAAGCACTGGCGGATGCGCGGGCCATTTGCCCGGACCTGCTGACCGAGCCGTCTGACCCTGTGCGCGAGGAATTGCTATTACGGGCGCTCTGGCGTTGGGCAGATGCACTGTCGCCACGTGTCTCGCTCGATCCACCAGATGGGCTCTTACTCGACATTACCGGCTGCGCGCATTTGTTCGGCGGTGAGAGGGAGATGGGCGGTGAAGCGCTGGCGAGATTGGTAGATTTGCAAATCCAAGCGCAAATCGGGATTGCCGACACCAAAGGCGCCGCGAAAGCTTTAGCACGATTTGGCGCCCAGACTGTGTCCGTGGCCGCTCCAGGCCAGAATGCTGAAGCCCTTGCCATGCTGCCGACGGCGGCGCTGGATCTGCCGGAGACGATGATCAATGAACTCGCCCGTGCGGGGTTGACCACAATTGGGCACCTCTATCAGCAAAAGTCCGCTGAACTGGCCCGCCGCTTTGGTCTGCGTCTGACCCAGCAGCTCGGCGCCGCGAGTGGTTTGGCACCGGACCCCGTCACCCCGAAGGCGGCGGATCCGACCTATACCGCACGAATGACGCTGCCCGAGCCGATTGGCTTTTTGGAAGATCTTGAAAACGTTCTGAACCGGCTCGCGGCGCAAGTCTGTGGACGGCTCGACACGGATCAACGTGGTGCTCGACAGTTTCAACTGACCGTGCGCTGCGTCGATACAGGTGATCACCATATGAGCATCGGATTTGCCCGGCCTTGTTCAGACCCTGAGGCTGTGTTGCGGCAATTCTCACACCCTTTGTCGAAGCTTGAAATTGAGTATGGGGCAGACTGGTTCCGCCTCTCCGCTCAGCACATTGAGCCGATCCGCTTAAAACAAGCCAGTTTTGGCGAGGATGCCAAACGGGCGGATCAGAGACTGATCTTGATAGAGACGCTCGGCAATCGGCTTGGCTTTGACCATGTCCGTATTTTCAATCCGCGCGACAATCATGTGCCGGAGCATGAGTTTCCACACGTTGGCGCTGCCGGTGTGACCCCAGCATGGAAAGCTGCACCGCGCACCCGCCCAATCCGCCTATTCATGCCGCCGGAATTCGTCCAGGTCGAGACACCGGGCCGCCCACCAGGTGCGTTTAAGTGGCGTCGGCTTTCCTTCCAGACCGCCCGCGCGGACGGACCGGAGCGGATCACCCCTCGCTGGTACCGCGAAGAAGATCCCCGCACGCGCGATTATTGGACGGTACAGACACAGGAAGGCCGCCGTCTCTGGCTGCTGAATTATCCGGGGGATGATGGCGCCGATTGGTATGTCGCTGGAGAGTTTGCATGACCTATGCCGAGCTTTTCGCCTTCAGCAATTTCACATTCCTAACTGGCGCGTCGCATGCGGAAGAGCTCGTGACTCGCGCCCGCAAAGTCGGGCTGAGTGGATTGGCGATTGCGGACAAGAACACTTTTGCGGGGATTGTCCGTGGCCATAGTGCGGCCAAGGAATTGGGGCTTCGCTATTTGGTGGCGACCCGTCTCGTCTTGATGGATGGGACGGAAATCCTTGCTTATCCGCGCAATCGAAAGGCGTTTGGTCAGCTGTCCCGACTGCTCACGCTCGGCAAGCGGCGGACCGTGAAAGGCGAATGTGAGCTGCATCTAGAAGATGTCTTAGACTATGCCGAGCATTGCATCCTGATCGGGCTAAAGGGACCAGACTTTGCGACCACCCTTGGCCAGCTCAAAGCGGCCTTTGATGATCATGTTTTTATTGGCCTGGTGCCGGACTATGATGGCGCGGATCCTGATCGGTTTGCAGAGGCGCAGAAATTAGCTGACCAGGTTGAGCTGCAAACAGTGGCCCTTGGCAATGTCATCATGCATGCCGCCTCGCGGTTGCGGCTGGCCGATGTCTTATCCTGCATTCGTGAAAAGACGACCATCGACAAGCTTGGCCGCCGGGCGCTGCCAAATGCCGAACGGCGTATTAAGTCTGAATTTGAAATGCGCCGCCTATTCCATGACTATCCTGACGCGATTACCAATACGGCGCGGATCGCGGAGGCTTGTCCCTTTTCTCTGGATGAGTTGCGCTATGAATATCCTGATGAGATTGCCGATGGCCTAGAGCCGAATGATCGCCTGCGCAAACTCACTGAGGAAGGCCTGGTACGGCGTTATCCGGATGCTGTGCCTCTCAAAGTCCGAGCGACGATTGAAAAAGAGCTGCGCCTGATCGCGGAGTTGGATTATGCGCGCTACTTCCTGACGGTGCATGATGTGGTCAGTTTTGCCCGATCGCAGGGGATCCTGTGTCAGGGGCGAGGCTCCGCAGCAAACTCGGTGGTTTGCTATGCGCTGGGAATTACCGAAGCTTCGCCAGACATGATCACTATGGTGTTTGAGCGCTTCATTTCAGAAGCGCGCAATGAGCCGCCAGATATTGATGTCGATTTCGAACATGAGCGGCGCGAGGAAGTGATCCAGCACATTTATCAAAAATATGGCCGCCACCGCGCGGGCCTGTGCTCTACAGTGATCCATTACCGCTCGCGTAGCGCGATTAGACAGGTCGGGCAGGCCATGGGGCTGTCAGTGGATGTCGTCTCAGCATTAGCAAGCCAAGTGTGGGGCGTGTCCACGTCAGATCTTGGTGATGAGCGGGCCAAATCAGCAGGGCTCGACTTACAAGATCAGCGCCTGCGTCAGACGCTTGAACTTGCCAAACAGATTATCGGTTTCCCACGTCACCTTTCTCAGCATGTGGGGGGCTTTGTTATCACCAAAGGCCGCTTGGATGAGCTCTGTCCGATTGAAAATGCCGCCATGGCGGACCGCACGGTTCTGGAATGGGATAAGGATGATATTGAAGCGCTTGGCATGCTGAAAATCGACGTCCTTGGCCTGGGTATGCTGACCTGTATTCGAAAGTGTTTCGACTTGCTCGAGACATGGAAAGGCGAGCGCTACACATTGGCGACCCTGCCGCAAGAAGACCCGGTCGTTTATGACATGCTGTGTGAGGCGGATACGGGTGGTGTCTTCCAAGTTGAGTCGCGCGCTCAGATGAATTTCCTGCCGCGTATGCGACCGCGAACCTATCAGGATCTTATTGCCGAAGTCGCGATCATTCGGCCGGGGCCGATCCAAGGCAATATGGTGCATCCCTATTTGCGCCGCCGCCGCGGTGAAGAGGAGATCATCTATCCGTCTGAAGACTTAAGAGAGGTTTTGGAGCGGACTTATGGTGTGCCCCTTTTCCAAGAGCAGGCCATGCAAATCGCCATCGTTGCGGCGGGCTTTACCCCCACTGAAGCGGACGCGTTGCGCCGGGCCCTGAATGGCTTTCGTCGCCAAGGTGCAGTGGAAGATTTCAAAGATCGTTTCATCGCGGGCTGTCTGGAGCGGGGCTATGAAAAAGACTTCGCTGAGAATTGCTTCAAACAGCTGGAAGGCTTTTCCAGTTATGGCTTCCCGGAAAGCCATGCCGCGAGTTTCGCGCTTCTGGTCTATGCCTCGTCCTGGATCAAATGCCACCATCCAGAGGTTTTTTCCTGAGGTCTTAAGAATGCGCAGCCAATGGGGTATTATGCTCCGGCTCAGATTATCCGCGATGCGAAACAGCATGGCGTCACCGTCTTACCGGTCTGTATTGAGAACAGTTTCTGGGACAATGTGTTAGAACCGCTTCCAAATGGCGGTCTCGCCGTGCGGCTTGGTTTTCGTCAAATCAAAGGCTTTGCCGAAGAAGACGGCCATTGGATCGCTGCCGCCCGTGGTGCGGGCTATGGCGATATTGAAACGGTTTGGCGTCGGGCAGGGATTGGCCGTGGGGCCCTGACACGGCTGGCGGGTGCAGATGCGTTTGCCATCTATGGGGTGGAGCGCCGTGACGCCTTGTGGTCGGTCAAAGGATTAGGTGCAGACCGTCCTCTGCCTTTGTTCGAACAGGTGGGCGAAGGCCTACCAGAGGTGGATGCAAATCTCCCAAGCCTCAGCCTGCATGAAACAGTGTTTGAAGACTATGTCGCCACGCGCCTGACTTTGCGGGGGCACCCTGTCGATCTGTTGCGAGATAAGCTGCCGCGCTTCCAACCCGCTGAGCAGCATCGCATGACGGCAGATGGCACTTGGCTGTCCGTGACAGGCCTGGTCATCACCCGCCAGCGTCCTGGTACGGCCAGTGGGGTGATTTTCATTACTCTGGAAGATGACACTGCGGTTTCGAATGTTGTTGTTTGGCCGAAAACGTTTGAGCGGTTTCGCAAAGAAGTCATGGCGGGGCGCCTCTTACATGTCCGCGGACGGCTGCAACGTGAAGGCACGGTCACGCATGTGATTGCAACGCAAATTGTCGACTATTCCTATCTGCTTGATGGTCTTGGCTATCCAGAGTTCGCGGGCGATAGCATTGATCCCTCACGCGACAATGCGGATGAGGCCAAGCGCCCCGTGCCAGAGATGCGTTCGGGGCCGAAGAGCGAGAAACGTCGAGCCGTCGCGGATGCGATTACAGCCGAGTTACAAGAGGCCCACCGCGCGCGGATTGCTGCCGGTATCCGACATCCCCGCGAACAGGCCAAGAAGTTGTTCTACAGTCGAGACTTTCACTAGGAAAGATGAGTGCCCAAGCATCTATGATGCCGTTTTGCCCGCGAAAGCGGGCATCTGTGGCGGCTGGCTGATGATGTGCCCAGCCGCCATGGATCCTGACTTGCGTCAGGAAGGCGGAGATTGAGGAACTGTTTTGTGAACGGGCTATTCTGCCGCAGGACGAATGTCTTTTTCAGGTGCGAACAGTCCGAGGTCGGGCTCCTCAGGGATGGCAACAGGCTCTTGCCCGCGGATCCGGGCAATCATCCGGTCACGCCAGCGTCCCATCTTCTCTGGCGCGGCCAGCCAAACCGGTGTCACGATCAAAGTCATCAGTGTCGAGAAGCCGAGCCCAAACACCACCGCAGTGGCGAGCGGGACCCACCATTCAGCGGTCACGCCCCCAAAGCTAATCGCGCCTTCGCGGAAATTCACATTCATCATGAAGACCATGGGCAGGAGGCCGCAAATCGTCGTCAACGTGGTCAGCAAGATCGGTCGGATCCGTTGGGCCGCAGCCGCGATGGCGGCTTCCTGGCTGGTTCGCCCATCGCGCTTGAGGCGCTGGAACGTGTCGATGAGAACAATATTATTGTTCACCACAATTCCCGCCAAGGCGACGATGCCGGTGCCGACCATGAGTGTCGACACATAAGGGAGGACGAGCTGGATTCCGATCAGAACGCCGGCCGTGGACAAGATCACTGCAGAGAGGGTGAGCAGCACATGATAGAAATTGTTGAACTCCCAGAGCAGAATAATGCCCATCAGGAAGAGGGCGGCGAGGCCTGCAAGTTCAAAGAAAGCCATGGCTTCAGCCGCATCTTCATCTGCACCTTCAAAATTGATCTCGACCATCGGATCAATATTGGGCGCCGCGATCAGCTCTTTTAGCTCGGCGACTTTCTCGGCACCAGCGCCTTGCTCAATCGCATTGGCGCGGACCATGAAGACACGCTTGCCATCACGACGTTCGATTTTGGTCACTTTCGGTGCCGGATTGCGCTCGACAAATTGGGACAGAGGAACTTGGCCATTCGGCGTCGCAATCCTTAGCCGATCCATGGCTTGGATGCTGCGTTCCGTCTCCGGCAATCGGACGCGAATGTCGATCTCATCAAGCGCATCATCTGGCCGGTACCGACCAACCAAAATACCATTCGTCACCAATTGAACAGCGGCTCCCACTTGTGAAACATCGACGCCAAACTTGCCCGCTTGCGCGCGATCGACTTCGAGCTGATATTCGATGCCTGGAAGCGGGCGACTGTCTTCAATTTCGCGAAGGCCTTCCATTGAATCGACCATGTCACGGATCTGACCGGTGGCGATCATCAAAGCATTGGCATCATTTGAACGAATAGCGACTTGAATGTCTTTGCCGACAGGTGGACCTTGCTCCAGTTTTGCAACTTCGGTGCGTAGACCTGGGATGGTCGAAACCGCCTGGCGAATTTGTTCTAGGGTGACGCGACCATCATAGCCTTCTTCGCGATCTTTCAAATTCACAAGCAGGCGCCCAATTGTGTCCTGTGGGGGGCTGCTGACGCCGTCGAAGTTAAATTCTCCTGAGCCTTCACTGCCAGACGTCGAGGCGATGGATTCAATCCCATCAATGGTCAGCAATGCATTCATCGCGCGATCGACAATCGCATATTCTTCGTCCGCAGAGAGATTGCCTTGCGCCTGGACAAAGACGTAAAGCTGCTCGGGTTCGACATCGAGGAAGAGTTCCGATTTGTGAGTTGTTGAGGCGAACCAAAAGACAATGGCCACGATCAATGCGATCGCGCCAAAAGTTACGAAAAAGGGGCGGGCAATCAACGCGGACGTCGCGCGGGCATAACGGCCAAACCAACCGGACGCTTCAAGTGGATCGCCAGAAACGCCGGACACTTCGACCAATCCATTTTGCTCATCATCACTGCCGCCGCGGCCCCCAATCACGGAACCAAGCACTGGCAGGAAGATCAGTGCCATGACCAAGGAGGCCACCAATACGAAGATCAATGTGATCGGCAAGTAAGCCATGAATTTGCCGACCATGCTGTCCCAGAACAAGAAGGGGAAGAAGGCGGCGAGCGTTGTCGCTGAGGAGGCGACAATCGGCCAGAACATCCGCTTAGCCGCCATGGCGTAAGCGTCTTTTCGATCAAGTCCTTCGGCCATTTTTCGGTCGGCATACTCAACCACAACAATGGCGCCATCGACGAGAATTCCGACAGCGATGACCATGCCGAACATGACCATCATATTGATCGTATAGCCAAATAGACCGAGCATTAAGAAGGCCATCACGAACGAACCCGGAATCGCCAGGCCCACCATGCCCGCAGATCGCAAGCCAAGCGCTGCAACAACGATGATCATCACCAGAACGACTGCAACGGCGATTGACGCCTGTAATTGGCCGAGTTGATCATCGATCATTTCCGACATGTCCGAGGTCAATGCCGCATTGATCGATTGCGGCCAGCGCGCTTGGTGATTGGCGACAATCGCTTCAACGTCTGCCACCGTGTCGAGAATGTTCGCGCCCGTCCGTTTGACGATTTGGATCGACACGGCAGGTTGGCCGTTAAAGCGCGCATATTGCTCACGGTCTTTAAATGTCCGGCGTACCGTGGACACGTCTGCCAGTGTGATTGAGGCATCGCCCGCCGATTTGACGGGCAGATCAAATGCGTCTTGTGCGGTTTTGATCAGCCCAGGCACTTTCACTGGGAAACGCCCTTCGCCCATATCGATCCGTCCGGCTGGAACCAGACGGTTATTGTTTGCGACTGCGGTGAAAATTTCTTGGTAAGAAAGATTGTAAGCTTCGAGTTTTGCTGGATCGACGATAATCTCTAGCACTTCCTCCCGGTCGCCATTCAGGCGCGCTTCGAGAACACCTTCAAGGCCTTCAAGTTCATCGGAAAGCTCCTGACCGATCTTATACAATGTCCGCTCAGGTGCATCGCCATACAGGTTGATATTCACGATTGGAAAGAGGGCGGCGTTGATTTCAGTGATGATCGGTTCGCGCGCTTCACTAGGGAATTCGCGTTGGGCTAAATCCACTTTCTCTTGGACATCCAAGACCGCTTGGCTTTGATCGAAGGAGACATCAAACTCGACAATGATCTGACCCGCGCCTTCGAGCGCGAACGCGTTGATCTGTTTCACCCCCTCAATGCCTTGCAGTTCACTTTCGACAGGGCGAATGAGCAGCCTTTCGGCATCCTCAGGTGAAACCCCTTCAAGCGGAATGGTAATGCCCACAAAGGGGATCGGCACATCTGGATCGGCTTCTTTGGGAAGATTGATATAAGTCATCGTCCCCGCAATGAGGGCGACGACCAAGATCGCGAGCACCATTCTCGCGCGACCAATGGCTCCATCTATCAAACCATGCATGGCCTACAAACCCTCGCCGAGTTGGGGAGACACTTCGATCCCTTCTTTGAGATAGTCTTGGCCCGCGACCAAAAGGTTCACGCCGGCTGGAATGCCAGCGACCCAAATCCCGTCTGCTGCGTCATCGACAATTGTGACTTCGGCAAAATGACCGATGTTGGTCTCGTCCACATAGCGCATGCCGACGCGGCCATCATCGTGCAAGACAAGGGTGGCAGGCGTGGTCAAAACAGCAGGCACTTCGCCCAGCCCAAGCGCCACGGAGGCGGTCAAGCCGGCCGGAATAGCGGCATCTGGGTTGGCGACCTCGACTTCGACGCGGAACGTGCGTGTCTGCGGATTGGCGGTGCGCGCGACAAAGCGAACGCGACCGATCGCCTCCGCGCCCGTGGCCAGGCTAACTTTTACAGGTTGGCTCGGGTCGATCGCGCCGAGTTGATCTTCTGTGGCATCGACGGCAACAATAATCGGATCCAGGTCCACAACACGTCCGCACGGGGCGCCGACCGACAAAAAGTCACCAAGCTCTGCCATGCGGGATTCGAAGATGCCATTAAAGGGCGCGGTTATACGGGTCTTTCCCAATTCGATCTTGGCGGCTGCGAGCGCGGCTTCGGCGCCATCCAGAGCGGCTTTTGTGGCCGCAGCGCGGTTGGACGTGGTCCAGCCTTTTTCTTCAAGCTGGCTCTGTGCATCATAATCGAGGCGCGCAGATGCGACCGCAGCTTCAGCTTCGGCGATGCGGGCATTTCGGCTCTCGACATGGAGACCGCAAAGCACGGTGTTTCGTCCCACCGCTTGGCCTTCCTTGACGCTTGCTGCGATCACCGTGCCCATCGTCTCAGACCGAACCGTGACTTCACGGTCTGGTTCTGTGCTGCCTTTGAGGGAGATCGTAACTTGGTGCGGTGTCGGAATAGCGGGCCGAACAATGACTTCTGGTAACGCAGATTCAGCGGCAGCAGATTGAGCGCTTGCGGCTGGATCTTCAGCGACCTCAGGCGCGCGCATTACGGCGCGAAACACGAAATAAGCCAAAATGGCTAGCAATATGAATCCCGCTGTCCGGACCGAATTAGGAAAGGAGGGCATTTGGGAGGCAGCCTTTTCTATCACACGTGGGCGTTTTTCGCCCTTTCTATTATGGTTACCGCCTTACCAATGAAGTGTTTCGAATCGGAAAAACCGCGCCGAAAAACCTGACGGACGCATCAACATATAGTTCATTTTTTCAGAAAAGGTTAGTCTAAGCTGTGTCGCGCGTGATTGCGCCGCACCTCAGGACCTACAATTTTAGCGAGCGCGACCGGTTTGGCGCCGCTCCGCTTCTTTGAAAATCCACTCTACTTCAAGCGGTTGGGCCCAATCCGCGAGGCGCTCCGTCCGTTCAGCCGGGCTTGGCCGGGGCGGAACCGATGCTGCGTTTGTGTTCTCAACGCGGGGGCGAAATTGAATGATTTTCGTAGCCATAATCGAACAAATGCAAGTCCGATGCCGGTTTTTGGCGGCGTTAAGGAAGGTCTTTACGTTCAGAGCCAAATCCGCATGGTGGAGCCAAGAGGAAACAAGCAAGCTCAATGGAGCCAAATCGAAATGACTGACAGTCCAATCTATCCCGTCCCTTCGGACTTTGCGGCCACGGCCAATCTTAGCCCGGAGACATATCGCGAGATGTATGCGGCTTCGATGGCCGATCCCGAAGCGTTTTGGGGCGAGCATGGCAAGCGGCTCGATTGGTCCAAACCCTATACCACGGTCAAGGATGTTTCTTGGGACAAGTCAGATTTGCATGTGCGCTGGTATGCGGATGGTGAGCTCAATGTCTCTTACAATTGTATTGATCGGCATTTGGCGACCCGCGGCGACAAGGCGGCATTGATCTGGGAAGGCGATGATCCGGCCGATGATGCGACGGTGACCTATAAGCAGCTGCATGGCGCGGTCTGCCGGTTTGCCAATGTGCTCAAAGACATGGGCGTCAAGAAAGGCGACCGGGTCACCATCTATATGCCGATGATCTTAGAAGCGGCCTATGCGATGCTGGCCTGTGCCCGGATTGGCGCGGTCCATTCGATCGTATTTGGCGGGTTTAGCCCTGAAGCTTTGGCGGGTCGGATCACAGATTGCGACAGCCAGTTCATGATCACCGCTGATGAAGGCGTGCGGGGTGGCCGGATTGTGCCGCTCAAGGCCAATGCGGATCAAGCCTGTGATCTTGCCGGCGGGATGGTTGAGAAAGTCTTGGTCGTGCGCCGCACGGGCAATGATGTGAACATGTCTGAGGGCCGGGACATCTGGCTGCACGAGGCCGCGGCAAGCGTCTCTTCTGATTGCCCGCCGGAGCCGATGAATGCTGAAGACCCGCTCTTCATTCTCTACACGTCGGGCTCAACAGCCAAACCCTAAGGCGTGTTGCACACAACCGGTGGCTATCTGGT
>JABSQA010000092.1 GCA_013213825.1 Henriciella sp.
CGGTCTCGACCAGTGGTTCCAAATCCGCGCCGGAGAGTCCTGTCGTGCGTTGAACCAGGGCATCAATGTCTAACATGTCTGACACTGGGCGATCATTTAAGAGACGTTTTAAGATAAATGCCCGCGCGATCTTATCTGGTGGAGGTACGAATAGGGTGCGATCAAAGCGGCCAGGGCGACGAAAGGCGGAATCCAATGACCATGGTAAATTGGTTGCGCCCAGCATCAAAATGCCTTCATTGCGGTCGCTGTCCATCTCGGTGAGGAGCACGGAGACGACCGTGTTGACCTTATAATCTGAGTCAAATTGACGACGCTGCGCCAGCGCTTCGACTTCATCAAAGAACAAGACATGCGGTCGGTTGGCGCGGGCATGTTCGAACATGTCTGCGATTCGACCTTCAGCGACGCCGATATAACGATCGAGAATTTCAGCCGCCCGTACTTCAGTGAACTGCGCCTTCACTTGATTTGCGACCGCACGGGCGATCATCGTTTTACCGCAGCCTGGGGGGCCATACAACAATACACCGCCGCCAGCTTTGCGTTAGAACTTGGCGACCATGCCCGGGTTTTCGAACGGTCGAATGATCTTGCGATGGATTTGGCGTTTTACTTTGTCCAAGCCGCCGACATCGTCAAATGTGATGATTTGGCCATATCGCGTGGCTTCTGCCACGGGAGCACGCCCGGGGTGCAAGTTGACGATTTTGGCGGCGTCGCTCGAAGCCGCGTCAGCCGTGTCGAGCGTTGCCGACCATTTGGTGGCGATCTCGAATGCATCGGCCCGCTTCAATAGATTTATGGCGTTGCGGCGCAAGTCTTCGTCGGCGATGTTTGCAGGCTCAATTTGCGACAATGTGCGCACGATATGATCGCTTTCAGAGCCATTTTCCAAAAGCAATAGAAGGGCCTTGAAAGTGGCGTCTCCGCCAATGCCCTGTTGTACCAAATCTAACAGGTTTTGAATTTCGGTGGGCAGCATCTTATCGTCTCATTTCGCAGCATCGATTCAGTAGTCTTTCAGCCGCACTTGGTTGCCAGTATCAGCATACGGTTCGTACCCCCAGTCTTCGCCAAAAACGTAGTGAACCAACATCGCCCACGCCGTCGCCAACAAACCAGCGAGCACCAATAATCCCTGCCAAATTGGCAAATATGGCGGCGACTGATTAGCCTGCGCGGCAAAAACAATCGAAGCAATGGTCAAAACGATCCATAATAAATTGACCATGTGACCCGCCACGGGTCCGGACATATCGGCGGCTTTGGCCGCGAGCCACTGCAAACTATGGCCCGCGAAGAAGGGCGGAAACCAAACCAGAAAGCTGGCCCAACTCGCCCAGCGCACGGGCTTGCTCGATGGGTCTAACTGACGGGAAGAAGCGGCGAGAGATCTGGCTTTGTCAAAGGCAAATTGACGGAACCGTATGAAGGCGAGCTGCTCCATAACTTTCGCATCGTGGACTTTGTTTTCTAGAACGTAAGCCAGCGAACGTTCAGCGCGAAATGGATTGCGGACTTCATACTCAACCAGGCCGAGCGATCGGTGTAGGTCGATATCGGTCGGCTGCTTAGCCAATAGGTCTCGATACAATTTGATCGCGATTTTCGGGTCGCCGAAATATTGTTCCCATCTCGCGCTGAGCATTTGATGTTCGGTGATGGCCTGTGGGCAAGCTTCACGGAATGCATCAAGGGCGTCTTTCGAGGCTTGATATAAGCCACGATACATCGGGATTTCTACGCGATTCAAATGCCCTTCCATTGCGTCGGGACGCAGTCTTAACATTTGCTCTGTGGCGGCTTGCGCACCAGCATAGTCCCAGCCGGACAGCATCCCACGGCTCATCAAAAACAAGGCGTTGAAATCATTTGGGTCAGATTGAAGAACCTGTTTGGCCGCAGCGATCGCAGCATCATGATTTCCAGCTTGGAGCATTGCCCAGCCCGATTCAATAAGACCGTCCGACATGATTGAACCCCCATTCTCACAATGCCGCCCTCTTCCCATTGCAGAAGAGGGCGGATTGATTGCGTCATAGGAAGCTAGCTCAGAGAGCTGTCCTAGTCATCAGAGAACGAGACATCCTCTGCTTTGCCAACCGCCGCCAGCGCGAAGGCATATTCAAGCGCCGTCTCTTTCAATCCTTCGAACCGACCTGATGCGCCGCCATGACCCGCGTCCATATTGATCCGCAGGAAGTAAGGCCCGGCTTCTGGGGCTTCATAGCGGAGCTTTGCTGCCCACTTGCTTGGCTCCCAATAGGTCACGCGGGGATCGCTGAGACCGCCTGTGATCAACATGGCCGGATAATTTAGACCGATGGTTTGATCATAAGGGCTGTAAGCCATCATCGTGTCATAGTCTTCCGCGCTGGTCAGCGGGTTACCCCATTCCGGCCATTCTGGTGGGGTGAGCGGAAGCGTGTCGTCCGACATTGTATTGATGACGTCGACAAAGGGCACTGCCGCGATGATGCCCGCGAACATTTCTGGATCCTGATTGGCGACCGCGCCCATCAATAAGCCACCTGCAGAGCCGCCCATGCCAACCACATGTCCGCGCTGCGAATAGCCCTCGTCGATCAGGAAATTGCCGGCATCGACATAGTCATTGAACGTGTTGACCTTCTTCTCGAGCTTGCCATCCAAATACCATTGATAGCCCTTGGCCATCGAGCCGCGCGGATGCACAATCGCGTAAACCATGCCGCGATCGGCGAGCGCCAGTGGGGTGGTGCGGAAGCGCGCTGAAATCGTCACGCCATACGATCCATAGCCGTAAAGCAGCATTGGTGCGCTGCCATCGATCGCCGTGTCCTTATGGTAGAGAATGGTCACCGGAACCGTCTCACCATCCCGGGCGGGCGCGAGCACGCGTTTTACAACATAGTCGCTGGCATCATGACCAGACGGGACTTCTTGCTCTTTGCGCAGGACCCGTTCCTTTGTGGCGATGTCATAGTCAAACGTCTGAGAGGGCGTGGAGGGTGACGAGTAAGAGATCCGCATCTCTGTTGAGTCATAGGCGTAACCAATCGAGGTGCCGAGGGCGTAAGCTTCTTCTTCAAAAGCGATGGTTTCTTCCTCGCCACTCGCGCGTTCTCGCACGACGATACGCGGCAGACCTTCATATCGCTCGAGCCGGATCAAATGGTCTTTCAAGACATCCATACCCAGGATCAGCGTCCCGGCTTGGTGCGGGACCAAGTCTGTCCAATTGTCGCGTCCTGGGGCATCGACCGATGCCGTGACAATTTTGAAGTCGACCGAGTCGTCGACATTGGTTGAGATCACAAATTGGTCGCCCCAATGTTCGACGCTGTATTCGACGTCCGTCTCACGCGCGGCAATGGTTTTGAGCTCCGGCGCATCCGCTTTCGCATCGAAATAGTGGACTTCCGATGTCGTGTGGCTTCCGGCTGCGATAAAGATGTAATCGCCCGATTGTGACTCGCTGATTCCAACGAAAAAGCCGGGGTCCGCTTCGCGATAGATCTCGGTCGAGCCTTCGCTGCCAAGCTTATACATGTGCACTGCAGACGGACGACCTTCTTCGTCGCGCTCAATCCAGAATACGCGATCAGAATTTCCGCCCCAAACGAATGAACCGGTGGTCTTTTCGATCGAGTCTTCGAGCATCTCGCCGGTTTCAAGATTCTTGAACCGGATCGTGTAGAATTCACTGCCTTGCTCATCGACCGCGTAGGCAATGAGATTGTGGTTTGGACTGTGCGCGACAGTGTTGAAGGCAAAATAGGCTTTGCCCTCGCCCATGGCGTCACCATCGAGCAGGATTTCGTCTTCGGCTTCTGTATTGTAGATTTCAGCCGCCGGCTTGCGCGCGATAATTGGGTATTCGCCGCCGGTTCGGTACCGGGTGAGATAGGCATATGGCCCGTCAATCGAAGGCAGGGAACTGTCATCTTCTTTGATGCGTCCGCGCATTTCCTCGAACAGCTCTTCTTTCAACCCTTCAAGTGGCTCTTCCATCTTTGCCTTGGTGAAGGCATTCTCGGCTTCGAGATATTCACGAATATCGGCGCGCAAGACGGTTGGGTCTTGCATCACTTGCTGCCAATTGTCGTCTTTCATCCAATTGTATGGATCGATGCGGGTTCGGCCAACTTGCTCGATGGATTTCAATTCGCGTTTCGCGAGCGGCGGGGTCAATGTCACAGAGGCGTCCTCAACTTCGGGGGTCGTGTCTTCGGCGATTGGGGGGGAATCTGCAATCACGGGTTCGGTTTCAACATTTGCCGTGGCGCAGCCAGTGATCAGGGCGAGACTGGCGGCACCCGCCAGGAGAGAATTCAAACGCATGAGATGCTCCGCTATTTATCGAATAGCGGCAAATTAGACATGTTTTCTAAGATGTCTACCGGGCAATTAATCAGCGGCGGGGCGAAAGTTTAAAACCACCCCATTGATACACCATCTTTGTCCCGTAGGCGGTGGGCCGTCTTTGAAAACATGGCCCATATGCAGACCACAAACCGCGCAATGACATTCTGTCCGCGGGTAGATGAGTTTAAAATCGGTCTTGGTTTCGACGACATTCTCAGAGACAGGTTGCCAATAGCTTGGCCAGCCTGTGCCGCTGTCAAACTTGTGCTCAGATGACCAAAGCGGTGTGTCGCAGCCGACGCAATGATAGACGCCGTCTCGCTTTTCACTTTCGAAATTGCCAGGGGAGAAGGCGCGCTCTGTGCCTTCTTTGACGCCGACGTGAAATTGCTCTGGCGTGAGCAGTTCGCGCCATTCTGAGTCTTTGCGTTTGATTTTTTGAATCTTGGGCATTTCAGAAGACATGGGTGGGTCGCTTTCAAATCGCTTCCCACCCAATATAGGGCATTCTTAGCCGTAGAGAACGGTGATGGTCTCAGCCACGCAAGCTGGGCGGTCTTGGCCTTCAATCTCGATCGTGCATTCCGAGATCATTTGCTTGCCGCCCGCTTTGTCATTCACTTCCTTGACGGTCTGCGTCATGCGCAGCTTCGAATTTACAGGGACCATATTGGTGAACCGCACTTTGTTAGCGCCATAATTGATCCCGCGGGTGACACCTTCAACGCGCAAGACTTGCGGGCCAAACATCGGGATGAGCGACAGGGTTAGATAGCCATGCGCAATGGTTGACCCAAGCATTTGCTTGGCCATCTCTTCATTGACGTGGATCCATTGATGGTCGCCGGTGGCATCGGCGAATGTATTGATCCGACCCTGGTCGACTTCAAACCAATCTGATGGCCCTAAAGTTTGCCCAACCAGGCTTTCAAGGTCTGCATATTGAACGGATTTTGGATCTGCCATTTATTCCTCCCATGGGATTGTTTCTTTAATGATTAGTGGCGTTTAGTCGCCGTTTGCGCAAGGGTTTCCTTAAACGATGCGGCTGTCTTTATTGCCCCAATATCGATCGCGGACGAGGCGCTTATAAAGCTTACCGGTCGGGTGGCGCGGCAGCTCTGGATAGAAGTCGACAGACTTAGGACATTTAATTTTGGCGAGGCGTTCTTGGCAAAAGGCGAGCAGCTCCTCTGCGAGCGCGTCTGTGCCCGCGATCCCTTCCATGGGTTGCACAACCGCTTTCACCTCTTCGCCGAAGTCTTCATTCGGAACACCAATCACAGCGACATCCGCGACGGATGGATGGGTGATCAGGATATTCTCAGCTTCTTGCGGATAGATATTCACGCCGCCGGAAATGATCATGAAGGCTTTGCGATCGGTGAGATAGAGGAAGCCATCCTCATCAATCTTGCCGACATCACCAAGCGACGACCAATCGGCATGTTTAGGGTTCAGCGCGCCTTTGGTTTTTTCCGTGTCATTGGGATAATTCGGCGGCGCTGTGCCGCCAAAATAGATTTGGCCTTCTTCGCCGACGCCGACTTCATCACCGGCCTCATCGCAAATGTGCAGCTCGCCGAAGATTGGGAAGCCTACTGTGCCTTTGTGCGCCAGCCATTGCTCAGAATTGGCCCAGGTCATGCCATTGCCTTCCGAGCCCGCATAATATTCCTCAATCACGGGCCCCCACCATTCAATCATCTGTTCCTTCACTGGGATCGGGCAGGGGGCGGCGGCGTGCACAGCCGCGGTGAGGCTGGACACGTCATACTTGTTGCGAACCTCCTCTGGCAGCTTGAGCATTTTGACGAACATGGTCGGCACCGTTTGCGTGTGCGTGACCTGGTGTTTCTCAATCAAGGCCAAGTATTGCTCAGCATCGAATTTTTCCATGATCACAAGCGTCATGCCAAATTTGGTCATCGCCATGCACCAGCGCAGGGGCGCAGCATGGTAGAGCGGTGCGGGCGAAAGATAGACGCCATTTGGATCGGTCCGGAACAAAGCCTGGGCGATCATGGTCAGGGCGTTGGTGCTATCAATGGATGTGTCTTCGGGCAGGGGCGGACGGATGCCCTTTGGGCGTCCGGTCGTGCCTGAAGAGTAGAGCATGTCAGAGCCAGCGCGCTCATCCGCAACAGGGGTTTCGGGCATGCCCGCTCTCACCCCTTCAAGGGGCTCATACCCCGTAATGCCGCCATCAATTGACCAATAGGCCTCCAGATCAGTGACTTGCGTCACGTCTTCAGCCACCGTCTTTAGTCCAGCCGAAGCAATTAAGAGCCGCGCGCCGCTATCTTTGACGATATATTCCACCTCCGGCGTTGTGAGCCGCGATGAAATGCAAACGAAGTAAAGCCCGGCGCGTTGTGCGGCCCAGCAAATCTCAAAATAGCGCGGGCTGTTCTCGGCGAAAATGGCCAGCGTATCGCCATGTTGAAGTCCGAGTGTGCGGAACGCGTGCGCGATTTGATTGGACCGGCGATCAAGCTCGCCAAAGGTCACGGTCTCGCCGCTGGCCGCCATGATGTAAGCCGGTTTGTCAGGGGTGGTTTGGGCGTGATGCGATGGGTGCATGGCGTAATTCCTCCTCAACGCCTCGTATCGGACGTGCTCGGTTTGGAGATTAGCTCAGCAGGGTCTGCTGTCTATTGGTGACTTAGGGGGAGCTATTCGCCGCCATAATCGCGGATTGATTCAGCGGTGCGATGAAAGCGCAAACGCGCGGCATAATCGAGCGGGTCTTTTGGTTTCACCAAGGCATCTGCAGGCGTATCCGTCCAATCGACCAAACGGGTCAAAAAGAACCGTATCGCAGCGCCAAGACAGAGTGTCGGGAAGGCCGCTTTCTCATCATCTTGCAATGGCCTGATTTGTTCATAGCCCGCGATCAGGTTTTTGGCCTTGGAAAAGTTGAACGCCCCATCTGGTTCAAATGCCCAAGCATTGACGCAAATGGCGAGGTCATAAGCCAGGGCATCCGTGCAGGCGAAATAGAAATCGATGGCCCCCGTGAAACGGTCGCCGAGAAAGAAGGCATTATCTGGAAACAGATCCGCATGGATGGTCCCGCGCGGTAGCGTGTCGCTTAGCGTTGCGGCGCCTCGAATTGTCGCCAGGTCGCTTTCAATCTTATCGGCGAGGCCTGGTTCGAGCGCGTCAGCATTCGCTTCGCGGCCCTGCCACAGGATAGGCCAGCTTGCCGGGCCAAGACTGTTCTCCCGGGTCATTTCGAAGTCGGCGGCGGCTAGGTGCAGCTGAGCCAGGCCACGGCCCAATTCCCGACACTGCGCCGCGTTTGGGCGTCGAGGCGACAGGCCTTGCAGGAAGGTGATGATGACCGCGTGCCGTCCGGCCAATCTCCGCAAAGCCTCACCATCCTTAGCCGCAACCGGCAAAGGGCAAGAGAACCCACGCGCGGCGAGATGCTGTTTTAGCCCAATAAAATATGGCAGGTCCGCCGGGTCTGTGCGCTTCTCAAACAAGGTGAGTATGTAGCGCCCTTTGGTCGTTTCCAGATAATAGTTGGAATTCTCTACGCCTTCGGCAATGCCTTTAAAGGCCACCGCCTCGCCGAGCTCATACTCGGCGAGGAACGCGGCGAGCGCCTCATCTGAAACACTTGTATAGACAGCCATAAACTAGGCTGTAGCGGGCTCTTCCTCAGGCGTCCACAGGTCACGCTGCATGGTGCGGCCCATCAACCAGAAATGCAGTGCTGCCCAAAGCAAGAAGAGTGACCCGGCCGACACACCGACCCGATTGCCGATGGCACGTGCAGGTTTGCAATAGGTGTCATTCGTGGCCATTGATTCCTCGAGCTCAGTGCCGGAAATCGCATTCTCGCGGCCTTTGCGCGCCGCCAGCAAAGCCGATTCAATGCGGCCGCACTCGGACGCCGTTACCGGCGCCTCCAGCTGCGCGAGCTGGTATTTCGTGCCTTGGTCGGAAATCCAGCCAACCGTTGGTGGTCCGAAGCCATAGCCAATAATATTGACGACGAAGAGCAGGAGCGCCGCTGCCGTGGCCCGCATGCGCGGTTCGACCAGCTTTTGTGTGACAGCAAACATAGGCGCGAGATAGGAGTAGCGAAGAATAGCCGCGATCACCAAGACCGGGATCGCCAACCAAATCGCCGTCGCACCGGACGAAAACCCGACTGTGTTATAACCGAAGATCATCAAGGGCACGCAGAGTGACATGCCGAGTGCCGGGAGCCAGCTGTCCGAATTCGGATGGCGATTCCGGACCCGGTCAGCAACGACCCCTGAGCCGAACGTGCCGATCCCGGCTGCGACGCCGAGAACCCCACCATAAATCAATGCCGCATTCATCAAATCGAGGCCATGTGCACGCATCCAAAACGGGGCAATGAACTGGCCGATGCCATATCCAGCGAAGGAGGCCATCGCGCCACCCATTGAGACGTGCCAGAATGTCGGTTTGTTCAAAACAACGCTGAACACTTTGAATGGCGAAGGCATGCGGCGCGCGGCGGCTGCTGCCGCTCCACCTGGATCCGAGTAACCGCGCGGTGGTTCTTTGACGGTCATCTTGAAGATGATGGCGCCGAGAATGCCGGGCAAACCCATCCAGATGAAGGCGTCGCGCCAATCCAAGCCCCCACGTGTCGCGATATAGGCACCGCCAAGGGCGGCCAACATAGACCCAATTGGGATGCCGAGCGCAAAGATACCGAGCGCAGAGGCCCGTTTTTCTGGCGGGAAATAGTCTGAAATCAGCGAATGGGAGGGCGGCGAACACCCGGCCTCACCAATACCCACGCCAATCCGTGCCAATGCAAATTGGAACGTGTTCTGAGCCATCCCGCAAGCCACGGTCATGGCGCTCCACGCCGCCATAGCAATGGCGATGATTGAGGTTCGGTTCTTACGCTCAGCGAGCATCGCGAACGGTATGCCAAGCAATGTATAGAGCACCGCAAAGGCCAGACCGGATAAGATACCGATCATGAAGTCTGAGAGGCCGAACGTCTCGCGGATTTGCTCACCGAGAACACCAATCAGAGTCCGATCAATAAAATTGAACGTGTAGACGACGATCAGCGCGAATAAGACATAAGCGCGATAGCCTGAGCTGCCATAGCCTTCGGTCGAACCGGCCTCTGTTGTGGAGGTCTCAGATGCCACGTCTGCCATTATGCGGACTCCACTTTTGCGACCATGTCTTTCTCAAGATGGCGAGAGGACATGTAGAAACAAAAGGCGGCAACAAGGAACCACAGGGTGGTCACCGATATGGACTGTTTCAAGCCAGCGGACCGACCCTCGGCGCAGCGGGCGAGTTGGTCTTCTGTTAGACCTTCGCCGGCCGCGCAGATCGATGCACTCAAGCCGTCGCCACTTAGATTGGCGCCGGTGAAGACGTCACTCATAATCCCGACAAATTGTGGGCCGATGCCGTTGCCGATGATCGACACAATGATCAGAAGAATGGCTATCGCTGTCGCACGAGAGCGGGCCGACACAACGCCCTGACCGATATTATACTGAGCGCCGAGATAGGCGTAGTGACAAATCGCGGCGAGCGCCCAGACGATGAAGAGTATGGTCAGGTTGGTCGCGTAGAAGGCGTAAATGTATAATGGGACCGCCAGCAATAGTCCGACAGCCGGGATGATCGCGACCGCTGTTTTCATACGCGATGAAAACCTGTCTGTGAGATATCCGCCAAGGAATGTGCCCAATGCAGCGACGGCAGATAGGGGTGCACCAAAATTGATCGATGCTTCTCGAACGCCAAGGCCGTGTTCGCGGATCAGGAATGGGATTTGGAAGGTGAACAAGCCATAGCCCACGAAGGCGACCAACGCAGCGCCAGCAGACATCCACCAAAAACTTGGCTTGGACATCAACTCTTGCATGGTCTCTTTGGTCGACGCCTTCTCAACTGATTGCGCATCTGGCGGATCTGAATATCCGCGCGGAGGTTCTTTGACGGTGAACCAGAGCAGCGCGCCGATTAGGACGCCTGGTAATCCGATGACGAAGATGGCGATCCTCCAGCCTTCGACATTCTGCCAATCGATGCCGGAGAATAAGCCGCCAACACCAATACTGTTTAGCCACTCGCCAAAAGTTGGTCCGCTGAGTTCGGCCAATGGGCCACCGAATACATAGGCCAAGACGCCGCCCAAAGTGACGCCCATGGAATAGATTCCCAAGGCCGTCGCTCGATGTTTGGCCGGGTAATAATCGCCAATGATTGAGTTTGCGGGCGGGGTACAGCCCGCCTCGCCAATGGCCACACCGATGCGGAAAAGCATCAGCGTGATGAAGCCAGCGGCGATCCCGCAAAGGGCCGTCATGACGGACCAAAGCACGATACAGATGACGATAATATTGACCCGGTTGAATCGGTCCGCCGCCATTGCGATGGGAAGCCCCATTACCGCGTAAAATATTGCAAATGGCCAACTCGCTAAGAGGCCAAATTGTGTATCGCTGAGGTTGAAGGTTTGAATGATCGGTTCGGCCAAGACCCCAATCAAGTTTCGATCAATGAAGTTGAGGGTATAGACGACCATCAAAGCCAGCAGAACATAAGTTCGGTAGCCTTTAGATCCGTAGCCGGTGACGTGTCCGTCCGCCGTCGCGGTTGCGGTATCGCTCATTCAGTTTCCTCCCAATCCACGCCTCTATTGGCGCTGGACTTAATTTTTCGCCACGGTAGCCCTCCTTCGGTCCCGCGCAAGTCTTTTCGCAGGGAGAGCGCCACCCGAAGAGGAAACCTCGCGCGTTGCTAGAAAACGCTCAACCGGTTTGCATTGGGTTCAGATCAGGCCTTCAGACTTGAAACTCGCCACGCCTTGCTTGGCGGCAATAAGGTGATCGTGCACTTTGATATCAAACGGTGCCAGCGCGTCGATGATTTCGCGGGTAAAATCAATATCGGCGCGCGATGGCGTCGGATCGCCGGAGGGATGATTGTGCACCAGGATCAGCGCGGAAGCAGACAATTCCAGGGCGCGCCGCGCGATTTCGCGTGGATAGACAGGGGCATGGTCAACCGTGCCTTGGCCCATCAATTCATCGGCGATGAGATGATTTTTGCGATCTAGAAAGATCACACGAAATTGTTCGCGCGGCTCATGTTGCAAACGACTGCGCACATAGCCGAGCAGGGCGCTCCAGCTGGAAATAATCGGGCGGGACTCAATCGTCTCCCGCATCGCCCTTGTGGTGATTTCGCGGGTGGCCACTAAATATGCGGCGACCCGTTCCCCGATGCCCTCAATCAATTGCAGTTCTTTGGCGTCGGCGGAAATGATTGCCGACAGTGACCCAAACCGGCGCATCAGCGCTTTTGCGATCGGTTTTACATCACGACGGGGGATGAACGCGAATAGTAGCGTTTCCAGCAATTCGTGATCATCGAGCGCTTCAGCTCCACGTTGAATCAACTTGCCGCGTAATCGATCTCTATGTCCCTGCCAGTGTGGTTTGGCAGGTCCTGACGTCAAGGGCGCACCGTGTGCGGTGTGTGATAGCCTTTCGGCGATGCTGTGAAGATTTCGCAACCATCCTTGGTGACGCCAACCGAATGTTCGAATTGGGCAGACAGTTTGCGGTCGCGGGTTACGGCGGTCCATCCATCGCTCAGAATCGCGGCGTCCTTGCGTCCGACATTGAGCATGGGCTCAATCGTGAAGAACATGCCTTCTTTCAATTCAGGCCCAGTGCCGGCGCGGGCACTGTGCACGACATTCGGTTCATCGTGGAACAATTGACCGAGCCCATGACCACAAAAATCCTCGACGACAGAAAAGCGGTTTTTGCGCGCGATTTCTGATATCGCGGCGCCAATATCGCCAAAGCGATTGCCGGGTTTGACCGCGGCGATGCCTGCCATCAGCGCCTCGTATGTGACATCCATCAAGCGATTGGCGATCCGCTTTGGTTCGCCCGCGGCATACATGCGTGAATGATCGCCATGCCAGCCATCTACAATCACGGTCACGTCGATATTGGCAATGTCACCATTCTTGAAAGCTCGATCGCCAGGAATGCCGTGGCAGATGACATGGTTCAAAGAGATGCACGAGGCGTGGCGGTATCCGCGATATCCGATCGTCGCCGATTGCGCGCCATGATCAAACACAAACTCGCGGATCAGGTCGTCAATATGTCCGGTGGTGACCCCAGGTTGGACTTCGCCGACCAGCATATCCAGACATTCCGCGACCAAACGGCCAGCTTTGCGCATGCCTTCAAACCCGGACTCATCGTGAATCCGAATTTCTCCAGTGCGCATCGGGGTCATTAAATCGGCTTCTGTCATCGTCCAATTGCTTTCTAGCGAAATTTTCTGGTCTCTATATGACAGCGATCAACCAAACTTTCTAGACCAGAGTTTCGTACCCGCAACACGGCGTTGTTCACCATGCTGTAACACGCGCGGCTTGTATCGGATTGCACCCTGTTTCGGCTCCTCTAAGGCTGATGTTTGGAGATCAAGATGTATCGATTGGTTTATGTCAGCACAGCAATAGACGACCTCACGGCGTCGGAGATTGGGGATATCTTGGATGTCTCCCAGTCGAATAACCATGAACGCCTAATTACTGGGTTTCTTGCTCATAATGGCCGACACTTCATGCAAGCGCTAGAAGGCGCGCAGGACGAGGTGATGGGTATATATGAGCGGATTGTCAGCGATCCGCGGCACTATGGCGTTGTCCAGATTATCGGCGAAAACATTGACGCGCGGGCCTTCCCTAACTGGGCGATGAATTATTTTCGCGTCGATGATCCACGCGGGACGACGATGGTTATTCGCCACGATGATCCTGTCGATGGCCTGTTACCAAAGGATATGCCGCGGGAATTGCTGCATTTATTTACGCGATTCATGCATATCGAGACGGCAGACGCGTAAACTGATTAGCAATAGCTTTCTGGCACCCTGGAACTCTGCACTTTGTAGAGGGTTCTATGGACCAAGAAACAAAAATTCTAATGGCACGCGTCGCCAAGCTCGGCGAAATCTCTGAAGCCGAAGCTCATCGTATCGTAAATGAAATTTACGCGGACGGCATTGTTAGCCGAAATGAGGCCGAATCTCTATTCCGGTTGAGTGATCTGCTTTGCGATACAGACCCGGCATGGACCAGCCGGTTCCAGGAAGCCATGAAAGACTTTCTGCTGACTCGCGAGCCGCCCGAGGGCTGGATTACGGACGGCGAAGCAAACTGGTTGATCGCCCAGGTTCAATATGATGGCCACGACCCTTCTCTGGACGAAATAGATCTATTGATTGAGCTGCTGCGAAAAGCGGACGGGGCCCCCGAAAAACTCGCGCGTTTCACGCTTGAAGCGGTGAGCAAGCGAATGATTTCTGATGGCAAAGCTGAGCTCAAAATGGTCGAGCGCATGCGATTTGCCCTTTATGCCGGTGCTGGCGAAGGCGGGATCTGGGTCAATCAATTCGAGGCCGGGATCCTATTCAAAACCAATGATGCCA
>JABSQA010000093.1 GCA_013213825.1 Henriciella sp.
TAGGTGGGTCCCTTTTCAATCGGCCAGGTGGGGCACTTTTAAACCGGCGTTGACAATGACAAAACACACCGACGAGATCTACGATTTGAAACCACGACGTCACCCAGAACGTGGTCCCGTTTTTCGCCTGGTCTTCGACTATATCGCATCCGACGAAGCCGGGAACAAACTTGCAGAAGTGTTCATTCATCCGAAACGCTACCCCAAACAGTTGAACCCGAATTGGCGGGTTGATGTAGAGATGGTTGGTGCTAGCCACTATGGCCTCGATATCGACCACATTCGCCGAGAGAGCGTTGTTTCAGTCTTTGAGCGTTGGAAAGCCTGGCTCGAGCGCGTTGCCCCTGACGCCTCACCTCTGACGATTACATGGCAAGAATTAGTGCGCTTGACCCTTAGCGGGCACACAAAGTACCCGACGCCTTACAAAACGCGAAAAGAGTTGAAACGCCAGCGCCGGTTAGAATACCCGCCCAAATATCGCTACAGAGAAACAAATCTCAAACGCTATCCGAAGCGCCACGCACTCAGCATTGACATTGATTAGTTGTAGCCCGTCCACACAGCACAATTGTTGAAAGTCACCCTGTGTTTGATCATTAGCGGAGCGTTCAAATACTCTTCCCGCCCATAACAACCAACTCGCTTATACAACCACGCCGCCCCCTCAGTCGCGTGAGCTGGATTATTTGGATCAACACCTTCAATTTCAAACCGATCGATGGCTTTCAAAGTTGCTCGATATTCTCCAACTCTAACTTGTTCACGCGCCGCCATTTCAGCCCCGTAATTGGTCACCCAAGGACAAGACCGATCTGAGTATCTTGCGGGTTCCCCAAGATAGCGCGTGCAAACCATTTCCCTCACGCCATGGCTCGTGCGTTCTAACCATACAAAAGCCCCAGCAATAACTAAGATAGCAACACCGAACCTAATCCAGCCCTGACGATCGTTGCTCGCAGTTAACTTCGAACTCATCGACCAGCGATCGAGGTTGTCTTTTTGCAATTCTTGCATGATGCTGCCAGCAATGGCTTTCGCCCAAGGGTCGGTCAAAGCGTCAGCCTCGCCTAATTCTTGAGGCTTCACTTGTTTAGAAGTGATTTCACCTAAGAAGTAGTGTCCAGCCCACCAGGACAAAGCCGCGAAAGCAATAGAGCTAGCGAATGCCAGTCGCCGCTCAACTCCGAAACTAATCGCTGCGACGCAGATGAATACTGTCGCAATTAGGACGGCTAAGTTCAGCCTCATTCGCCTTTCAACCCACGCTGAATATCGGATCAAAGTGAGGGAGTTTCGCGCACAGTACGGGCGGAGACCCAATAGGCCTTATGATTTGCCAGGGCAGAGGCAAATTGTTGATTGCGCGAATAGGAACAATCTCTTCTGTTTGGTGATGGATGCGCTCCTCCACGATCGGTTGACGCATAGTTTGCTCTTTATGGTGCACTATTGGTGTCGCTTCCCAGTAACCGAACTCGTTCTGGCGGCCATACGGATTCACCCCTTCTATTTGATCGTAAATCCCCGTGCCTTCTTTCTCGTAGCGAGTTTCCTGATACGTCACTTGATACGTGACGTCCCCAAAAGCTTCGCTCAGTTTTTTAGCCGCTTCGTCATCATTCGTTGCTCCATAAATCACGCTCGCATTGTCGAGAAATGTCTGCCACTCACCGGGATACAAATCTTCTAGTAGCTTCACATTCTGGATGAACGTCCAAATACGAATGCCGTAACTACGCAGATCCGTAAGCCCCTTTGCGATTGGTTCTACACGTCCATAATTCAAAAACTCATCGAGCAGAAACAGTACGGGTAATCCACGCTTCTCACCCTTGGAACGTTCCTCTTTTATGCCGTCAATGATGCAAACGAGCACGGTGCGGATAACCGCCTCATAGGTTTTACCCAAGCCGCTCGGCATATCGATGAAAAGTACGAATTGCTCTCCATGATCCGCGTGTTCCACCAAATCGCTAGGGTGAAACGTCGAAGTGAGTGAATTGCCCTGCACGACTTCATCCCACGGATCGAGCACGGTTTTAATCTCGCTTTCCGTTATCGGCGCTTGTTTGTCCCAATCCTCAGACGTTCTGATTAAACCCTCTGACCACTCAAGCGGATAACTCTCTGAATCTGCAAACTGCTTCAAGGCTTCTGCGGTTCGTTTAATGCCGCGCGGATGTTTCGCCATTTTCAGCATCGCCTCGATATTCTTAGGCTCACCTTCAGGGGCCTGCGCAAGGAGGTATTCGGTGATCGCTCGTATTGCTTGATCGGCCTGTTGCAACCAGTAGGCACTATCTCCTGACGCTTGTTTTTGATCGATTAAGTTCGAAACAAATAGACGAATTCTCTTCTGAAAACCTTTCGACAATGGCCCACCGATGAAATCGAATGGATTAAATTTGTCGGGAGAATTCTCCTCGAACAAATTTAGGCGAAGGACTTTTTTGTCTTTCGAACGCAATTGGTCAGCCGTCGCTCGATAAAGGTCGCCTTTGGTGTCCATCACCACTAGCGAGCCTTTGTAGGTCAGCAATGTTGGAATGATATGGCACGCAGATTTACCGCCTCCAGTAATCATAACGGATGTCAAATGTCGTTCGCTCCTATCCACCACCAGTGTTGGATCAAGCTTACGAAACCTGTCTGGCCACATGCCAATGAGCGGGGCATCTAATCCGTCTTTTAATCCGCTATACGGTGCGATCATATGCGGGGCGTATCGCTTTGCAGAGCCCAAACCCATGATACGCCGCTCGTCCCAAACACGTTTCCAATCCAGTGGGAATTCCAACGCCAAGATTGGTGGTCCTTTATAAGCTTGCTGTCGAGCAAGTGCGGCTCGTTCTCGAAAAAGACCCTGTTCTCGACGAGCTGTATCAGCGGCTTCAAGCTCCTGACAGGCCTTTTTCAAGTGGTAGTTGATTAACTCCTCATAAACCTCATTGGCACGGTTTATGTTACCTTTCTGCGTCTGTGATTCCTCTTCATCGAGATACGGGCGAACCTGCTCAAACAACCAAAGCGTCTCTTCATACTTTTCAAAAACGCTTTTCGATGTGTCGCCGCGCTCATCCGTGCTGCGCAACCAATCTTTCATTCCTTTCCAAACACCATCACTTACTAAGTTTGCGACGCGTCGACGTTTTCGCTTATTCATTGTTGCGAAACTGATCGCGTCCAACGGATTTTGTGATGGTTTTCGGGGTTTGAATTTGTAACCCGGAATATATGGGAACAGTGCTTCCAACGCCGCCTTTTCAAACTTGATGGATTTTTCCGGTAAATTGTTGTTCCACATGAAAACATCCTGAACTGTCAGGACGTTTTTACAAGCGGACAATTCCCGTGTGAACTGCGCAGCAGTGATTAAATCGAAGTTTCTATACTAGCGTCATCATTTAAGGCGGTTTGGATCGAATTGACCAGCGAGTTGAACCAAGAATCACCTGAGAGAGTCCCTTGATTGCGGTCTTCAGCGAAAGCTTGCGCCATGCGAGAACCTCCTTCGATGGCTTCTGAGCTTGTGGCTTTCGTTTCAACCAGTCTGTCAATTGTGTAGTCTGACCTGCGATGCCATTGGTGCTCAGGCACAGCAATCTCAACGAGTGTTTTTATGTTGACGTTGTATTTCGCGGCGATCTTCGCATGTGCCCCTTTATACGCTTCGTATGTTATTCCCAGCTCAGCTGCGACTTCATCTAAAATGAACTCCGTACTCGCCAAATCTTGACTTAAGCTCATACATGGTTTCCTCCATTGAGTTAATTTGTATACGGACAGTATGGAACAAGAATTATCACGTTCAAGCCCCTGATGACAAAAACAATTTTCTCAGTACATTTCGCCGAAATGGATTTGTCCACTTTGGCATGAGCAGCTCCACCTCCAAGGTGTGGGCTGGGTCAAGGCCGAAGAGCGGAGCGTGCCTTGAGGCGGGCGAAGCCTTGGTGTTCGACACTCGTTCGATTGCTCCAAACAGCGCGGCATCGCTTTGCGCGGTTCGTACTATCTTCATTGCCCAGGCTTCGGTTCAATCCCCAGCCTTTAGCTACCTTCGTTAAAGAGGGGCACCGTGCGGGCCCCAAACCTCTCTCGCGTATCAGAGCGGACAAGCCGCCCTGCAAGAAGGAGCTAAAACAATAACCAAAAATGCCAAAACAGATCGGAGTCATTTCGTGATCTGCCTCGTCAAAGCAGCAACCCACACCAAAGCGACTTTGGAAGCCGCCTTTGCTGCTGAGGGCGCTGACACATCTACAATCAGTCAAAACTCCAACCTCGCTTATTTGAAGGAGTTGAGTGACGCCACCGTGTCAATCTTAGTTGAGAACCTAAACTTAGAAGGCTCAATCCTGGTTCCGGATCTTGCACGCGTTTTCGCGTGCACTGGAGCTTTGGATACGTTACACTGATTCTAGTGATCAAACTCAAATCTCCGATCAGACCTTCATTCCGCAACTTGCGGGAATATTTAGGCGGTGAAGATCCGACAGCGATTCAAATCGATGGTTTAGAGTACGCACATTTTGCCAAAATCTATCAACGGGCAGCCAGCTTGGCCGAGTGGCGCGGGTTGAAAGACCGGGCAATGGGATTGCGTGCTAGACGCGATCACCATACCGTGCTCGCTGAGTTTCGGGGCGATCAATCATGATTGATATGCCACACCTTGCCGGTCACTCGATTGCGCTCTGGCGCAACGTACACGGCACCTAGCACGGCATTGAGCGCAACTAATACGAACAAGGGGGCATTGCGAAATGGCAACAGACGAGAATCGCAAAAAAGGGCTTCGCCCAACAGCTCGCTTTCATATGGATTGCGAGAATAAACAAAAAGAAGTTGGCGCGGCCTGGCAAGCCAAGTCTGGCAATGGCCATTCTGGCCAATTATTTGGCAATGTGGTTGAGAAAAATGGCGTCCTTATGATGGCGCGCGAGCGAGTAAACCCGCACACAGGCGAAGTGAAATCCTTGTTCACTCACATTGCTCGATTGGTTGAAGTCGATGGACGTATCAAACTCGAATTCTATGGCGATATTTTCCTAGATGATGTGACCGACCACCCCGACAGTCTATTGGCGCATTAGTCGCCTGCGGCGATGGCCTGCCCTGCCCATTATTGCAGGTTGTCCGCGTTAAACCAATTTTATTCTATTCGAAGGATAAAAGCGCTGTAGAGCAGCGGATTAGTCATCGCATATTACCAGTAACACAAAATCTGTTATAGTAATCCGCATCTCTCTAATAGTGGTAGGCAAGTTATTGTATATCTGTATATAATACAGATTATGCACCCACGAAATTCGTCCCTTTGGTCCTCAATTCGCTCAACTTGCGCTTCTGCAGCGGGCACCCTGATTGCGCCAGGGAGGCGCTGACCGATGCCAGCAAAAGGGTACGCCCTACCAGATGATCAACGCCGGATGTTCCGGCTGTTTGTCCCCTTAAGCGACTTCGAGCTTTGTCATCTCGATAGCCAGCTTACCGGCGAACATAAACGCGAGCGCGCGCCTTATATTCGAGGGCTAATCCTTCGTGATATCCCGCTTGCTTCGGTCCCGTCCGATTACCACAAACATGTCGATAATAATCGGCCTCACAAAATCGAGGTGCAGCTAAACGTGTTTGAGCTTGCCACGCTTATTGCGGCGACCATGGTGAGCGTCGTTAAGGAAAACGCGCCCTATGCTCGCAGCTTGATTATGGGCACGGTTCCCCGGCTTCAAAATCCAGCAAAAGTCATTGACGATGCGCTGCTGGTTCAGCTCTCGAAAATTGGAACGAACATCAATCAAATCGCCCGCGATGTGAACACCGGACGGATTGTAGAGCCGACCGGATTTCAACACGCCATTGACGCCTTGCACACAGTGCTCGCTAAGATAGCGACTGCCAAATGATAGGCACATCATCACGCGGCGGTTCGTTTACGGGGCTCATAAACTACTTAGAATACGGAAATGACCGTGACGAAGACCGCGACGGGTTTGTCGCCGTTCGCAATCTGCCAAATGATGATCCAGAGGTCGCGGCAAAAATCATGAATGCTACGTCGAAGCTATCTAAACGCGTCCAAAAGCCTGTCTATCACTTGATCCTGGCCTGGCATGAAAACGATACGCTCACGCCCAAAGATATGGTCAATTCCGCCGATGCCATGTTGAAACATCTCGGTCTCACTGAGCATCAAGTCTACATGAAAGAACATACCGATAAGGACTATCCGCACATGCACCTCGCGATCAATCGCGTACATCCAGAAACGGGGCGCGCTTGGCGCGGAGATGGTGACCGATATGACATTCGCAACAAATGCATGGAGCTAGAACAGCGAAATGATTGGGTCAAAACCCATAAATACGGCAAGACACGTGGATACAGCATATATGATATGGAATTAGGCAAGCGAACTGGTGAAGACAAAGGCCGCCAGATGTCCAAAACCGACGAGCAGAAGCTTCGCGAAGACCTCAATCATACAATGTCCACCGCCACCGATTGGAAGGATCTAGATGGTCGGCTTAATCGGCGTGGCCTTGAGTTGAAACAAGCGAAAGCTGGTATTCGGATTTATCGCGGCGGAAGATATGCAAAATTCTCTAAACTTTTGCCGCCGAAAATGAACGCTAAGAAGATGCATAACAAGCTCGGTAGCTTTAAAGACTACGTGAACGACAAAACCAAAAAAGAAGCCCGATTTGATCGAAAACGCGAACGTCAGCGCGACAGAGACCGCGATAACAACCGCTAGGGGTTGTAAACTGTATCCCCTGCCCTAAACCTTGAAGGCAATGGGATTTTTTTGAATCTCCCTGCGCACTTATCTCTCAACATTTAGATGCATTGGAGACAATGATGGCCGGACAACAGCCAGAATTGCGCGCATACGCTATGACTCATACCGGGTCAGGCGATCAACGGAAAACAAGCTTTGACGAGTGCGGGGCTGCATGGCGGACCGAGAAAGGGAATTTGCGCATCAAGCTCAAATCCCTACCCATCAGCGGCGAGATTATCTTGCTGCCGCCAAAGCCCACGCCGAAGTCAAGTTAATACGCGTGCGCTCGGATGGTCGACAATCCGGGGGGCGAAAGTCCCCCGGTAGATAAGTACGAGAATTTAGAGTAATTGGTCTTTATTGATTAATAGACGCCCGCCATTATGACAGCCCTCAATACTTATTCGACTGCTCGAGCATACGCTCAATCAGCGTTTGCGATGATGATTGGAGACGCCCGTATTAGTCTCCAGAACGATCTTACGTTTTTTCTCAGCTTTCACCTGCTAATCGGGTTTTCTATGGAGCTCTATTTGAAAACGGTTTTACTGCACCAAGGTGTTTCAGAGAAAACCCTCAAGAGCTTCGAATTTCGGCACAACCTGCGAAACCTTTATGAGGAAGCGAAATCGAAGGGCTTTTATGCCACCGATTGCGAAGTATTGGTCTCATACCTCCACGAAAAGCACAAAGCGCATGAGTTTCGTTATATGAAGGACGACGCCAGTTACGACGCAATGCGCCTTGACTATGTTTTTGATATTCTTTCGGCGGTTGATGTCGCAGTTGATAAACTGATCGGCGCGCGCGCCCTGCACGGCCTAGATTCGGACGGAGCTTGGAATTTCCCAACTGATCGAGCAATGTGGAGATATTCTTAGACTCAACAGGACTGCCTCTGGGTAAACACCAACATTCGGCTCCGTTACTAATCGACTCTGGCGCTTGACCGCAGAGCACCACAGAGGCGAATTTGAGATTTCGGGTTTCGTGTCTGCCAGACGAGAATCTTTGCTCGTGATGATAGCAATTCAATTGTCAATTCGAGTGCGGACGTCAAATCTTAGGAGTTTTGACGCTCGGCACTCGGTTTTGATTTTATTGCATTTTTCAGGCGTCAAAAGTTGGCGTCAAAAGTCCGGTCTATGTTAGGCTCGATTTATGACGATTATCGGATACGCGCGGGTTAGCACGAAAGACCAGAATTATGAAGCTCAGGTTGAAGCCTTGCAGGCGGCCGGAGCGGAGCAAATATTCAAGGAAAAAGAGTCAGGTGCCAAATCAGACAGGGCTGAATTGGTGGAGGCGATCAGTAGCCTAAAGCAATACGACACTTTGCTGGTTACGCGACTAGACCGCCTCGCGCGATCGACAGCGGATTTGCTCAACACTGTTGAAGCCATCACGCAGAAGCGTGCTTACTTCAAATCGTTGCAAGAGCCATGGGCAGACACCTCTACCCCGCAAGGTCGAATGATTACGACCGTATTCGCAGGTATCGCTCAATTTGAGCGTGAGTTGATTTTAGAACGCACCAGAGAAGGCCGCGAACGCGCAAAAGCGGCCGGTGTGCAGTTTGGTCGTCGCCCTGCACTTTCTGCTGATCAAGAAAGAGAAGCTATACGCCTTTCCGACGAACATGGCATCGAGTATGCCGCCCAAATCCTCAACGTGTCGCCCTCAACTATCGACCGAGCAAGAGCTAAAGCACAAGCTACTCAACAGACATAAATGACGTTTGACGGCAGCAGCGCTGCACGCTCCCTACTCGCTGCGCTCCCTGAGCCTATCGTCTCAGCCCATGTGGGTGACGCTCACTCGTATGCTTGCAACGTATGGAACCGAACTGATCATAATATCATGCTAACAAGACCTGCATGAAATCATGATATCACGACTACATGTTTACATTTTAGCATGCGCGCATGCTAACATATAAACACTCCATCATGATTACATGATAACAGGTCAACTTGCTCACATGATATCATGATAACATGTTGCCAAGGTATCACACTCCGAGGGCTGCAAATGTACTCATGATAACATGATAACTTGTAAACTCGATCCACAGCCCCATACCATTTGTAAGCCCGGGAATAAGCCCGCGCTAAAAGGGTCACCAAAGTGAGAGTATTTCCGCCATACCCGTCAGGTCAAACACCTACGGCAACGCCAAATCAACCGCTCGTGGTCGTATCCGTTATGGCTCGAAAGGGCGGTACCGGAAAGTCGACCATCTCCATCAATCTAGCAACAGAAGCTGTGAAAAATGGGCTGAAAGCCGGGATTTTAGACTTAGATCCTCAAGCCACTGCCGAGAACTGGGCAGACGAAAGAGAAAAATCTGAAACCGTCGATAGTTCGCAACCCGTGGTCAGAGGCGCTAAACCGAGCCGTTTTGAAATGGCCATCGCCGAAGCCGACAACAGTGGCTACGATGTCCTATTCATAGACACGCCAGCAAACTCTACGCACGCGGCCACCGATATCGTGAAGCACTCAGACTATATTTTAATACCAACGACCCCGGGTTCTTTTGATATCGAAGCTATAAAACAGACGATGCGGCTCGCCAAAGAACAAGAAAAGCCTGCCGCAGTGGTATTGAATAAGTGCAGACACAATGCCCCGATACAAACCAAAAGTGCAGCCAAAAAAATATCTAAAGATCACCACTTTCCGATTGCTGGCGAAATTATCTGCAACCGGAAAGCCTTCGATGATGCAAACGAGAAGGGGCTCGGCGTTCAAGAGTACGCCCCTCGAAGCAAAGCAGCAGAAGAAATCGCTGGTCTCTATAACTGGCTGATGATCGATCTCGGACTTGAAACTGAACAAGAAGCTGCCCTGACAGCATAAGGAACCAACTACATGAAAGCCAAAGACCTAGGAATAGAAACAAACGTGAACCAGAATAAACGACCAGATCGAAAGCTGAATAAAAAACGCGACGCCAATGACGAACCAACCGCTACTACCACCAAGTACGTCGCTCCATCTCGCCAGGGCAAAAAGCCAATCATTACGTATGCCCCTGAATACGCTCGTACGGCGCTGAAAATTTTCTGTATGGAAAGAGGAATGTCAGTCGATCGATTCATGCTTGAAGCGGCAGATGAGAAACTGATGAATATGGGCGCTGACTTCAACTTAAGAGGATTAGACGCCAACGAGAAAGAGTGAAGACTCCCGGGTAAACCGGGAGCCTTCGATTTTGCTCAAAGAGCATTTGCTTTGGGTACGCGCACCATGCGCTTATTACCGTCTCGATCTTCACGTTCCGTGTAGATCCACTGAACATTGTCACCCTCTTCAACGGGAAGAGACTCATCCACGTTTGTTTCTAACGCTTCAATTGCGACCTCGCCGTCTTGCGCTGACGCTGTTTCGCCTTTGCGAAGCGCAGAGCCAAACAGCAGCCACGGTCCTAGCGATTTGATTGCCATCATTGTCGCAATCAAAACCCAAACCGTGAAATCACTCGACACATTCCACCCAATGAGTGGAACCGTGAAAGTCTGACCGACTTTCTTGGCATCGAGGTTTTCAGCAGCAAGACTGGCCGTATTCACAAGCGTCTGGCGATGGTTCGCCAACTCTTGCGATTTGAGTTGATAAGCGCGGGCATCCTCTAGTTCGCTCAAGAGCTGAGCGGTCTTAGTCGGATACTTGGGACGATCTTTATATCGATGATATTCGGCCTCAATCGCGGCTGGTGAACGTTTTGGTTCGCCAAGCGCCTTGAGTTCGCTTTCCAACTCGGAAACGCGTTTGAGAGCGCTCTCACGTAGTTCCAGCTCTGGCGCTGCCTCAGCATCGATTTTGCTGTCAAACAGAACGTGAAATCGACTTTCTTGCATTGCAGAAAGACCGAGAGCCGGCACCCAGATCGCAAAGGCGATGAAAGATGCAAGCCACGCTCCCTGTTTGGCGCGCAAAGCTCCGACCGTAAGGCCGATAACGACCCATACTTCCATCGCAACGAATGCGATGAGATACCAATATCGCATGATATCGCCTTCAGGGCGGCTTACCATTTGAACCGTCCCAACCGCCCATATGGACAATCCGGCTAAACCAAAAACGACGGCATACCCAATCAAGTAAAATACCGCTTTGCCGACCCTTTCCAGGAGTGACGAAGCGGGTTTTTCGAGATGACTCCCTTTCATGCAGCACTCCTTTCGTACTCATTCAGAGAGTTAGCGTTGTACTCATTTTTTTAGTTGCATGCAACTTAAATGTATGCTTTGTACTCATTTTATTTTTTATCTGGCCAAGGATCGCTTGGTATGAAAGCCGAAGAACTGACACGCCACCGCCAGCAACTCCGCATGAATTATAAGGAATTCGGGCTATGGCTTTCCGAGCAGATCGCCGCGCACTCTGACAACGGTAAGGCCGCCACAACGTATTCTCGACAGCGTGTCTATGATTGGGAGCACGAAATCGTCCCTGTTCCTGCCAAAGTCGAGGCCGCCATTTTACGAGTGCAGTTGGAACGTGCGAACCGACAGGCGGAAAAACGGCAAAACGCTGAGCAACGCGAACTAACCGAAAGCGAACGCCAAGCCCGTAACGAGTTGACCAAAACAGAGCGTCGCCTGGCACGCGCTTCAGATACCTTTCAACACGCCGCTACAACACTTGATAAAGTGCTGGCCAAAACTTTCACCAATATGTCGGCGGCAAAAGCGTTCGTAGAATTCCAACTTCAGAACAGCAGCGAAAAACTGTTTCAACTAATCGAAAGTGCAAAATACGGCGATATCCCATTAGACGAAGGAGAAAGCCTTTCGGCGTTTTATCGCCTCGGTCCCGACAGTGATATGTTACCGATGCTGGAACAGGCCGCCCAGTTATACAAGCTCGCCCACCAGGACTTCAAAAAAGCTGAAATCGAACACACTTCATTCCTAGAAAAACAAAGCCACAACCTCTCATTAGATGATCGCCTTATTCAATTGCGAGAACGTTTAGAACGTGAGCGTGATAGAGACATGGATCGATAATGATCGACGCAGCGGACATTCAGTTCTACCAAGCCATCGCTGATGCCAACGGCATCGAGCTTTATATGCGCTACACTGAAACAGATGCCGCGCCCTTAATAGACTACTCCGTCAACGAACTGGCAAAGCTTAGGAAAGCTGGTCGCATCGATTGTTCCAAGCTGTCAGCTCGCAAAGTCTATTACTTCGGTTTTCAACTCGTCAAATTCATCCTTAGCCCTACAGAGGAAACCCCATGCCTCGCTCCAACGAAAACAGAGAATTCCAAGTCGGCGACTACTGGCTGTCTAAACAAGCCAGAAGCGGAGTTTGGTGCCGCACATGGTACGACTCCAGAACTCGACAAACGCGACGCGCTAGCTTGCGCGAATCGGATTTTGAGTTAGCCAAGCAAAAGCTCACTGACTGGTTCGTCCTTCAGCACACCAAACCCAAACAGGAAGTGACTGAAGCCACAATCGCGGCAATTTTTGCACGATTTTATGAGCACCATGGCCAGACACTTGTGTCTGCGCGTGATGTTAAGCGTAACCTCAAATACTGGCTCGACTTCCATCAAGACGCTACGGTTGAGCAAGCGTCCGATCAGGAGCAGCAAACCAAGTTCCGTGATTGGCTGCACAACACTCGTGGCATGAGCCTCGCTTCTGTTCGGACTTGTTTGCTGATCGGCAAATCCGCCCTCAATTGGGCATGGAAACGCGGCGAGATTGCTCAGGTTCCTTATATTCCCTTGGTGAAACCGCCCAAGCCGCAACCGAAAGGTCGGCCACTCGAAATTGATGAAGTCGCAAAGTTGTTTGCTCTCGCAAAACAGCCTCACATCCGAACACTCATGGCATTCATGCTTGGTACAGCGGCTCGAACAGGCGCAATCCTTGATATGAACGTCAATCAAATCGATATCGAGCGTCACCTGGTGCACTTGAATCCACCAGGACGCCAGCAAAATAATAAGTACCGTCCCACCGTTAAGTTGCCCGCTCAACTTCGTGACTACGCGATTGCGAGGTCCGAAAACGCGTCGGGTTCGATGCTTATCAGCTTCAACGGAAAGCCCGTATCGTCGGTTAAAACCAGTTGGCGTAAATTAGTCGCAGACTGCAAGTTTGAAGGAAATGTACAAACCTACTCTTTCCGACACACGATTGCTCGTTGGCTCAGAATGCAAAGCGTTCCTGCATGGGAAGTATCTGCCCAGCTTGGCCATAAGACGCCCGATTTCACCACGACTGAGATTTATGCTCCGTTCGACCCAGCGCACCTGTCTAAGGCTAGCGCCGCTATCGATGATTTTTTAGGTCTCGTTGCGTGTGAGTTGCGTGTGAGTTCGATGTCCGAGCATCTACTAAAATCTTGCTAAGTCATTGATTTTAGTGGTGCCCGGGGGCGGATTTGAACCACCGACACGCGGATTTTCAATCCGCTGCTCTACCCCTGAGCTACCCGGGCAGGCCAAACAGGGAAGCGGTGTCTTAGCTCCCCTCATCGCGCTTGTCCAACGCAGAAATCGTTTTTTTGCAGATCAACTGTATCGCGCGTCGACTTTTAGTTTTTCAGCATCGGCGGCGTCGGCTACGGCTTTTACGCTGGCCTCCAAATCACTGAGATAATCATCAATGAAATCGGCATGTTTCGGCGACAGCATGAGATGCAAGCTCGGCGGCTGTTTGGTCACTGAGGTGAACCAACCGCGCCGATATATTTCGCCATAAATGGCAAAGGCATGGTGATCCGGATGACGAAACGCAATCAAGCCGAGCATAGGATTGCCCAAAACTTCAAAACCGAGGCGTTTGACGCCGTCTTGAACCCGCTCGCGCGTCGCGCAGACTTGGCCCTGCAATCTCTTATCGCCCTCAATGCCGAGATGATTCATCACCGCCCAAGCCGCTGAGATAGCCCCGCCCGGTCGCGGCCCCGCCAAGGTTGGTGTTTTCATCG
>JABSQA010000094.1 GCA_013213825.1 Henriciella sp.
GCCCGCGGTCCCGGTTTTGACGAGCGAGCCATCTGCTAACACGACGCTGATAGACAGAAGGCTCTCGCCAGTCGTGCCGTATTTTCCTGCGCCAAAGAACGCATTGTTTTGAGAGAGACCGCCGCCAATTGTAGACCCGATACCGGATAATGGCCCCCAAAAAGGCGTGCGAACACCCAAGGGTTTCAGCGCTTCGTAAAGCTGCGCCCAAGTCACCCCTGCTTGCACAGTGACATACATATCGTCCGTGTTGATTTCCACGATCTCTGTTAGGTTCGACATGTCGAGAATGCCGACGTTGTCGCGATCTGGTGTGTAGCCTTTTGTATAGGAATATCCGCCACCGCGCGGATTTAGAGAGATTCCTCGTTCGTGCGCTGCACGCACCGCGACTTGCAATTCCTCTAGGTTTTTCGGCGTCGCGACGAAGGACGCGGTGTCGCCCTTTGCCCAAATGTCCTGGCTCATGAACTCACGTTCAGCGGTGTCGTCTTTCAGACCTGCTTCGCCAAGTTTTTGTTTAAGGACGCCGGATAGGTCGGCAGCGGATTTTAGATCGTCAGCCATAGTTTAAAAGTCTCCTAGAATGAGGTCGGCGTCCAGAGGCCGAGAAAAGCAGCAATGAGTAGAAGTGCCCAAATGCCCATAACGAGCGGTCTGGCGCGATTGAGCGTGAGGGCAAGATCAGCTTCAGCAGCAGCACTATGGTCGCCCGTCAGGCCCGCGAGTGCAGGGCCGAGTGGTTTCAACACTCTGCGAATGTAAAGTCCAAGGCCGATACAGCCTGCAAGCGCCAGCATCTTCAGCGCTAGGAAGAGTGGCAGTGTGATGGACCCGGTTAGCGCCATGGCAGCGGCAATGATGAGCACCAGAATCAGCCCGTAGCGGAGGGTCGTATCGGTAAGCTTAATCCAGGCGGGCGGGCTGTCGTGCTCAAAATGAAGTTTCCAAGCAAGCGCTAACCAGATGAGGGAAATAAGAGAAATCACGCCAAGGATCGGCCATCCAAGCGCAAGCCACCCTTTGGCCTCGGCCAATAGCAAGCCGGTCGGAAGAGTGAGGATCAGAGCTGTGCGCGGAGCCATGTCGACATCACCGACAATCTTTGCCGCCATGAAGCGACGATCCGCAGAGACGTTCGATCGGGTGAGGAAATGGCTGGTATAAAACGCGCCGAGATCACCGCCTAACCAATAGACGAAGACCAATACGTGCAGAAGCGCAAATAGGGCCTGATCGAGCACACCAAAATCCTCCGGATTTAAATGATATACCATTTAAATCTGGTCTGGCGAGGGTCAGATTGTCACTTTTCGGTGGTCCAGTCCGCTTCTGCCGCATTATTGCGGTTTAAACGCATATGATATTCGAAGCGGTCAGCGCGATAATGCGCTGTAATATCTTGAACAGGCCGACCCTTTGCGTCTCGCATAACGCGGTGGATCCGTAGCAATGGAGACCCTGGCGCGACGCCAAGGTTGACCGCCACGGCAGGTTCGGCGGACGTGGCTGTAATGGTTTGCTCGGCCTCTACTGGGGCATGTCCGGCTTGCTCTAAAAGCGTAATCAGTGACTCAGTCGCCAGTTGCGCGTCATCATAGCCCTCGGACACATCGTAAGGGATATATGTGACAAGGTAAGAGAAGGGCTCACCATCAAGACGGCGCAGGCGGACAATGCGCTGAACGCTGGTGACTTTGCCTGTCAGTTCCAAGGCTTCAGCGATCGCCGGACTGGCCGTTCCGATGGTGCAATCGAGCAATTGAACCTCAGTCTCGACCCCCATGCGGGTGAGGCCATCAATCATGGTCTCGAAGCTGCCTTTGACGGTGGGGGCAGCGACATCATAGATCACCACGGTGCCTATCCCGCGCTGACGGCGGACAAGACCCGCCACAGCCAATTCATTCATGGCGCGCTTCACGGTGATGCGCGAGACGCCTAAGGCCTGGGTCAAATCTTGCTCGGCCGGCAGGCGGTCATTCAGCGCCATTGTGCCATCCATGATCCGCGCGCGCAGCAAATCATAGATCTGCTGATACAACGGAATGCCAGCCGACTCATCAATGTCGGCCGGGGTAAAGGTCATGGTTGCGGTATCTGGCATGGGTCCAATCCGTCTTTATTTCGTTTGGTCTATCCTCGTTATGTGCAAACGCCAAGCCATGCTTGGAAATGGATACTGCGACCGAATTTCCGATTGATCCACTCTACCAGAATGGCGTAAAAGATATATCAATTGAAATTAGGAGGTTTTCTTGATGCGTTCACACTTATTAGCTGTCGCTTCGACTCTCGTGTTGATGTCGTGCGCAACGTCAGTCGCTGAAACAGAAGCAACGTCTGAAGCGGTGGAAGCATCCATGGAAACGGATGTCTTGAAAGTGTGGGTCGATGCGCGCGCTGGAACCGGTGAGCCAGTGCATTGGGTCTCCGAAGGCGGCATCTATGCCTACCCGTCAGGAGAGCAATTATTCGGGATGATCGGCTTTGATAGCTCGACCGTGATTTGGCCAGATGAACCGGGCGAGAAAGTCATACATCTCACGCGGAAGACATTCGCCTATACCGATGCGAAAACCGGCGAAGTGATCACCGAGTATAATGGCCAGCCAGTGGAACCGATCGCCTATCCGTATCAGATGATCGAGTACCGCTATGAGAATGGCCGTATCTATGGCGATGTCACTCAAGGCACGGGTGAGCGTGTGCGTAAGATCATCTCCGAAGATGGGATTGCGGCGCGCCAAATTGGTGACACTTGGGCCTTCACCGCTTCGGTATTCCTAGATTTTCCATTGCCGACGGGGGCGCAGTATCAAGCCTGGGAAAATTATGACTTCTTCATCAATCCCGAGGGCAGCGTGGAAGAACCACATCAAATGAGCTGGCAACGTTATGGCGCGCTTCCAGCTTGGGCTGGCGGCGAACAGGCAATCTATCACCTGCTATCGCATCGCGTTGAAAGCCAAGATGAGATGCCACCCGCATTGCTCGCTTGGGCGCAGGAGAATAAGCCGCAATGGCTCACCCCGCCAATGGATCTCGCTGAAATAGAAGCAATTCAGCAAGGTGATCCAAGCACCGGGTTTGGGGGCTAACCGATTGTCGGGTGATCAAGCTCGATCAATTCGTACCAGGTCGCCATATATCCCCCGACGCCGCCTTGGACAAAGATGAAATCATCTTTGGTCACCCACATGTCATAGGCCGGATGATGGGTACCACCCATGCCTGGGCCTTCATCGTCGACATAGCGGAAATGGAAGCATTCAAATGTCCCAGCTTCCACTGTGACGGTTTCGTCGCCGACATATTCTAAGCCAATATTGACCTCGGAAATGATCGGAGGGGTCGCGCCACGATGATCCGGCGAGGGCAAGAACACGCGAACATTGCGCCGGGTTGGTCCACCGGAGCGATCAATGACACGGCACATCTGGGCATCGCCGATGATCGGGTGTGTGCCGAAACCATCAAACGAACCTTCCGTCTCAACACGTTGCGACAGCCGACCGATTGAGGGCCCATAGCTCTCGCATTCAATCGTGCCGGACCGTGACTCATCCAAGTCGAACCGGAACCAGCCCGAGCCCATAAACGCGTCGCCAATGGTGAGCCGAACATGGCAATCCATCGGATTGAAGTTTTCGTCTGTGGAATAAACAATATCGCGCATGACGGTTGGATCCGGATCGTGGATTTCGCAGTGCGCCCGCACAGTCATTTTGCCATCGCTATGATGGGTGATGTTGAAGATCTCATCGCCGCGTACCTGGTCGAGCATTTCTGGCTTTTTCGACGTGTAGCGAATGCGGCCGCGAATCCGGCGATGCTTCATACGATCGGTCATGCGTTCAATCCCTTAGAGAGGTCCTCGGTTGGACCGCCAGCAGCGCGGTGCGCGATCGCTTCGGCGCTTTCCCAAATTTTGCCGCCAATATACTGGCCGATCGAGTTCGAAAACTCGTTATAAGTGATCGTCTCATACATCCCGCATGTGATGTATGGATCGCCTTCCATGAGGGCTTTCGCGTCAGCGAGGTCATCCGCAAGGACGAGGAAAACAGACCCAACCAGTGCGTCTCCGCCGGGCTCCCGAATGGGGCCCGCCGTGATATATCGAGTCCAGTATTTCTCGACATGATCGAGATGGCCTTTGAGATGTGTTGCGCGCGGCTCAGCGCTTCCATCGCCGTCTCGGCAAATGACCAAGAAGCACGTCTTCTCAAGTCGAGGGACGAAAGGCGGATGGTCGGGGAAATTCGGCATTGGAAGCCTCCTATTTTAGAACGCCGCTAGAGACCAAGCGGTCGATCACCGCCTGTTGCTGCGCGATGGCGTCTTTGCGTTCGATCATTTGTGCATCTGGTGTGCGATTGGCGGGAGCGTGATTGGCTTGCCCGTAGGCGCTGGCGAAAGCCGCATTTGGCAGACGGGAAAGTGTGTTGGTCATGCCGGTCTTACGGCGCGTCTCACGCAGCGCGCCGATGTCGAGCACCGCATTCGCGTTGATCGTCTCACCCTGATTGGCCTCGGCGAGCGATCTGCCATACCAATCGAGGATGATCGACATGCCATCGGTTGAAGCCGCAGGGACCGGCGTTCCGACAATCTCGGCGCTGTTGGCTGAAACGACATAAGCGATATTTTCAATCGCGCGGGCCTTCTTGGTGATATGTTTGGGAGTCAGCGTCGGGGCGCCAACTTCGCTGGTGGGGTGGCAGAAGATCTCAGCGCCTTTAAAGGCCTGCATTCGTGCAATCTCCGGATATAGGATTTCTTCGCTCGCAATTGTCCCAAGCGTGCCGATCTCTGTCTCGGCCACTGGGAAGACGGCGTCTGCGCCATAGGTGTCGAGATATTGATCCCAAACATCATACGGGCTCGGCGTGTAGAGTGAAATCATCCGACGATAGCGTAATACCGTATCGCCATTTGGGGCGTAGATTACGTTGGATTGAAAATACAGATCCGGGAAATTTGGATCATTCTCATAATGGTTGGAGCAAAGATAGATCCCGAAAGTCTGCGCCAATCCTGCGAGCTTGTCAGGAAAGGCTCCGTCCATCGGAATGGCGGCTTTATCCTGCCAAACTTCCCGTGTTTCGCCGAGTGGAAATCCCGTCATCCAATATTCTGGCAATACGACCAGTTTCACGTCGTAGCCATTAAACCCTTTGAGGAAGCCTTTCGCCGCACCAATCTGTCCACGCACGCGATTGATCGCGCGATCCATTCGGGCATGCGCATCTTCGATCGTAGAATCTTGATTGACCGCATCACAAACGGTTTGAAGAGCAAGTGCGGAATAGCGCATGGGCGAAGATCCTTGAGCAAGTGTCGGGGCTGCGATCGCGGCGGCACCGGAGCTGAGCAAAAAAGCGCGGCGATTCATGTCACGACCTCACTGAACGCGGCGCAACTCTCGGTCGCGGTTGAAAGCGCGAGGCTGTCCATCTCGACAAGGGCGTCGAGGACCCGTCGAACAGCGTGGATACGAAACGGTTGGCCCAGAATGTAAGGGGTCATCGTAAACACAAAGGCTGAAGCGCCTTCTTTGTCATGGCACGCGACATGGTACCGCGCGGCTTCAATAATTTGATCTGCCCATTCGTCTTCGGATTGAGAGCGATCCAGTAGAAGTTTGAAGTCACCCAACTCGCCATAATGTGGCAATGCCCAGATCGGTTCTGCGCTTGTTTTGAAAGCTAATGGCCGCTGATCGGCTTCCCAATCTAAACAAATCTCGAAGCCAGCCTCCGCGAGCAGATCGAGCGTGCGATAGCTCTGATTGCGTGCTGGGCTCATCCAGGTTTGAGCTTCAGGGAACGTGTTTCTCACATCCGCAATCCAGTCTCGTTCTTCCGTCTCGGTGAGACCGGCATAATGGATATGCGCCGTAGAGCGCCCATGCGCAGCGACCTCATGACCTCCGGATCTGATTGCGTCGAGCAATGGCGGATAACGTTTGGCGATCTCAGCATTAATGGCGAACGTCGCTTTAATCCCGCGTTTCGCGAACTCGCGAAGCAACCTATAGACGCCAATACGATTGCCATAGTCGCGTGTCGTGAAATGACGGAGATCCGGATAGGGGGTTTTCATTGCGCCGGGATGTTTAAACGGCGTCGCGGGGGGATTGAGTGGGAAAAACTCAATTGGCACAATGATCGTCGCGACGGATTTGGTGCCGTCCTTCAAAGCGATGGGAGGGCGCCGGTCAGCGGGATCCCACTCATAATGCGAGTTGTCGAAGCCTTTGCGGCGATGTGGGTAAATCAAGTAATCCTCAGGCAGGGGCAAAACCGGTCCCTCCTGTCACTGTTCCCCGCGCCTTGATATCGGCGAGGGTCTGATCCCAGCATTGGTCACGATAAAATTCGGCGATCTCAGCGCCAGTGGTGAACCAAACATCATCGCGATGGGCGCAAATGTGCTTCAGTGCCTCCTCAAACACACGAATACGGTGCGGTTGGCTAACCAGATATGCATGCAATGGGATGCACATCACGGTGCCCGACTGTTCGCCTTCTTCGAGCAACTGATCAAAATGCCGGATCAGCAAGTCTGTGTAACGCTGCGGGCTCCATCCCTGAACGGAATAGGTGATGACGTCATTCACCTCTAAGGAGTATGGCATTGAGACGAGCTTACCGGTCTTGGTTTTGATCGGCTGTGGTTGGTCGTCTTGGAACAGGTCGCACGTATACCAGAAGTCATACTCTGCGATGAGATCCAGTGTTTTCTCCGTGTGCGTCAGCGCAGGGGCGAGATAGCCACGAATGCGCTTGCCGGTGGCCTGTTCGACCGTACGAATGGAGTCCTCGAGCACAGCGCGCTCTTGTGCTTCATCCATGCCGTACGAGTAGCGCGTATTGTAAATTCCATGCGAAAAGAATTCCCAGTTTCGGGCATTTACCGCTTCGATGATTTCCGGGTGGTGATCGATCAAACCGACAGAGAGGGAGATCGAGCCGCGCAGATCATACTTGTCAAACAGATCCATCATTCGCCAATGACCTACGGAGTTCCCCCAAGTCCTTTGCGAATAAGCAACCACGTCTGGATTGCCGCGTGGCCAGCCAGGTCGCTTATCATTGTGCGGGGGTTCGAACTCGTAATATTCGATGTTCGGCGCGATCCAGAAGGCGAGTTTCTTGCCGCCTGGCCAGGTGATTTTCGGGCGGGCCTCATAGGGCCAATAATCATAGAGATTGGGATCGGCGTGCATCAGCCTTTATACTCCGCGATGGCGTCATGCACTTCACTGACGGGAACCACATCGGCATATTTGATGAGCAAGTCGGTCAGATTGGCGAAGTGATAGCTTTCATGCTTATCGGCCACGCACTCAATCGGGACGATCGTGCGATAGCCATGGCTCAAGCTATCGACGGCGGTGGCGCGGATACATCCACTGGTCGATCCCCCGGTGATGACGACGGAATCGACTTTGTGCCAGGTCAAGAAGCTCTGTAGGGGCGTTTCGAAAAAGGCTGACGGCATCCGTTTGGTGTAAACCGCATCGACCGTCTCATCGATGGTCACGCGATCATCAAAGGCGTGGCGCTCTGACCCGTATTTGATGTTTTGTAGACTGTCTGGCGTATCCGTACGTGTGCCCCAAACGCCAGCATCAGCCGCATTGGCCATATAGGCCACATGTGTCCACACAACAGGAAGCCCCTTAGCTCGCGCCGCTTTAGAGATGGCATCAATATGTTCCATCTGGCGCGGGTCAGTGATGTAACCCGTTTTTGGAAACAGATCCGGGCGGGTGTAAGACTTTTGCGGATCGACATTCACGATGGCCAGTTTCTCACCAAACCCAAATCGCGCCCGTGCAGGATTGGCGCGAACCTCCTCAAAAATTTCGCGCGCGGTTTTGTCCGAAGTGACCATGGTTGGTTGAGAGAGATCGTGCGCCATTGTTTTTCCGCTTGTGTTTGTTCCATCTTCAAATGATATATCTTTTCCAACATGTCCAGCCAGTCGGAGGAAATCATGAAAGGATTTATCGCGGGAAGCGTTTTGGGTCTATGCGGTGGTATAGGAGTGGCCGCCTGTGTGGGGCTTCCGATGCAACAAGCGAGCAGCGAAACGCCGCCGCCGGAGCCTTCCGCCTATATGATCGTCCTTGGCGAAGTGTTTGATCGCCCCGCCTTTATGGAGGGCTACGCGGCAAAGCTCCCGCCGCTCTATGAAGCGCACGGCGGGCGTTACTTGGCCCTAGGCGGTGGGCCGGGCATTGAAGTGTTGGAGGGCGATTATGCACCGCCAAGCTACGTCCTAAGCGAATGGCCGAATGCCGAAGCTGCGCGGGCGTTTTGGAACAGCGAAGGCTATGACGTTTTGCGCCGGGCGCGGATCGACAATGCTTGGGGCGAGTTCGATGTCTTGCTGATTCAAGGGCTCCCTGTTGCGGGACAGTGAGACAATTTTGTCACAACTTTTCTGCAAATGACCGGACAAATCTCGCCATTTTTGAAAAAAGATATATCATTTGAATTGGGAGAAGCGATCCACCCGATTTTTGAGGAGATTTCGGATATGAAAAAGACACTGATCTGCGCATCAGCAGTGACAGCTCTGTCGACGGCGTTCTGCGCGCCAGCCCTGGCACAAGATGCTGATGAAGATAGCGCCCGACGCCTCGGCACAGTGAATGTGACGGCACAGCGCGTCGAAGAGAATTTGCAAGATGTGCCGGTTGCGGTCACAGCGCTGTCATCAGAACAGCTCGAGGACAAGCAGGTCCTCAACATTCGAGATCTCACGGCGCAAGTGCCGAATATCAATATCGCCACTAATACTGGTACCGCGAGCGCGGCAAGAATCTTCCTGCGCGGTGTTGGTGAAGATGAAAGCCGCGGCGCGGTTGATCAAGCGGTCGGTATTTATGTCGACGGCGTTTACATTGGGCGCTCTGTTGGGTCGCTCTTTGATGTGGTCGACCTGGAGTCATTGGAAGTCCTGCGTGGACCACAAGGCACGCTCTATGGACGCAACACAGTGGGCGGCGCGATTAAACTGACCTCCGTGCAGCCGCAATTTGAAAACAGCGGAAAGATGAGCGCAACTTTTGGCAACTTCAATCGCCAAGAGTTCAAAGCGACCGCAAATTTGGCCCTTGCTGATCAAACCGCCTTCCGCTTGACGGCGTTTTCCAGAACGCGCGGTGGCTTCCACGAACTGAATCCAAATGGACCTCTGGCTTCGACGGCGCGCGACGATGTTGGTGCGCTCGACACACTGGCTTTGAGAGCGTCGCTTCGCCACGACTTCAATGAGGATTGGAGCGTTCTGATTGCGGTGGATCATACGGATGATAACTCGGATCCAATTCCGGATTCGGCGGCGCCAGGAAATGATGCCGATAATGACATCTTCACCATCGAACCTCTTCCAGGCACCACATGCCCAGCTGGCGGGTTACTGCCGCTTGGCTGTTTCTCAGCTTATGAGCAAGAGTTACAAAGCACCGGCATTATGGCGCGTGTTGAAGGCAAATTGGGCGGTTTAGATTTCACATCAATCACCGCTTACCGTGAACTCGAAGACGAATTGAGCACACGGATCGGCTTCCCCTATCTACAAGAAACGGATCAGAATCAGTTCAGCCAGGAATTTACCATCGGCCAAACCGGCCAAGGGGCATTGGACTGGATTGCCGGTCTGTATCTTTTCCAAGAAGAACTGTCTCTCGATACGGTCTTCATCTTCCCATTCTCGATCGACTCGACCACGGACTCGATCGCGGTATTTGGCCAAGGCACTTACGCGATAAACGATCAGTTCTCGATCACGGCAGGTGTACGCGGCACAGTCGACGACAAAGACTTTGATGGGGTCGGACCGTTCGGATTTGCTCGCACAGACGATGCTGAGTTCGAGAATGTGAGTTACACGCTCGGCGCCGATTACCGTTTCAACGACGATATTCTCGGCTATGCGAAATACTCGACTGGCTTCAAATCTGGTGGCTGGTCACCCGATGCGTTTAGCGGAACAGCCGTGTTCTTGCCGGTCGAAGAAGAAACACTCGATTCGTTCGAAGTCGGTATCAAATCTGACTGGAATGACACGGTACGACTGAACGTCGCAGCGTTCTTCAATCAGTATGAAGGTCTTCAGATAGGCGCCACGGTGCCTGGCCTTGGTTTCACCCGCTTCAATGTCGACGAAACCGAGATTGCGGGTATCGAAGTTGAAGGCGTCTGGCAGGTCACAGAGAATTTCCAGATCAATGGTAATCTGGGCCTCTTAGATGCCGAGTATACCTCTTTGAATGGGGATCAAGCCCGTGGTTTGACCAATAATGGCGCGGGCTGCCCTGCCGGCGTCGACCCATCTGTCGATAGTCAAATCATCCCATGTGCTTTGGGCTTAGATCTTAAGAATGCGCCTGAGTATAAAGCGACGATTGGTGCGCTCTACACCCAGCCTGTTTATCAAGGGGAGTTGATCCTCTCCGCGGATGCGAGCTTCGAGGATGATTCATGGAGCTTGGTGGCCAACTCACCAGCTCACGCCTTTATCGAAATCGATACGCTCATCAATGCGCGCCTGAAATATGCGGATGACCGCGGATGGTCAGTTGCCGTGTTCGGACGCAACCTGACGGATGAAGAATATTATCGCGCTGCCTCCGCGAGCTCGTTCACGACATATGCATCGCCGCCGCTCGAATATGGCGTTGAAGTTGGCGTTGAGTTCTAGTCGCGTGCGAAAGCGTCTGTTCCGATTGGCAGCCCCAGTGTTCGCACTGGGGCTGTTTGCATCTTGCCAGGTCTCGCCGGATCTAGAGGATGTCGTTAGCGTCACACCGGCGCCTGATCCGTTGCCGTCTGCGATTACCACTCAGCCGTGGTTGATGGCGACAGCGAGCGTCTCTGATCTCGATCAAACCGCACGTTTCTTTCGCGAGATTGGTGGCTATGAAACAATCTATGAAGGCGCTCTGGATGAATCTGAGATTGCCGCATTGAACTTGCCCGATGGCGCCAGCGGCGAGGTTCTCACGCTGCGCGCGCCAGGAAGCGACGCCGGTTATGTGCGCCTCATTCGGTTCGACAATGCCGGCCGCAAAGTGCCGACCCGTCCCGGCGCGCGCGCATGGGATACGGGGTGTTTCTGGTCCTTCATGGTTCGGGCCAATGATCTAATCGCGATCTATGATGACGCCATCGCAATGGGGTGGGGCACTGAGACTCCCATAGCTCCACTTTCATTCAATGGCTCAGAACTCAACATCGTTGTGTTCAAAGGACCGGATGGCTTGCAAGTGCAGGCATATGAACGACTCAATCGGCCCATTCCAGAAGGGTTCACGCCATTCGAACGTCTCAGTCGTCCATTCAATATTATGCAAATGACGCGCGACCGGGAGGCTGTGCGGGAGCTTATGGAAGACGTGCTCGGGTTCGAGCGAGTCTGGTACGGCCCACCTTATGTTGATGAACAGCCGACATTGATGCCGCTTGGTATTCCACAGAATTTGACCACTAGCATTCCCTACAAGGCAGGGATCTTTACGCCGCAGACCCAGACGCTTTATGGCCGCATGGAATATATCGAAATCGATGGGTTAGATGGATTTGACTATGCGCAGCGGTGCCAAGCGCCAAACTTAGGCTGGCTATCGGTGACCTACCCAGTGGATTCGGTGGAGGCTGCCAAGGCGATGATCGTCTCGCGCGGTTGGGCGATTGAGCAGGATATTTATGCTGCTGAGCGTCCATCATTTGGCGATCTGAAACTGTTCTCAATCAAAGCCCCCGACGGGGCCACTATTGAGTTTGCTGAAGCGGATTAGAACCAACGGGCGCTAGACGAGAAGATCTTGAACGGCCTTTGCCGTGATCTCAGCATGCTCATCTAAAACCGAACGCTCGATGTCGAGCAATTCGACGAGCTGCGCGTTCGGGATGAGATCAGCTGCGCGTCGCGAAGGTTCGAGCAAGGAAGATTTGGTCGCAATAATCGCAACCCCTGGACCGAGCTCAGCAAGTCTCGCTTCGACATCATACGTAAAGGCTGCGTGGAAAGTCGCATTCATACGAGGACCATTCCCAACGATATCCGCGAACAGCGACAAACATTGATCTAAGGGCTGGGTGTCCTGGCGTTTGGTCACGGCCATGTCCCACGCCTTAGCGACGCTCGCTAAGTCTGGCGAAGGCTGAAACGGGGCGCCGACCATGGGGAGGTATTTCGCTCGCGTGTCCGCGTCGAAGGCGGGAACGTCGATCAGAATGGCTTTGTCGACGAGCGTCGGCGCCTGCCGTTTCACTTCCGCGGCGACGAGGCATCCTGAGTGAAATCCGAGTACATTTACGGGCGAACCATTAGACAGCTTTTGAATGACGGCGATCATCGAAGCAGCATATGACTCAATAGACGGCTGAGCGCTTCCTCCGTCTGATCCCGCTTGGCCCGGATAATCAGGTGCGATGGCGCGTTGGTGCTGGCCGAGTGCGGGGAGCAGATTCATATAGGCCATAGAACTCAATGGCGCCGGTGAGAAGCAATATAGATCTGGCAATTCCACCGATGAGTCAAGTTTCACCATGCGCCAATGAATCTGGCCTTCGGGGCCATCGCAATAGCCTTTTCGAAGGGTCATGTCGCTGTGCTCTCCGGTGAGGCGTCGCCGCTCATTCGGTTCATTTGTGCGACATAGAGGCGGTAAATGACCGGCAGGAGAAGAATAGGAATGATGCCATACATTACCGGTACCGCGGCGACCGCGAGATTCAAATTGTCCTCGCCGAACACGCGCGAAGATAACACACCAACCGTTGGAAAGCCGAGCCAGAGTCCCGCCATTGATATAGCCATGTAATAAAGGGCAACGACCTGTCCGCGAATTTGCGCCGGTGTAATCAGCAGTAAGGCCGTGACGCCGACGCCTGAGACCATGCCGATCCCAACCGTATTGACGCAGAGCACGGCATAAGCGGTCCAACCGGTCGGCATAAACATCGCAATCACTCCGGTCGGGACCATGATCAATAGGCCGGCAGCCATGATTCTGAACGGGGCATCGCGCATACCTGCCTGGGTCCAGCGGTCTGAGAGATAGCCCCAAAGAAGAATATTGGCCGGCCCGATGATCAAAAGCGCGGTTGCGTTGACGATGGCATAATATTCCGTTTCCCAGCCCCAAACGCGTTTGAAGGTCGACGCCAGAAAGCCTTGGCTATAAGCGATGATGGTCATCACACAGACAATGGATACAAAGCCGAGATAGGTGCCCCAATGTTTGAAAATATAGCCTAAGGCGCCGCCGACATTATTGCCCTTTAGGCTATTATCTTCGACCGTGGTTAGGCGACGCTCTGGTTCTTGAATGAAGAAAAACCAAATCGCCACCAATAAGCCGGGAAGACCGATCATGAAGAATGCCATTTGCCATGGCGCGCACGCGATCATCATCAAGCTTAAGGCGATCCAACATGGCAGATGACATATTGTTGGCAACACCCTTTTCCAGATCAATGGCATTGGCGTTTAAAATGGCGGAGACATTGGCTTCGATGGCCTCTGCCATACCAATTAAAGCTGCATGTTTGCGCTCAGCGCTGGCGATCGCAAGTGCCGGTTTTGCTGCATTGGCGCGCGCGCCAATATCCATCATAATTTCTTCAACAGATTGCGTACGTTCTAATGTATCAGACAAGATCTTATCCTGTTTTCAAATCTCTAGGATGCTGTTTCTTTTGCATGC
>JABSQA010000095.1 GCA_013213825.1 Henriciella sp.
GGTCGAAAAATGCGCCCCTTACCGTTTGCCAAAAGATGACTATGACGATTGGCGCGAGATCAAAATCAACCTTGGCCTAGAATTTGAGCCGGATAGCTAGAACCGAACACGGAGACCCGCAATGATGAACAGAATAGTTGTAGCTTTCATATTGCTGCTTACCGCATTGACGCCGTGCGCAATGGCCCAACTTGAGGTGAATATTGGTCGCGGAACATTTAAACCCACGCCCGTGGCGATCCCCAATTTCGAAGCGATTGGCGTTGACCCAGAAGTGGCGCAGACGATCAGTGATGTTATTCGGAATGACCTTGAATCCACTGGCTTATTCGTGATCACGCCAGAAGAGGCTTATATTCAGAAAGACCTCAATATCGAAGTCGCGCCGCGCTTTGCCGACTGGAAGATCATCCAAACCGATGCGCTCGTTGTCGGTACGGTTGAGCAAATTGAACGTGGTGGCAATCAGCTCATTCGCGGCTCTGTTCGGATGTGGGATGTCTATGGCGAAGAATTGATGCGGTTCGAAGATTCGAATGGCAATCAGGTTTCCGGACGTCGCTTTACGACAACGCCCGAAGATGTCCGCCGGATCGCGCACAAAATTGCCGACGCGATTTACAGCCGCCTCACAGGCGAGGACGGCTATTTTGATACGCGCATCGTCTATATTGCGGAATCAGGTCCCAAGAATGCGCGCACCAAACGTTTGGCGATTATGGATGCGGATGGCGCCAATGTGAAATATCTCACCACTGGCGCGTTCACGGTTCTGACCCCGCGCTTTTCACCCACCGCACAGCAGATCACCTACATGTCTTATGAAGGCGGTATTCCGCGCGTCTATCTGTACGATTTGCGCCGTGCGCGTCAGGAAGTGCTTGGCAATTTCCGCAACATGACCTTCGCTCCGCGCTTCTCGCGCGATGGCGGCTCGGTTTTGCTAACCCAGGCCACGAACGGAAATTCCGATATTTATTTGATGGACTTGCAAACCCGACAAAACCGTCGCTTGACCGATCATCCAGCGATTGACACGTCGCCCTCTATGTCTCCGGATGGGCGCCAAATCGTCTTCAACTCCGACCGAGGCGGGAGTCCGCAGCTTTACATCATGAATACCAATGGCACACCCCGGACCTGTCCGTCGGGCGGCCGGGACGTCGCGTGTCGAATCACTTTCGGGTCAGGCCGCTATTCAACACCTGTTTGGAGCCCACGCGGCGACTTGATCGCGTTTACCAAACAAAGCCGCGGTCGGTTCCATATCGGGGTGATTGGTATTGATGGACGCGGCGAGCGCCTTTTGACCGAGTCTTATTTGGACGAAGGCCCGGATTGGTCACCAAATGGCCGCGTGATCACGTTTTTCCGCGAACCATCGCCGGGCGCCTCACCGACTTTGTGGTCAGTTGACCTGACGGGCCGCAATCTGCGCCCCTTGCTGACCCCAACAGATGCATCAGATCCCGCTTGGTCGCCTCTACTCGACTAAAACGTAGATTTTTCAGGCTAAAATCTCAGTAATCTTTCCAAATCACCGAAAAAATGAGTATACGGTGACACGAAGTTGACATTTAATGTGCTTAAAGGCACCCCAGTCCGCGTAAGCAAGGAGAGAACAACATGCGAAAGCTTATGACGTCAGCTGCGACGATCGCCGTATTTTTCGGCGTCGCAGCATGCGCAACCCCGCCTGAGCCGGAGCCAGTCATTGTCGCTGAGCCAGAACCAGAGCCAGAACCTGAGCCCGAGCCGGTAGTCATCGCAGAGCCGGTGGAACCGATCCCAACGGGTCCAGTAAAAGGGTCTTTGGAAGACTTTGAAGTAAATGTTGGCGATCGCGTCTATTTTGACCTTGACCAGTACCGCCTCAGCGCTGACGCACAGGCGATCCTACGGCGTCAGGCCGCTTGGCTAAGCACGTATCCAGACGTGAATATTCTCGTCGCTGGTAACTGTGATGAGCGCGGTACCCGTGAGTATAACCTCGCTTTGGGTGAGCGTCGTGCATCTGTCGTCAAGAACTATCTTGTCGACCTCGGTGTTGATCCAGCTCGTGTCCAAACCGTATCTTACGGTAAAGAGCGTCCACTGGCGCTTGGATCTACGGAAGAAGCTTGGGCACAGAACCGTAACGGCTTCACACAGCTGATTTCTGGTGTGGTTGGCTAAGCCCAAACTGCATTAACTGCAATTGATTTGGCCGGGCGTCACATTTTGGCCCCGGCCTTTTCATATCTATCTCAAATTCTACTGACCTGAAGCGGGAGTCGATTCGATATGGTGCGTTCTTGTTTGATTGCTGGCTTGGCCTCTATTGTCTTGATGGCTCCAGCCGACGCGGATGCGCAAAGACGCCAGGCCGATATCGTCCAAGGCGTGACGAGCGGTGAATTGGCTGCCACCGTCGAAGAAATTCGCGCCAGCAATGCCGAATTGCGCGCCCGAATGACCGGTATCGAGTCCGATAAGGCGCGCCTCAATGGTAAAGTTGAAACCTTAGAATTCCTACTCTCTGAGAGCCGCGATGAAATTAATCGCATGCAAAGCGATGATGCCGAGCTCGAGCGTTTGATTACCCGACTTGAAGGCCGAATCTCAGAGCAAGAGAAAACCATTTCTGACCTGAATCAACAACTCGCGGCCTTGCAGCCCGAGCCGGCATTCTTGTCGACCAGTGCAGCCGATGTGCCACAAGAAGGCTTTGCTGAAACTGGAGATACCGCCACTGATCTTGTGGCCGATCAAATTGATACCGCGATCGCAGATGCCGAAGCGGGATCCACGACGGGTCCAACCCGAATTATCAGACGGGTCGAGGCGCCAGGGGCAGAAGCCCCGGTGCAGATTGGGCCGAATGGTGAGCCATTACCGCAAGGATCACTCGGGTCTTTGCCCGCGAGTTCGCTGCCAGGAGATGCGGGTTCACTGTTCGCGGAGGCGAAATCGCGACTCTTACAGTTTGATTATCCCGGCGCAGAATTGGCGTTCCGCTCTTTCCTCGATCAGTTTGGCGATGATCCACAGGCCGGTGAAGCACAATATTGGCTCGCCGAAGTGCTCTACCAACAAGAAGCCTATCCTGAATCGGGTGAGGCCTATACGGATATGATCCGATCCTACCCCGATGACCCGCGTGCGCCAGAAGCCTTAGCGAAACTCGCACGCTCTATGCGCTTGGTCGGAAACACCGAACAGGCGTGCAATGCCCTCAATCTATTGCCGCAGCGCTATCCGAATGCCTCTGGCGTGACGAAGAATTTGGCGGCCGGTGAGCGCGTTCGCTCTGGTTGTGATAGCTAGGTCACGTGTGGGGTGAACTTGATTTCACCGCGCTGATCGATCGATTCAGTAGGAGTCCCTCTGCGCCGATCGCGGTGGCCGTTTCTGGCGGTGGCGATTCCTTGGCGCTGCTATATCTCTGCCATAAATGGGCGGCGCAAAATGGTCGAAAGCTCAAAGCCTATACGGTTGATCACCAATTGCGCGCGGACTCGCGATCAGAGGCAGAATATGTGTCGAGTCTCTGTGGCACTTGGCGGATCCCGCATCAAATCCTGACATGGGACGCACCGAAGCCGACGCAGAGCGCGGCGCGCTTGGCGCGTTATCGGATGTTGGCCGCGGCGATGAAGATGGATGGCGTAAGCTGTTTGCTAACCGGGCACACATTTGACGATGTGGTTGAGACTGCGCTTATGCGACGGCGCCGCGGCGTTCGCGATGCGAGCGTCGCCGGCCCCACACTCAGCGCACCTTTTCCGATCTGGCCGGAGGGGCGCGGTCTTTCCTTATTACGACCCTTATTGTCCAGGCGACGGTCAGATTTACGCACATTATTGCAGGCCGATGAAATTGAGTGGGTCGAAGATCCGTCAAATCATGATCCGAGTTTCGAGCGGGTTCGCGTACGTCAGTTTTTGGCTCGAAACCCGACACTGCGCAGGCTCGTCGAACAGGCCATCATTCGATTGCAAAAAGAGCGTGTCATCAGCGATCAAGGCTTGGCCAAGGATCTATCCTTGATTGAGGTTCGCCAGGACGGAACGATTGAGAGCGGAGCCGCGCCATGCAGCGCGCGATTGCTCACGCTCTTGGCGCGGGTCGCAAGCGGTGGTGACCGTGATGCGCGGGGTCACGCGATGGATATGCTTATGCGCACTATGATCAAACCAGGCGAGCGCCAAACCCTTGCTGGGGCGTGGTTTCAACGCACGCCAACCGGTTACCTTATTGGCCGTGATCCTGGGGTTTCGCTTGGGTGCAGCGATGCGGGTCTGTTTGACGGCCGTTTTGTACGAGACCTCTCAGCACAGATGCCGACCGCAGCAGACGCATCTTTCTTGGTCAGACACGCTTTGCCGCCCGGGCCCGGATGGCGCGAAATCCTCTCAGAACGCCTCGATCATTTGCGCCTTTGTCTGCAGACACAGGGTCCGCAAATGGGTGCTGAAACGCCTTGATCTTTCCAGCCCAATCACAGCTATATATGGCCAGTGTGGAGATTGCGGATCGGATGTCTCAAGCGGAATGGGTCTATCTAGATGGTGAATATATGCGGGCCCAGGAGGCCCGTATTTCGCCTTTTGATCGCGGGTTTCTGTTTGCTCAAGCGGCTTATGAAGTCACTGCTGTCTTTGCTGGTAAACTCATCGATTTCGACCTTCATCTTGAGCGTTTGTCACGCACCTTGTCGGGGCTGGAGATTGATCCACCGAAACAAGATTTGCGAGAGCTCCATGCGGAGATGATCGCGCGAAACGGGCTCGATGAAGGCTTGATATATCTCAATGTCAGCGCAGGAATGCAGGGGCCGCGCGACTATTATGGCCCAGAACAGCTGACCCCATCATTGTTCGCCTTTGCAACCCACAAGCGCTTGATCACAGATGTGGCGAGAGATGGAATCACCACGATATCCGTAGAGGATACGCGGTGGCAAAGACGCGATTTGAAGTCCACGCAATTGGTCACACAAACGCTCGCTTATCGCGCGGCGCGGCGCGCCGGCGCATTCACCGCCATTTTGCACGAAGATGGCGTTGTGACCGAAGCAGCCTCGGCAAACCTCTGGTTGGTCACAGCGGACGGGACTCTGATCACGCGAGACCTTTCTTCCGCCCTCTTACCCGGAATCACACGTGCAACGCTTTTGTCTTTGTTCGACGAAACAGAGATCAAGATCGAAGAGCGGGCGTTTACGCTGGATGAGTTGAAGCAAGGGGCAGAAGCTTTTACCAGCTCGACCGGCGTCGTGATTGCGCCTGTCCTGAGCGTCGATGGTGTCCTTATTGGGAGGGGACAACCCGGGCCCGTTACCCGCAAGGTCCAAGCTGCATATTATGCCTATATTGGCGCAGATAGGTCTCGATTTGATTGGCTATGAGTCTGGTTTCTCCGGATCGATCACTTCGCCTTCGAACGTAAAAGCGTCATCCTCATCAGCATGTCCTTGTGCCTGACCGGCCTGCATTTGCGAGAACGCCTCTTGCATTTGCGACATCATGCCAGCCATCTGATTGGCGCCGATGCGCGCAGAAACCCAAGCGCCGACAAAAGCAATCATTGCGGGAATGATCGCAAACCAAACATCTGCCAAAGCCACTTGGGGCTCAAACTCTGTGGTCTGAAAGATCGCGGCAAGTCCGGCCGCGATGGCAAATAGAATCGCGTACCCCACCAAGCCACCCGCCAGTCTCGGGATAATGCCCCGGAGCGGGTTGTTCGGCTTCGGCGCATCTTCCGCAGACAGCATGTCCTTTAGCTCCAAAGCCGGGGAGGGCGTGACTTGGCGTATAAGATTGGTCGTCAGGGTTGCAGCGAGCGCCAATAGCGGCACTAGCATGAAACTGCGATTCAAGATTCCGGCAGTTGCGACTGAAACAAGGAAAGCGATCGGGCCCGCGACACGCAGTAAGATTGGAAACAAAAGGGCAGCGGGCATGACACAATCCAGGAAGGCTTTCGTGTAGCCCTAGCGCGATCAGGCCTGCGCTGGCAATTGACGCTGTGCGACCAGAACGGCGCGAACCTTTAAGCCAAGAATGGTTGTTGCCAGGACTAACGTGACTGCATTGGCAATAATGACCGGCAAACTGCCCACCATTAATCCATAGACGAGCCAACCCGCGACACCCGTTGTAAACAAGGCGTACATGCAGAGCGAAATGCCATCTGTGCGTCCTGTCCGCAGCACCATCAGCGTTTGTGGCAAAAAGGAAATCGTCGTCAGCATTGCTGCGACCAAGCCAATCATGTCTGTCATTTTGAGAGAACTCCGAAAGAGAAATCCTAGATATAGCAAAAACGGCATGATTTCACTGCATATCTCGCCATGACCTCTATGCAATTATGCAAGCATATGGGTCACCGCTGGGAAAGCTTGCCTCGATTACGGTCTTCCCGCATCTTGCAGGCGGCAGCGTGTTCAGGAGATCGCATTGGCGGACACCCATTATCAACATAGCCCAGACCGGCCATGGATTTTCCGGACCTATGCTGGCCATTCCACCGCGGAAAAATCGAATGCGCTGTATCGGTCCAACCTCTCAAAAGGACAGACCGGCCTTTCCATTGCTTTCGATCTTCCAACGCAAACGGCTTATGATGCCGACCACATTTTGGCGCGCGGAGAGGTTGGCAAAGTTGGCGTGCCTATTGGGCATCTTGGTGACATGCGTGTCCTTTTTGAGTCTCTCCCACTGGAGGAGATGAACACGTCGATGACGATCAATGCGCCAGCAGCATGGTTGCTGGCGCTTTATGTCGCGCTCGCTGATGAACGTGGAGATGATCGGGCCAAACTGCGGGGCACAACGCAGAATGACATTATCAAAGAATACCTATCTCGCGGCACTTATGTCTTTCCGCCCCAGCCCAGCATGCGCTTGATCAGCGACATGATCTCTTGGTGCTATACAGAAGTGCCGAAGTGGAACCCGATGAATGTTTGCTCTTATCACCTGCAAGAGGCCGGGGCGACACCGGAGCAAGAATTGGCCTATGCGTTGGCAACCGCTTGTGCGGTGCTGGATGCCGTGAAAGCGGGCGGGCAAGTCCCCGATGAAGATTTCCCGACGGTTTTTGGGCGCATCTCCTTCTTTGTGAATGCGGGCGTCCGCTTCGTCACCGAACTCTGCAAAATGCGTGCGTTCGTAGATTTATGGGAAGAAATTGGCCGCGCCCGCTATGGGGTTAGCGACGCCAAAGCGCTGCGGTTTCGCTATGGTGTGCAAGTCAATTCACTGGGCCTGACCGAGCCGCAGCCCGAAAACAATGTTTATCGCATCCTCATTGAGGCCTTAGCTGTGACGCTGTCCAAGCGGGCGCGGTGCCGTGCACTACAATTGCCGGCCTGGAATGAAGCCTTGGGATTGCCGCGACCTTGGGATCAGCAATGGTCGCTACGGATGCAGCAAATCCTCGCTTTCGAAACGGATCTTCTGGAATATGAAGACTTGTTCGATGGTAGCCATGTGATCGATGGTAAAACAGACGATCTGAAATCCGAGGCGCGCGCAGAGCTCGCAAAGATTGATGGCATGGGCGGGGCGGTCGATTCCGTCGACTATATGAAAGAGAGCTTGGTTGGCGCGCACATTGAGCGGATCAAAGGGATTGAGAGCGGCGATCTAAAAGTGGTCGGCGTAAATGCTTATACGCAATCCGAAGAGAGCCCGCTTGGCGCGGGCAATGATGCGATTCAAACGGTCGACCCGATGGTCGAACGACAGCAAGTCGAAGCGCTTAAAAAGTGGCGCCGGGATCGCGACGAAAGCGCGGCGCAATCTGCGCTTTCAGACTTGCGCGCCGCGGCGGCGTCTGGTGCGAACATTATGGAACCCAGCATCATCGCCGCCAAAGCAGGTGTCACCACGGGTGAGTGGGGTGGCGTGTTGCGAGATGTGTTTGGAGAGTTTCGCGGGCCGACCGGGGTCAGTGTCGTTATCGACACGGGCGGCGATGCCGCGATCGAAGCCACAAAACAGCGTGTGCAAAACCTTTCAAAACGGTTGCAGCGAGACCTCACCTACGTGCTCGGCAAGCCGGGCCTGGATGGGCATTCAAATGGGGCTGAGCAAATCGCCGCCCGGGCCCGCGCTTGCGGCATGAATGTCGTCTATGAGGGCATCCGATTCACCCCAGCGGACATTGTCGCTCAAGCGAAAACGGCCAAAGCGCATGTGATTGGGTTATCCATCCTATCAGGCAGTCATTTGGATCTGGTCCGGGAGACGCTCGCGGAAATGCAAAAAGCCGGGCTAGAGACTGTGCCGCTCGTGGTGGGTGGGATCATTCCGTTCGAGGACGAACAAGCGCTTCGCCAGATGGGTGTGCGCCGGGTCTATACGCCGAAAGACTTCCAAATCACGGAAATTATTGATGATGTGGTCAATGTGGTCGAGGCCAGCTTGGTGTCCTAGCGATGGTTTACCACTGGCCTAAACGGCGGAAACGAATTTCTCGAAGCTCAATACCGCGGGTTTTCTCAGGAACGACCGGGCGAACCGAGATATAGTCGAGCGCGACATTGTTCTCGAGCAATTTACGCGGCACGTCGACTTCAGCGGTATATGTGTCCCATTCGGGTTTCAGGTCGAACCGTATCCATCCTGAATCACCTGCTTTGCCGGCTGAGTAGTTAAATTCGAACGCTTCCGCGCCTGCACCATCGGTTGGTTTCACCGTCAGGGAAATGCGGAGCTTGTGACCCGCATACACAGTCTCAAGGTCGGGTCCCAATCGAAAATGCGCATTGCGTTGAGCATCAGGAAGGTTTGCGTCTTGCTCAGCGCGAATGGTCAGAACCTCATCTTCAAGCTCGAGATCATACCCAAGATAGGCTTCCATCCGGCACAAATCTTCGCCGGATAGGATAATCAGGCTGTAATCTTCCGGGCCATCCGCCCCTCCAAATGGGCCGCATTGCGGCTTCTGCCACCCGAGCCAAAGGGCGCTAGTGATCATGGCCACAACCACCAATCCAATCAGAGGATAGAATACTTGGTCTCTCAAACTCTTTGTCCTGCGGCGAATGCGACGATTCGATTGGGTAGCAATCCCATCTCGCCTCTGATAGCAACGCCTGCAACGAAATGCGACCCTCAACCCGGCTGAGACTGCAGCCTATCTTTGTTTTAATGGAATACATTATATGCCGAAGCTTATTCTCACGCGCCATGGTCAAAGCCAATGGAATCTCGAAAACCGGTTCACCGGATGGTGGGATGCTGATCTGACCGAAAAAGGCGAAGCCGAAGCGCATAAGGGGGGCGTGCTGATCAAAGCCGAAGGCCTCGCGCCGACATTTGCATTCACGAGCTATCAAACCCGCGCCATTCGCACATTGTGGTTAGGCTTGGCGGCGATGGACCGTGCTTGGATCCCAGTGGAAAAGCATTGGCGCCTTAATGAACGTCATTATGGCGGCCTGACGGGCTTGGACAAAGCAGAGACCGCCGCGAAACATGGCAAAGATCAAGTCCACATTTGGCGGCGCTCTTATGATATCCCGCCGCCACCGCTCGCGCCGGACAGCCCGTATAATCTCGCTGACGAGGCGCGCTATGACGGCGTCCCCGTGCCTGAAGCTGAAAGTTTGAAGCTCACGCTCGAGCGGGTTTTGCCGTATTGGAACAGCGCCATTCGCCCGGTCTTGGAGAGTGGCAAGGACACAATCATCTCCGCGCATGGCAATTCATTGAGAGCCCTGGTGAAGCATTTGTTCGCGGTTGCTGACGAGACGATTACCGGTTTGGAAATCCCGACGGGTAATCCATTGCTGATCGACCTGAACGACAACCTATTGCCCACCGCTGCGCGCTATCTCGATCAAGAGCGCGCAAAAGATTTGCCTGATTTGCCTTGAGCCGAGAACGCTACATTCTTCGCGCCGCCGCGCCGGATGGCATTGGTATTCTCGCCGATGTCATGAGTCATTTGGCCAGTCATCGGGTCAATGTCACCGAGAACCATGATTTTGGTGATCCGCAGAGCTGCCGTTTTTTCATTTGGGCGACTTTTGAAGCTGAACCAGGCTTCAACGAAGCGGCATTTCGGGATGGCTTCGCCGCCTTAGCCGCCCGCCGCGAGATGGAATGGTCCTTACGGCCGGAGCAAGAAAGGCCGAGGGCTCTGATCTTAGTGTCGAAGGGCGATCACTGCCTGAATGACTTGCTTTATCGCCATCGCCGCGGCCGGTTAGGGGCCGAGATTGTAGGAATCGTTTCGAACCATACGACAACGCAATGGCACGCAGATCGCCATGATCTGCCGTTCCTCCATAATTCAGTAACACCGGAAACCAAAGCGGACGCGGAATCCCGTTTGCTCGAGCTGATTGATGAAACGAGGGCGGATCTGGTGGTCTTGGCGAGATACATGCAGGTCCTGTCGAATGAGCTCTGCCGAACCTTGGCCGGGCGCTGCATCAATATCCACCATTCCGCGCTGCCCAGTTTTAAAGGCGCCCGCCCCTATCACCAAGCGCACGAGCGCGGGGTGAAACTGATTGGAGCGACCGCCCATTTTGTGACGGCGGATCTTGATGAAGGCCCGATCATTGCTCAAGACGTGGTTCCCGTCGACCATCGCCTGTCGGCGGAGAAAATGGCTGAACTGGGCAAAGACATTGAAGCGCGCGTTTTGGCGCGCGCAGTGAGAGCACACGCGGAAGGCCGTGTCTTCCTCAATGATAAACGCACAGTGGTGTTCGAATGAGTGCGCACAGTCTGCATATGCGACGGGCCATGGAGCTTGCCAAAATGCAAGCCGGACGAACCGCGCCTAATCCGAGCGTTGGCTGCGTGATCTTGGATAGAGAAGGTGTGAAAATCAGCGAAGCCGCCACGGGTGATGGCGGGCGCCCCCATGCCGAGGAATTGGCTTTATCTCGCTTGCCAGTTGGGGCTGCGGCGGGCGGCACCGCTTATGTCACTTTGGAGCCTTGCCGCGAACGATCCGGTGGGACAGCCTCGTGCTCACAGCGCCTGATAGATGCGGGCGTGGCCAAAATCATCATCGCGACGCGGGATCCGCATCCGTTGGGCAGTGGTGGTCTGACACGGCTTCGTGAGGCGGGGCTCCAGGTCGAGCTCGGCCCATTGCGGGTCGAAGCAGATGAATTCTATGAGGAATTTTTTGACTCGGTGCACGAAAACGAGTCGTGACAGTTCGATCACACGCCAAAAGCAAGATGACCTCGCAATGTCAAAACTGACTTGACGTTAACCTTTGTAGTGTCAGCTTCTCAGTGTAGTATCGGTAACTGGAACGGTCCCATGATCGGAATCGTCGTCGTCAGCCACGGAAAACTCGCGCACGAATTGGTGCGTGCTGCCGAACATGTGGTTGGTGAGCAAGACGCTTTTGAAGCGCTTTCGATCGAAGTTGAAGACGATATCGATCAGCGTCGCGACGAAATCCGGGATCGCGTGAAAGCCTGTAATAAGGGCAAGGGCGTGATCATATTGACCGATATGTTTGGCGGTACGCCGTCAAATTTGGCCCTGTCGAATTTGGCTGACGGCAAGATTGACGTCATTGGTGGCGTCAATCTCCCTATGTTGATCCATCTGGCACAAATTCGAGCCGATCTCACTTTAGATGAGGCGGTTCAGGCAGCGAGTGATGCGGGTAAGCGTTACATAAGGATTGGTTCGCAAGTGATGAGCCGATCGAAATGAGTAGAGAAATGCGACATATTGAGATCATCAACCGCAAGGGCTTACACGCCCGAGCCTCCGCAAAGTTGGCCAAGCTTGCCATCGAATTACCATCGACGGTCACGGTGAGTTTCGAAGGTGAAAGCGCCGATGCGCGGTCCATTATGGACCTGCTTTGCTTGGGAGCCGGGATAGGCAATCAGGTCGAGCTGAGCGCTGAAGGCGACGGCGCTGGCGCCGCCTTAGACGCGGTCGAGCAATTGTTCAAAGACGGTTTTGGCGAACTCGAAGAAGACGCTGCCTGCGCTTGCAAATAGACCTACAAGACCATTGGGGCGAGCCAGAACCCAATTACGGTAATCACGGCGATTCCGATCAAATTGATCCGCAAACCGCGCGATATCATCGTTCCGATCGGAACTTTATCCGTGGCATAGATAATCGCATTTGGGGCTGTTGCCACCGGCAACATAAACGCACAACTCGCAGCGACCGCGGCCGGTGCCAAAAGGCTCTCAGGTGCGGCGCCAACAGCACCAGCTAAGACGCCAAGAATAGGGGCCAGCGTGGTCATTGTCGCGACATTGCTGGTCAGTTCGGTCAAGAAAATCACCAGTGCGACCACCACAGCTATAAAGAATATAGGTGGCAAGACGGATAAATTGGCCAACTGATCGCCAATCCATGGCGACAGGCCTGTACGTGTCACGGCTTGACCTAAGCTGATACCGCCCCCGAAGAGTATGATCACCCCCCAGGGAAGTTTGACGGCTTCTTGCCAATTCAAAATGGCGCGTTGCTTGTCATCGCCTGCCGGAACTAAGAACATCGCAATCGCGCCGGCCATGGCAATGCCCATATCGGTCACCGCCATCAACCAAGGCAGCTCCAAACCCGCATCTCGCGCCATTAATTGAGCGGGTACGCGCAAAACCCAGCAACACGCCACGACGCCGAAAATCAGAGCGGCACGGGCTTCGGGTTTCGAGATGCCGCCCAGCGCGCTTCTTTGTTTCTCCACTTCGTCCAAAGCCGCACCAGAATTGGTCAAATGAGGTAAGCCTCGCGTGACCGCCCACCACGCTAGCGGCACAAGCAGCAACATGGCGGGTAAGCCAAAGCTCATCCATTGGGCATACCCAATCGTCGCACCGGTATTCTCTTCTAACCAATTGATTGCGATCAAATTGGTTGGCGTTCCGATCGGGGTTGCCACACCTCCAATCGAGGCGGCGTAACAAACACCGAGGAGCAGCGCGACGACGAACTTACCGCTATCATCCTTCAATGCGGTGGCCGCCGAAAGCGCGATCGGAACCATCATCAGCGTTGTTGCAGTATTGGAAATCCACATGGACAAAAGCGCTGTGGCGATCATGAACCCGAATATCAGCGCGGCAGGATGTGATCCGACACGCGAGACAATATTCAGCGCGATCCGCTTATGCAGCCCCCATCGTTCAATGCCGAGGGCGATGATGAAGCCGCCAAGCAAGAGCAGGACGATGGGATGCGAATAGCCAATGGCGGCCTCGCGTGTGGTGCCCGCGCCGATGAGCGGAAGGACGACAAGCGGTAAAAGCGACGTGACTGGAATAGGAATCGGCTCGGTTGCCCACCAAACCGCCATCCAAATCATTAAGGCGCCCGTCGCCCATGCGGCAAAGCTGAGCCCCTC
>JABSQA010000096.1 GCA_013213825.1 Henriciella sp.
CTTTCACTCGCGTCCTAGTCTGCGTATCGCTGGCCAGACATTTTCTCGTCCGAAGCGAATTCAACAAGTCGGATCCATAGCAGCTGAAGATGCTCAGTCAGGGGAAGCTGAGATCCAACTTTTAGAGCCACGCAGACCTTATGGTGCTGGTCAGACGCTAAGAGTTCGCCGCACAGCTTTTGTATGTCCTTCGGCGCGGTTTTGCTGATTGTAGTGAGGCCTGCTGCGTGTTCCGAGCCATTCGTAGATGGCTTCTCATCTGACGGCTCAAGGACTCTTTAGTAGAATGGCAGGGCATCGACGCCCAGTGTGGGCAGAAGGTATGAATAAAAAGAGGCATCTATTTCATGATGTGAGGGGTCCTCGGAGAGCGTATGCAATAGCTCGAGTGCGTCAGTTTGTGACCGCGAATTGAGGGCGACGGCAAAGAGGTCCATGAGAAGATATCCAAGACGCCAACTCACCGTACCTGTCGCGGCATTGAAAGGCCGCAGAGCGGCGAACCTCTCGGCGGCCAGCGCGATCGACGCTTGGCCACCTTGTTCTGTTTTGAGCAGCGCTCGCGCGGCCGCCCAGTTCAAGACGCGGTCATGCTCCATGCTGAAAGTATCGGTGCCGACTTGAAGAATGCCGGCCGTGACAAGCCGCGTTCGAACAGCGTCTTCAGGGATACACTGGTGAGCTAGCCTGTGCGGCCACGGATACAATTGAGGATCATGCAGCAAAGCAAGAATGAGGTTATCGAGTTGATCAAGATCGCCTGGATGAAGCCCGGTCCGACTTGCTAGCGACCGCCAATAAGCTTCCATGAGCTCTTATTCGGTTCGCGGTTCGAACGTATCCCGGAGTGTCGTTTCGCGGTACAAATAAGCTGTTATGGGGTGGCGCAATAGACGCCGCATATCAGATGGCAGGCTGCGCCACCCAATCTCGCTCAAAGGCCCGTTTGTGACTAGAAAAGACTTCACTTCTTCGAGCGTAAACTGAGGCGCAGTGACCAGAGCGCAGACGCCAAAACACGCTTCAATCTCGCCTTTTGTAATCCGAGATGAAGTCACAACAATTCGAACGCCAAGTGATGCCCAGTCTTGGCGGGCGATTTGCTCAAGGCAGCTCGTTTCGGGATCATCCAGAAAGATGGTTATCCAAAAAGCGAAGTGATTTGGAAACGCTTTCTGGACCCGCGAGAGAATTGTTCGAGCGTCCGCGCGGAAATTGAATCCGGCGGCGGTCCAGAGAATTTGGTTCAGCGCCGTTTCGATTTCGTCCACATCTTTGATGTTGCGCAGAATGATGGCGCATCGTTTGGTGTTTCGCAGCTCGTCCGCCCTTCGGGCAAGGAGCCAGGATTTCCCCACACCACTTTCTCCACTCAACAGTACAGTTTTGGTCTCTGGAAGCAGCGGCGGAGAAATTCGGATATCCTCCGCCCGATCATATTTGTACCGCCCAAGATCGTGGGTTAGCTTTTCAGAGCATCGAGCCTGCGCTTTAACGCCAACGCTCAATCGTTTGATGGGTAACCCGCTTTCATCAAGCAAAGTGACGGTGGAAAGGGTTTGGCCCTCAGAGCTCAATTGAAACAATCGACCGATAAGCTCGTGCCTTTTGCCTTCAACGTCGCACGCTGCTTCGGTCAGTCCCCGCAAAAATAAGTCTATCTCAGTCTCGATATCTCTGCGATTTAGGCGATCTATGACGGTCAGGTTTTGGAGAACCTTCAATAGGCGACAATGCTCAGACGGATCGAGCTTGAGCGTTTCGGCGATGCGATAAAACAAGCCGCGATGGTTGAAATGGGTATCGAAGGCGCGCACAGCCAAATTGGATGCTTGGGGAAGATCGCCTGGTTCGGTCACGAATTGGCATCCCTTTAGAAATTCATGGAACGGTGCCGTTGGTCCTCGTCCATTGGTCACAATTCGATATTGCGTGGGCCAGCTGGCCTTCAATCGGATGGCGGCAGACCAAAGGTCGGGCAGGACGTCGCGAATGATTTCTGTGGCGGTCCATCGTTTCGGCGTTGAACGTGATTTGTGCTGCTCGACAATTGCGGTTTGCGCGGTTTCAATCTTTAGGTCACCCCCGCTGAGGGGTTCTAAGATTAGGGTCGCATCCCCGTCCTCAATGTTTCCGGATCGCACTGCAAGGCTGTGGTCTAACGCTTGAGAAAGCGTCCGAGTGATTTGAAACAGAAATCCTGTGAGAGCAGCTCGACCGCCTGGGCCAATTGGAGATGTCATAATTTACCTCCCGAGAGTATGAAGACGCGTTTTAAGCTGCAAATAGAGCCCTAATTTGCGAGGTTTAAGGGCACGTTGTGTATTGTGTCTCTTAGTACTGATTGTTTTATGTTGATGAAGGGGGGATGCAGTTTAGTGCTCTCCAATTGGTCCACGATGGGGAGTGTCGAGTACAGGTCTAGAACGGACAAGTGTCTAACCAATCAGGTTAGACACTTGTATTAAAAAATATCTAAGCAATACCAATGACCTAGGTTTTGGGTGGCGGAGAGGAAGGGATTCGAACCCTCGATACGCTTATCACGTATACTCCCTTAGCAGGGGAGCGCCTTCAGCCACTCGGCCACCTCTCCGCGAGGTTGAAACCCCTAATAATATCGCTCGGGGATGGCAAGTCGTGATCTCGGCTTTGATGCGGCTTTTCGCAGATGGGCTTGCAAGCCAAGCAGAGCAGGCCTATGCCGCGCGTATGAACAAAATTTCGCTTTATAAGGGTGATTTGCCCGCTGATTTGGATCTGGGGTCGGTAATTGCGGTTGATACCGAGGCGATGGGACTGGATCCAGGGCGTGATGCGCTCTGTGTGGTGCAGATCTCAGCAGGTGATGGCGCCGCGCATGTGGTGCAATTGGAGCGGAGCTATGATTGTCCCAATCTAAAGGCGCTTTTGGCTGATCCCAAAGTGTTGAAAATCTTCCATTTCGCACGGTTCGATGTGGCGATGATGAAGAAATGGTTGGGCATTACCTGCGCGCCAATTTGGTGCACGAAAATCGCTTCGAAACTGGCTCGAACCTATACGGACCGCCATGGGCTGAAAGATGTCACGCGCGAATTGATCGGCGCCAATATGGATAAGTCGCAGCAATCTTCTGATTGGGGCGCCGCGGAACTCAGCGATCAGCAATTGCAGTACGCTGCGAGCGACGTTTTGCATTTGCACGAGATTCGCCTCGGTTTATTAGCCATGTTGGAGCGAGAAGGGCGAGTCGATTTGGCGCAGGCTTGTTTTGATTTTCTACCCGTGCGGGCCGATCTTGACCTCAGCGGTTGGGGCGAGACCGATATTTTCGCTCATAGTTGATCCACAAATGACGGAACTGTCATATCGCCGCCCTGTTCCTGCTTGAATTTGTCCCATAATAAAGACTGATGACCACCGCACACACAGAAATGTTGGCTCAATGGGCCCCGCAACGCCAAATGACTTTGGCGCAGGCGCGCCGTCGATCCTCTATGGTCGGTCTGTTGCGCATGCTGTTCGTCGCTGGGGCGGCCATCTCTGCCGGGGTGATCATCGGCCCAATCGCGGCAACAACCATGTCAGGATCTGGACAGCAAATTGATAAGCTTGAAGGCGACGAAATTGTCACCATGGTCAATGCGCGCTTTACCGGACGAAACATTTCCGGCGATGCTTATGTGATCACCGCGGATGCCGCACAGCGACGCCGGGCCGATCCGAGTGTGATCAATCTCACCAGTCCGCGCCTTGTCGATGATAAGGGCACAGAGGTCAGCGCGCCGGTGGGCGTCTATTATCAAAACTCAGAATATTTGGACTTGTTTCAAGCGGTTAAAGTTCGCGATGCGGAAGGGTATGAGTTCACCACGACGGCCGCCCGCATCTTCGTTCAAGAAGGCCGTGTGCAACGATTAGAACCGCTGAGCGGCACTGGCCCCCTGGGCGATGTGCGTGCAGACTCCTATGAGATTGAAGACGAAGGTGATCGAGTTATTTTTCGCGGCAATGTCGATTTGACATTATATCCAAACGCGCGAGAAGATTCAGAAACACCGCCTGGTGATGAGTAGAGGATGACCGAAATGCAAATGAAGGCCGTTTTTTGTGCGCTGGCTCTTGCCGTGAGCGGTCCCGCCGTCGCTCAAGTGTCGGGAGAAGGTGGTCCCATTCGCGTCACTGCGGATCGTTCGGAAGTGCTCGATAAAGAACGAAAAGTGGTTTTGATCGATAATGTCGACATTACCCAAGGCACGGCGCGTTTGCGGGCTGACATTGTCACCATCGAATATGGCGGCGGTGGAGGGACCACGACCACAGGTCTGGGGTCGAATTTTGGCGATATTCGAACCATGACGGCACGTGGAAATGTCTTCTATGTCCCCCCGGAACTCAAAGGGATTGGTGATTTGGGGGGCTAGGTGGCTGCGACCGACAGGATTCCCCTGACGGGAAATATTATTCTGGGTCGCGGTGAAGATGTCGCCAAAGGGGACCGACTCGTGATGGAACTGGCCGCGGGAAAGACCACAATGGACGGGGGAGATACCCAAGTTAAGATGGTCATCAACCCGGGGGAAGGAAACGGTCGATAAAATTCAATCTATCGACCTAAACGGATTTTAAGCCTGTTATTCTAAGTGATTGAGTTGGGAGCTAATCACTGGAAGGAGCCGAAACATATGGACCAGACTGGCCAAGGCCTCGTCGCAACCGGACTCGCCAAATCATTTGGCAAGCGCCAGGTTGTCCATGATGTTTCGCTGAGTTTGCAGCGGGGCGAAGTCGTTGGGTTGCTAGGCCCGAACGGCGCGGGGAAAACCACTTGTTTTTACATGATTATGGGCCTGATTGGCGCAGATGATGGAATGATTCACATTGACGGTGCGGATGTCACGGCTTTGCCGATGTATCAGCGCGCCCGTCTTGGCCTCGGCTATTTGCCACAAGAGGCCAGTATTTTCCGCGGCATGAATGTCGAAGAGAATATTATGGCGGTGGTCGAACTGGTTGAGCGCGATAAGTCTGAGCGTCAAAACCAAGTCGATTCCCTGCTTGAAGAGCTGCATATTACGCATTTGCGCAAACAGCCTTCAACCAGCCTGTCTGGGGGTGAACGTCGCCGGGTTGAGATTGCCCGCGCATTGGCCTCGCGCCCAGCCTTTATGCTTTTGGATGAACCCTTCACGGGCATCGATCCATTGGCGATTTCAGATATTTCAGACTTGGTAGGATACCTCAAAGAACGTGGCCTGGGTGTGTTGATCACGGATCACCAGGTGCGTGAAACGTTACAAATCGTCGATCGTGCGTCGATCATCTATGAAGGCAGTGTCTTGTTTGAAGGCGCGCCAGATGAGGTGCTTCGCAATGAAGACGTCCGCCGGGTTTATCTCGGCCAGAGATTTGCGGCGTAGAGGACGGTCCAATGAGTGCCTATCAACGCTTAGACATGCGCCAGGGGCAATCCCTGGTGATGACGCCGCAGCTGCAGCAAGCGATCAAACTGTTGCAGCTCTCCAATATCGAACTGGCTGAATTCGTCGCTGAAGAAATTGAGCGCAACCCTCTGCTTGAGCGCGGAGACAATGCTCCCGCTGAAGAGTTTGACGGAGATATCGACAAAGCCAAGGGGCGTGACGAACTCTCGCTCGATGGTTCAGACGGCATGGGCACCGCCCGCGATGCCGTCGATGCTTCCGATAGCGATATGTATGAAGCCGGCACCGGATCAGACGAAGCCCGCACGGCGAATAGGCAATCTGGGCCTTCGGCCAGCACCGATTGGTCAAATGTTGGCTCTGGCCGCGGTGGCGGCGAGGACTTTGACTTTGAAGGGTCATTGTCGAGTGAGAAATCACTGCACCATCACTTGCATGACCAGCTTGCCATGGCCGGGCTTAGCCAAGCCGATAGCTTGATCGGGGCGCGTCTGATCGATGAGACCGATGAGTCTGGGTTCTGCAAAGTCGATCTCGAAGAAGTTGCTAAAGCACTCGGTGCAGACTCGGCCAATGTCGCCGCCGTGCTTGACGTCTGCCAGGGCTTTGATCCGACCGGCGTGATGGCGCGGGATTTGACGGAATGTCTGGCGCTTCAGTTAAAAGAACGTGATCGCTTAGACCCGGTGATGCAGACCTTCCTCGATAATCTGCATCTGGCCGCTAAGCACGATATCAAAGCACTGTCGGACGTTTGCGGCGTCGATAAAGAAGATGTCATGGACATGTTGGCCGAGCTTCGTACGCTCAGCCCGCGGCCGGCGTCTGGTTTTGCGACCGAGGCGACCATTGCTGTGGCTCCGGACGTGTTTGTAAAAGAACTTCCGAACGGCATGTTCGCGGTTGAGCTTAATGCTGAAACCCTGCCGCGTGTGTTGATGGACAAGGCGTACTATGCAGAAGTCAGCGCATTGCCGATGCGAGACAAAGAAAAAGAGTTCATTTCCGAGTGCGCCGCGAACGCGACTTGGTTGATTAAGTCGCTTGATCAACGCGCGCGAACGATTTTGAAAGTTGCGAGCGAGATTGTTCGCCAACAAGACGCGTTTTTTGCACATGGTGTTGCGCATCTGCGCCCACTCAATTTGAAGCAAGTGGCCGATGCCATTGAAATGCATGAATCCACGGTCAGCCGTGTGACGAGCAATAAGTATATGGCCACGCCGCGCGGCCTGTTTGAACTGAAATATTTCTTTTCAGCTGCCATTCCGTCTACGGGCGGTGGTGAGGCGCACTCAGCTGAAGCGGTTCGCTATCGGATCAAGCAATTGATCGATGAAGAAGGCGAGAAGGTACTATCCGATGACAAAATCGTCGAGATCCTGACCGAATTCGGGATCGACATCGCGCGCCGAACCGTTGCGAAGTATCGCGAAAGCTTGGGCATTCCAAGTTCGGTTCAGCGCCGGCGTTTGTTGAAAGCCAGCGCTTAAACCTGTTTCGTGTTGGGGGGCCTAAAGTACGTCCAGCATTTCTGCGACCAGCGGATGCCGGACCACATCTTGGCCTTGCAAACGGATGACGGACGCACCGGAGAGTTTCTCTAGCCGCTCTGCAGCTTTGCCGAGACCGGACAATTCCGGCAGCAAATCGCTTTGGGCGGGATCTCCGGTTACGACCATTGTGGAATGCCATCCGAGCCGTGTCAGCAGCATCTTGATCTGGGTATAGGTACAATTCTGCGCTTCATCGATCACGACAAAAGCATTGTTCAATGTCCGTCCGCGCATGAAGCCGATGGGTGCGATCTCAATCAATCCCTCGGCCATCATGTGTTTTAATTGCTGTGGGCTGAGGCGATCTGACAATGCATCATAGAGGGGGCGCAGATAAGGCGCGAGTTTGTCTTCCATAGCACCGGGCAAGAAGCCAATTTGCTCGCCGGCTTCAACCGCCGGGCGTGAAAGGATGATCCGCGCCACTTTGCCTTTCTGGAGCGCTTCGACCGCTTTGCAAATGGCGAGATATGTTTTGCCTGTACCCGCCGGACCGAGCGCACAGACGAGCGACTTGTCTTCCAAAACTTCAAGCAAACGCGCCTGGTTCTCGGATCGCGGTTTTACGGTCTTTTGATATCGCTGATTTCGTGAGCCATGCGCTGGCGTCGCCCGTTTGGGTTCATCGGCATCATCGGGATGCCAGTCCTTTCCACCTCCTGGAATAGCGTAGAGTTGTGTTTCACGGGCAGCGCCTTTCTCAAAAAAGTTCGACGCATCGAATGCGGCTTGAGCTTTTTGGCGTTTTGTTGCTGCACGTTTACCCATGAGGATCTCCTTTTAGGACTAAAAATGGGGCAGAAAAAAACCGCTGTGCCAAAGGCAGAGCGGCGGGTGAATCAGCAGGGAGGGAGTTCGCATCCAGGCAAAGGCATTCAGCCTCTCCTGGCGGTGGTGTTTGCAAAGACGGCCTATGGACCATCGGCAATCGTCCCTTCCGAATCTCTATCTTGAATTACACACTAAGAGGGTTAACCGAATGTGACAGTGAAAATTTTGAACAAAACAATCTGATGGGAAACTGACATGGCTTTGTACGAATTAGATGGCGTATGCCCAACTCTTCCGCAGTCCGGGAATTATTGGGTGGCTGAGAATGCCACCGTGCTTGGCAATGTGATTCTCGAAGAGAACGCCTCTGTATGGTTCAATGCTGTGCTGCGCGGGGACAATGATCCCATCACGGTAGGCGCAAATTCGAATGTTCAAGATGGAAGCGTATTGCACACGGATATTGGTTGCCCGCTCAATATCGGTAAGGACGTCACGATTGGGCACATGGTCATGCTGCACGGATGCACAATTGGCGATGAGTCTTTGATTGGCATTGGCGCCACGGTGCTCAATCGCGCGGTGATTGGCAAGAATTGTATAATCGGCGCCCATGCGCTGATCCCGGAAGGCAAAGTCATCCCGGATAATTCACTGGTTATGGGAGCGCCTGGAAAAGTGGTCAAAGAGATCAGCGACCCACAGATCATGATGATCAAAGGCTCGGCGCAAGTTTATGTCGACAATTGGAAACGGTTCAAAGCCGGTCTGAAGCCGATTGCGGGATAGACGCCGCGCCAGGTCAATAAAATTTAAGCAAACAAGGATGGCGCCCAGCAAGTAAACGCGTACACTGAAGCGTATCAGAGGGACCCAAACTCGGGGGAGGCTTTTGATGCGACTGATTTTTATCGTGTTTTTATTGGCGCTTGTCGGTGGTGTTGGCTGGATCGCGGGAAGCTTACACCCGGCGCCACCCGCCATTTTGGATCCGATCAAGAACGCCATTTCCGGCCAGGACGAAACCACAGCTGAGATTTTAGATCGGTTGGATACGTCAACAGAGACCAACCTTGAGATCGCTACGGATGAGCCAGAACGATCGCCAGACCCGGTTGAACCAGACCCATCCCCAGATCCAGAATCAGAAACCTCGACAGATCCGATTCCGGTCGTATTCGAAAACCAAGAAGCGGCCTTAGCCCAATATCGGGTCTGGATTAGCGAAGCCCGTGCGGTGCATCCTTATCCCGACAGTGAAGACCGTATGTTTGACGTGATGATGTGCGAGTCGGGCGGCAATCCTGAAATCGTCAATCCGGCAGGGCCCTATACGGGCTTGTTTCAATACGTCGCTGGCACTTGGGACGGCGACTGGAACACGTATCGAGATCAAGCGATCACGGATGCCCGCGCGCAGATCTTCGCCACGGCATTGGCCTGGAATCTCGGCATGCAAAGCCATTGGGGGTGCTACACGCGCGCGCATTAAGGCTGTCGCGTCGCTTCAGGTTTCTCTGCTTGGCTCTCGGCGCGTGGCGACGAAGAGAATCCCGATTGCGATCGTGCCGATGAGGACACTGAGTCCAATCCATGATTCTTTCAGGAACCAACCGCTAATCGCGCAGGCCAGAACCATCCCGCCAATCGCAGCGATTTTACCTTTCCGCGAAATTTCGCCGCGTTCGACAAAGTCCTGCACGATTGGGCCGATGCCGGGACGCGCATAAATCCAGTCTCGGATTTTGGGGTGCGACTCAGCCAAGCAGAACACAGCCAGGATCCAGAAGATTGTCGTCGGCCAAAGCGGCAGGATCAGTCCGACAGCCCCAATCGCGAGGAATGTAAATCCAAACAGGATCCAAAGCCACCTCATGCGACCCCCGCGGCTGCAGCGGCGCTGGCCCAAGCCCATTGGAAATTGTAACCGCCGAGCCATCCCGTGACATCGACACACTCGCCAATAAAGAACAGGCCGGGCTGAATCTGGCTTTCCATCGTCCTAGAAGATAGGGCGTCTGTCGCAACCCCGCCAGCCGTGACTTCAGCCGTGCGCCACCCCTCTGTTCCCGCAGGTTTGAGAGACCAGGATTTGAGCATCTGCGCGATATGATCGATTTGCTGATTTGAAAGCTCCGCCAATCGTGTTTGCGGCCCACGATGTGCTTGGGCCGCAAGATATGTCGATAGGCGCGCGGGAAGGTGTTCCGACAGGCACTGTACCAAAGTTTGCTTTGGTGCGTTTGTCTTTGCCTCTTGCAACAATGAGAGCGCATGCGTGCCCGGAAGAAGATCGATTTCAACAGGCTCGCCTTGGTGCCAGTAAGACGAAATTTGCAAAATAGATGGTCCGGAAAGACCGCGATGGGTGAAGAGCAGGTTTTCGACAAAACTTGGCCCGGACGTCGCGCAGGCCTCAACCGGAACAGAGACACCCGACATGTCTGCAAAAGCGTCCCGGTGGTCATCCGTAAATGTGAACGGCACCAAAGCCGGTCTGGGCGTGACAATGTCATGACCAAACTGCTCAGCAAGCTCATAGGCAAAAGCGGTGGCGCCCATTTTCGGAATTGACAAGCCACCTGTGGCGACGACCAGATGTTCAGCGCGGATCGGTCCAAGAGAGGTCTGAGCGATAAATGATCCATGTTCATGCACGACGGCATGAATGCTCGTCTCCAGTCGTAACTCACCCCCTGCATTGGCAAGCTCATCCAGAAGCAATTGAATCACGGCGCCGCTTTTCTGGTCACAGAATAATTGCCCAAGAGTCTTTTCGTGCCAGGTCAAACCGTGTTCGGCCATGAGGCTGCAAAAATCCCAGGGCGTGTATCTGGCCAGCGCCGATTTCGCGAAATGGGGGTTGTTTGAGAGGAAACGATTGGCTTCGGTTTCCAGATTGGTGAAATTGCAGCGCCCGCCGCCAGAGATGCGCACTTTCTCGGCGGGCTTCTTGGAATGATCCAAGACCAATACAGATCGGCCGCGCTGCGCGACACGCGCGCCGCAGAACAAACCAGCCGCGCCGGCACCTAGTATCAGCGTCTCAACTTGCTGCAATTGTGATCCTTTCTCCGTCAAAGATGGCAAAAAAGTCTTTATTCCGCCCTGTTGGCGGCAAGGCGAACCCGTGTAAAGGATAGAGTTAACAGCGAGAAAGGGACACGATCATGAAAGGTCGGACATCAGGGGTTCGCAGCATTCTGCTTGGGGCATTTGTTTTTGCACTGGCGGCATGCGGGGGCGGGAATAGCACCTCTGATGACGTTCCACCGCCGCCCGAAGAGGCGGAAGGCCAGGTCGTTGAACGATCCCGATCAGCGCAAGTCGCCGCGGAGCGCCGGGAGCGAGAACGCCAACGGATCGCTCGCGATGGCGGCGAAGATCGATTCGCTTATGTCCGCTACGCGCCGGACACGAGTGAAAGCTTGCCAAAGGCCTGTCTGGTTTTTTCAGAGCCAATCGCGCCAAATGCCGATTACTCAATCTACGCGCCCATGGATGGCGATGTGGACGTGGCCTATAGCGTCAATGGGCAGCAACTCTGCCTTAGCGGACTGAGCTTTGCGGCCTCCTACACCCTGACACTCACTGAAGGACTGCCCTCGGAAGATGGTGATGAGCTTGGTCGTGAAGAGGTTGTCCAGATTAGTTTTGAAGACCGTCCCCCGTATGTCGGGTTTAGCGGCGCAGGCGTGATTTTGCCGCGCGAAGATGCGGACGGGTTGGCGATCGAGACGGTCAATGTTGATCAAGTCAAAGTGAAAGTCTCACGCGTCAATGACCGCGCCCTGGCCTTCAAATCGATCACCAAAGGCGTAGAGAGCGAGCAAGGTCGTTATTCGTATGTTTATGGCGAAGAGAATCCGAGCGATCTCGCATCCGAAGTCTGGTCAGGCAGCATGGACATCCAGAATATCAAAAACGCGCCTGTCGTGACCGTCTTTCCATTGCCTGACGTGATCTGCACATTGGAACCGTGCGCTTACTATATCGAATTGACCGACGCGATTGAGCTCGACCGCTATGAGGGGCCTCCGGCATCCGCCAAAAGATGGGTGATGCTGACCGATCTCGCGCTGACCGCTTATCGCAGCGAATCGGGTTTGGACGTCACATTGCGCTCTCTGCAAGATGGCCGGGTGATGCCGAACGCGCAGGTGCAGCTGATCGCCCGCAATAATGAAGTGCTCAGCGAAGCCGCGACAGGCGTCGATGGCCGCGTGACCTTTAATCCAGAAATGCTCGCTGGCACCGGGACTCTCGCGCCGAAAATGGTGATTGCATCTGGCTTGAAAGGCGACACAGCCGTGCTCGATCTTTCCCGCGCACCTGTTGACCTATCTGAGTTAAACACGGGCGGGCGCGTGACCCCCGGCGAGGTGGATGCTTATTTATATACCGAGCGCGGCATTTACCGCCCGGGCGAGACCGTTCACATCACAGCGCTGATGCGCGATCGGGCTGGACGTTCTATTGCGGATCGGAATGGTACGCTGATCACCTATCGCCCGAACGGGATGGAAGCCTTCCGCGTCCGCTTCGCCGTTGGAGAAGCTGGTGGATTACAGCGCGATATTGAATTGCCGCGCGGCGCGGCTCGTGGCCTCTGGCGCAGTGTGTTGGAGATTGACGGAGTCGGTCAAGCCGGATCGGTGTCTTATTCGGTCGAAGACTTTGTGCCGCAACGCATCGCCGTTGAACTCGACGTCGAAGACGCACCCTTCCTGCCTGGTGATGATGCGCGCGATATCGATGTCAGCGCACGCTTCCTCTATGGCGCGCCCGGCGCGGCCCTCACCGTTCAGTCGCAGGCCCGTGTTGAGGTCGACCCTCAACCGTTCGGGTATGAAGGCTTTAGTTGGGGCCCGCACGATGGCAGCTTCCGCGAACAGATTATCGATTTGCCCGACCGAACAACAGATGGCGCCGGACAGACTTTGGTGAGGCTTGCTCCAGGAAATCGCGGACGCAATTCGGATGTTCCTTTGCGCCTGAATACCGTGGTGAGTGTGCTTGAACCTGGCGGACGGGCGGTCAATGAAAGTGTCCGCATTCCATATCGTCCCAAAGACCTCTATCTCGGCATCAAGCCCAACTTCCAAGGTCGACTTGGATTTGAACAAGAGGGCGAGTTTGAAATCGCCGCCCTGGATGCAAAGGGCGAAGGCCGTGTCGAGGATTTGCGCTGGAAGAACCTGGAGATCAATGACCATTATGATTGGTACCGCGAGGATGGCCGCTGGAAGTGGCGGCGCTCACGAACCGTGCGTACCATTAATGAAGGCGGTCTCCGCACACAGAATGGCGCTGGAATGATTTCTGTGTCGGGTCTCGAATGGGGCGCGCATGAGCTGGTCATTGAGGCCGCGGATGGCAGCAAAGCCAGCCGCGCCTTCCGCGTTGGTTGGGGCGGCGACGTCTCAGGTGACGGGGTCGAAGCCCCCGATCGCGTAGAAGTGGCTGTCGATGAACAGCAGATCGTCGCCGGGCGACCAGCGGCCCTGACCATCATCCCACCTTATGATGGCGAAGCTCAAATTGTCGTGGCCACAGATCGCATTCTGTCGATTGAAACGCGGCAAGTCCAAGCCTCCGGGACGCAAATTACACTTCCTGTCTCCGATGCTTGGGGAGAGGGCGCATATGTGATGGCCAATGTTTACACACCGCGCGACCCTGTCGTTCAGTCTAAACCACGGCGGGCTGTCGGGGTTGGTTATGTGCCGGTGAACATGGACAA
>JABSQA010000097.1:0-3903 GCA_013213825.1 Henriciella sp.
CGCTTATTGCCAAGTCCGAAACGGCCTACGTACTAGACCCGCTTTTCGACCTCAGCGACGCCCGCGTCGGTGGGGATGTTGAAGTGCTTAGAGAGGTCTTGGTAGGGTGCTGACGCGCCGAAAGATGCCATGCCGACAAAGCCGCCATCATGACCGATCCAACGATCCCAGCCGAACCGGACACCAGCCTCGACCGCGATCCGCGGCAGGTCGCCGCCCAGCGTTTCGGTTTGGTAGCTTTCGGGCTGCTGCTCGAACAGATCCATACTCGGCATCGAGACCACGCGAACGGGTACGCCTTTATCGGCCAGCACCGCTTGTGCGGCCATGGCAATTTCGACCTCAGAGCCCGTCGCGATGAGCACAGCTTGCGCGCCGTCAGCATCAGACAGAACATAACCGCCTTTGGCCGAGAGATTCTCATCGGTATGTGTGGAACGGGCCGATTTCACTTTTTGGCGGGTTAGCGCCAGCGTGCTCGGACCGTTATCATTGCGTAGCGCCAATTCCCAACACTCCGCCGCTTCAACCCCGTCACAAGGACGGAAGACGGTCATGTTCGGCATGGCTCGGAGGCTGGCCACATGTTCAACCGGCTGGTGCGTCGGGCCGTCTTCGCCGAGGCCGATCGAGTCATGCGTCATAACATGGATCACCCGCTCGCCCATGAGCGCGCCAAGCCGGATGGCGGCGCGGGAATAGTCTGCAAACACCAAGAAAGTCCCGGAATATGGGATGACCCCACCATGCAAAGCCATGCCGTTCATGGCCGCCGCCATGGCGTGTTCACGGATGCCATAATGGACATAGCGCCCGCCCCAATTGGTCGGTGAGAGCACATCTGTGTGGTTCGTCTTGGTATTATTAGATCCGGTGAGATCCGCTGACCCGCCAATCATTTCTGGGATCGCTTCGGTCAGAGGCTCCAGTGCGGCGCCCGACCATTTGCGGGTCGCATCATCCTTACCGCCTTCGACCACGGACTTCTTATGAGCGTTGACGATGTCTGAGAGATTCGCGGGCAGCGCACCCGCCATCGCGGCTTCGAAGGCAGTCTTGTCGCCAGACCCAGCCAAGCGGGTTTGCCACGCCGCATAATCGTCGGCGGCGCGTTTCCCGGCCTCCGCCCAAGCGGCTTCAATGTCCGACGGCACTTCAAAAGGCGGGTGCGGCCAACCGATTGCGTCGCGTACGGTGGCAACCTCTTCTTCGCCATAAGGTCCACCATGGGCCGGGCCGGTCCCAGCGCGTTTGGCGCCATAGCCAATAATGGTCTTCACGGCCAACATAACCGGCTTGTCTTGGTCTTGCGCCCAGGCGAGCGCGGCTTCGACATCGGCAGCATCATGGCCATCGACCTTTTTGGTCACCCAGCCAGAGGCTTCGAACCGCGCACACTGATCGGTGCTGTCAGCCATGTCGGTGCCGCCATCAATGGTGACGGCATTGTCATCAAATAGAACAATCAGATTAGACAGTTTAAGATGGCCCGCGAGCGTAATCGCTTCTTGGCTGATCCCTTCCATCAAACAGCCATCGCCGGCCACGACATAAGTCTTGTGATTGACCAGCTCATCGCCAAAGCGGGCATTCAAATGGCGCTCGGCCATAGCCATGCCGACCGCGGTTGTGATCCCCTGCCCCAATGGACCCGTCGTCGTCTCAACACCTTTGGTCAGAAAGTTTTCAGGGTGCCCCGCTGTCGGACGGCCAAGCTGGCGGAAATTGCGGATATCATCACGGCTGACGCTGTCATAGCCGGTGAGATGCAAGAGCGAATAGACCAGCATAGAGCCATGCCCGGCAGAGAGCACGAACCGATCCCGATCGGCCCAGTCCGGGTCGGCCGGATTATGCTTCATAAACTTCGTAAACAAGACTGTCGCAGCATCCGCCATGCCAAGGGGCAGACCCACATGCCCAGACTTCGCTGCCTCAACCGCATCCATGGACAAAGCGCGGATCGCGTTGGCCATCTCCCGAGTAGAAACTGTCATCCTTCAGCCCTTATTTTTGATGGCTCGGGAATGAAGAGGGTGGTTAACGCTGTCAAGACTCATCAACTGTGACTATTGAGTTTTAGGCACAATAACTGCAAACCCTATCCGTATGAGCGTCATCGAAACTGCGGCCACGCGATTGGATAAAGCCTTGCGGCGTCTAGAAGGCGCTGTAGATGGCTTTTTTGAACGCTCCGGCGACCCTGTTCTTTTACGACAAGAGCTGAATGCGATGATGGATGACCGGACGCGTCTCGCCGATCAATTGGACGAATCACTGGCCCGCGAAAAAGAGTTGCAAGCTTTAGCAGACGAAGCGTCTGAAGCCCTCGGCGCCGCGATTGCTGAAGTCCGCGCTGCGCTTGGTCGCGAAGGGCAAAGCTAATGGCGAAGGCAGATATTAAGATTCGCGGACGCTCTTACTCCGTCGCCTGCGCCCCCGGTCAAGAGGACCGCTTAATTGGCTTGTCTCAACAATTGGATGCCCGGGTGCGCGATATTGCCAATGCGGTCGGGAATATTGGCGATGATCGGCTATTATTGATCGCAGCGCTTGCCCTTTTGGATGAACTGGACGCTTCGCACCGGGCGCAATTAGATGCCGCGGGCCCGGATATCTCACGCGCAGCGCAAGCTTTGACGGACACAGCGATGCGAATCGAGGCTCTGGCCGCGCGCATTGAGGCTGAAAAATGAGCCAAATTGAGCTCAGCGTTCTGATCCCTTTCTATAATGAAGCCGGCAATATTACGCCGCTCCTGGAAGAAGTGCATACCGCATTAGACGGCGTGAAATTTGAAGTCGTTTGCGTCAATGATTGCTCCAGCGACAAGACATCTGATGAGCTGGCTGAAGCCGCCACACGCTGGCCAGACACGGTGCGCGTTTTCACCCATGTTGAACGGTCGGGAAAATCAGCCGCGCTTTTTACTGGGCTCAAAGCCGTCCGCGGAACTTGGACGCAATTGCTCGACGGCGACGGGCAAAATGACATCAATGACACGGCCCGGCTGTGGCCCGCTCTGATTGCCGGGCAAGACACGGGCACGCTTGGCATTATCGCGGGCAAGCGCAATAGCCGTAATGATAGCGGCTTTAAGTGGCTGCAATCGCGGGTGGCGAATGGTGTCCGCCGGTTCATGTTACGCGATGATGCGACCGATACGGGCTGCGGTTGGAAGCTGATTCGGACTGAGGCGTTTCGCGAACTGCCCTATTTCGCTTCGATGCATCGATTCTTACCCGCCCTGATCAAGCGCGCTGGTTGGACCGTAAGAGAAGAGTTGGTGAATGATCGGGCACGGTGGCACGGACAATCCAAATACGGATTTCTCGGCCGCCTTGGCGCTGGTATTTTTGATTTGCTTGGTATGTTCTGGCTGACCCGCCGGGGCGGCCAAGGGGTTGCACGCGAATGGGATGATCCTCGCGCCAAGTAATGTGCAGCATGCGGCATCCATAGCGCGTCCGGGTGAACGTTAATGGATGCGGCAATTTTCTTCGCAAATACAATCCTAAATAGATTTAAACGTCTGCAAGAAGACACAGAGACAATTTGGAACCTTACCAAGTATTTTGAACACAATCGCGTCGAATAAAATAATAAATAGTGCTAAATCAAGTATAATTGAACTTTGTATCACTTTTACTTTTCTTTTTTATGCTTTTTCATGAATAGCTCAAGTGTTTACGCTTTGTTAGGAAATCCCGTCTAAGTAGAATATTGTCGCAGGCGGTTACTCCATGACCGTACCGGACAAGCTCAAAGGCTTGGGTTCATCCGCCCCTCTAACCCAGCCACCTACTTGGGATGCATCGCAAGGTGCATCCCATTTTCTTTTCCGCTATTGGTAGGGTGCGCTATTCTGCGACGGATGTTCGCAAGCACGTTTGTGACCATTCT
>JABSQA010000097.1:3913-13349 GCA_013213825.1 Henriciella sp.
CTCGCAAGCCACCTGGTAGAGATAGGCCCCTAAAGCAGGCGGCGCGTAGTCGATAATTCCCTGATCCCACAGCTCTGCTGCCCGATAGCAACTCTCGGGCAAGGACTCATCGCACGCCCCCAGGAAGAGTAAGAAGGCTTCATTATACTTTCCGGAAACACTGGCGATGCGGGCTCGCGATGCCAAAGCCTGCTGGTCAATCTCTTTGGTCTGCGCGGCACAATAGTTTTCAGCCTCCTCCTGGACGTCTGGATCGGCGAATGACCGCCCAAAACATGTCGCTTCTTGAGACCAGATCGATTGAGACCAAGTCTCCGTCGAGCATCCAACGAGGAGTAGAACACTGGTTCCAGCAATTATTGTAAGGTATTTCATGGCGCTCGGGGTCCGTGCTTTGGTCCCCGATTGAAAGACTGCCTTTGTCCGGCAAACGCCCTTTTTTATATCCCAGAAAGCAGAAAGCGCGACCCATGAGCCGCGCTTTCCAGATTAATTATCCGACAAACTTACTTGCGCCAGACCGCAGCCATGGCTGGATCCTCTTCCTCGCCTGAATATTTGCGCGTTTCGGCGCGGCCGACCACCATGTGATGGACTTCGTCCGGGCCGTCCGCGAGGCGGAGCGTCCGCTGATTGGCATAGAGACGCGCGAGCGGTGTCCATTGCGAGACGCCTGCGGCACCATGCATCTGAATGGCTTCGTCAATGATGCGGCAGACTTTCTCCGGCACCATGGCTTTGACCATTGAGATCCAAACGCGGGCCTCTTTATTGCCGAGGACGTCCATCGCCTTGGCAGCTTTCAAAACCATCATGCGCATAGATTCAATATCGATCCGAGCGCGAGAGACTTTCTCAATGTTTCCGCCGAGCTTGATCAGATCGCGACCAAAGGCCTGGCGGGTCATGCCGCGCACGACCATCATATCGAGGGCGCGTTCGGCAGCCCCGATGGAGCGCATGCAGTGGTGGATACGGCCTGGCCCCAGGCGCAGTTGCGAGATTTCAAAGCCACGGCCTTCGCCGAGCAACATATTCTCTTTTGGCACGCGCACATTGTCGAAGACGATATGCATATGGCCGTGCGGCGCGTCATAGTCGCCAAACACTTGCATGCCATCAAGGATCTTCACGCCAGGTGTGTCGGTTGGGACCAGGATTTGTGATTGCTGCTTATGCGGCTCAGCATCCGGGTTGGTTTTAACCATGGTGATCATGATCTTACAACGTGGGTCACCGGCGCCAGAAATATAGAATTTCTCGCCATTGATCACCCACTCATCGCCTTCCAGCACGGCGCGGGTCGAAATATTCTTCGCATCAGAAGATGGCAAAGCGGGCTCAGTCATCGCAAAGGCAGAGCGGATTTCGCCATTGAGCAGCGGCTTCAACCATTGCTCTTTTTGTTCGGGCGTACCGACACGCTCCAACACTTCCATATTGCCGGTGTCAGGAGCCGAGCAATTCATCGTCTCAGACGCGAGCGAGTTCTTACCAAGCTCAGCGGCGATATAAGCAAAATCGAGATTCTTCAGGCCTTCACCCGTTTCCGCATCCGGCAGGAAGAAGTTCCAGAGGCCTTGTTTCTTGGCTTCATCCTTGGCTTCTTGGAGGGTCTCCAATTGTCCCGGCGCATAAGACCAGATGTCTTTCTTATCTTTGCTAAGCTCATGGAATTTGACCGACATTGGATCGACAACGTCGGCGATGAATTTTTTCACGTGGTCGTAAAGCGGCCGCGCCTCATCGGACATTCGCAGATCAAAAAGATCGTCATTCATTTCGCTGGCACCAGCGTCGGTATAAGCCATATCGCTCTTCCTCTATAAGGTCTCTTGAAAACTGGGCACAGGGTATGACGCGCACGTAAACTTGTAAAACCGTATCGCGGGGTAAGGTGGCGCGAACTGAGGCGATGCGTCACTCCGGAAACATCCTAGGGTGGTTTGTATTGAACAGAGACTCACCTCAGGAGGGCGCGCATGAGTGTTTTTGCCGCCGCGATCATCCTGCTGACGACTTTGGTAACCTCATTCATTTCCGGCATTTTTGGCATGGCCGGTGGCCTCATACTCATGGCCGTACTGGTCGCGCTTGTCAGCGTCGCCACGGCCATGGTCATTCATGGTGGCATTCAAATGTTCGCCAATGGATATCGTGCCTTTTTGCTCCGAGACGCGATCGATTGGCGGGTCTTTGGATTATATTGCATTGGCGCCATGGCCGGCGTGACGGCGCTATTCTTTGTCAGTTGGACACCAGATAAGCGCGCGCTCTATTTGCTGCTTGGTCTAACACCCTTGCTGGTTTGGTTGCCGAAAGAACGACTGCATTTAGACATGAAGCGACCCTCGCACGCCATCGCGGCCGGATTTGGCGTTCAAGGCTTGAACACTTTGGCCGGAGTCGCGGGCCCCATGCTCGATCTGTTCTTTGTTCGCGCGGAGATGACGCGCCAACAAATCGTCGCCACCAAGTCCATCACTCAAGCACTCAGCCATTTGGTCAAAATCGGCTTTTGGAGCGTGCCGATCGTCACCGCTGCGGGCTGGCAAGCCCTGCCACCTTGGTGGTTGTTCGCTGCCGCGATCCCGCTCTCAATGCTCGGGACGAGACTCGGCAAATTGATTTTGGAGCGCATGAATGATGTCGATTTCCGCAAATGGATGAAGGGCCTCGTCACCGTGATCGGAGGGGTACTTCTCTTGCGTGCGGCTGGGCTCTATTAGGCCCGACCCGACATCAATCTGGCAGAGACTCTGCGATATTTGCCAGGGTCGTCTCGCGCAGCAATAGTTTATTGCCGGTGAGAGAAGACCCGCTCAGCGGCTTAATCGCCTCGGCATGCGCTTTGGCTGTGGCCAGCAAATCTCCAGCGTCGACCACTTGGTCAAGATAGCCAGCCTGGCGCGCTGTTTCTGGGTCAAACAACTCACCGAACACCATCGACCTCGTCTTAAAATCATCAGCGACGCGGGCTTTGACCAATTCAGACGCGAAAATGGGCAGAACCATATTAATTTGCGTTTCATTAGCACCGATCTTAAACGCGCCCGCTGTCCCGATGCGCATATCGCATGACAGCAGAATAAAGCATCCCATGGCCACACCATGGCCATTGCAGGCGGCAATCACTGGCATTGGGAAACTGTAAAGACGGTGGGCAAGCTTGCCGCCACCATCCACAAGCGCTTTGACCTCATCGCCTGGCAAACTCATCATCAGTTTCAAATCGAACCCGCCTGAGAAACGGCCTTCGCGTCCGGTGATGATTGTGACCTTGGCCTCTTTCTCCGCCTGGTCCAGACAAGCATTCAGCGCCTCTAGCATAGGCGGGGTGATGGCATTGGCTTTGCCATCATCCATAGTGATGATGGCGATCTCATCGGCAATCTCAATCGTCGCGGGTGCGCTCATAATTCGGTCCTCCAGCAAGGTTTTTTCACGCGCTAAGCGGTGTCCCGCAACGGGAGGCAAGGGTCACTCTACGTCACTCTCTGTAACTTCCAGTAGGTCGCCGGGTGTGCAATCGAGCGCGTCGCACAGCTTGGCTAATGTGTCGAACCGCACGCCTTTGACTTTGCCGGATTTCAGAAGCGATAGATTCGCTTCGGTCATACCAATCTCAGCGGCCAGGTCTTTCGCCCGCCGTTTGCGCCGGGCCAGCATAACATCAAGCGTGACGATGATTTCCGCGGCCATCAAATAAATCCATCATTCTCAGCTTTGACGGCAACAGCATCCCGAAAGACCAAAGACAGGCCGTAGAGCACAACTCCCATCATCGCCACCGCTAGAGCAAGATCACCAAAGTCAATCGAGACCCCGCGAAAGTCTTGTCCAATCCATTGCAACAAAGTGGGAGAGATGACGCCGGCCCAGGCGCCCGCACCGAAAAGGCCATAAGCCGCACTTCTAAGCGTTTTCACATTCTGCTCCGTGAACACCTCACCGTCTGAACAGCGATGGAACAGGAACGCGAAATCAGCCGCCGCGAATGCGATCAAAATCGTCGGCATGGCTTTGATAATGCCAACCCACCAAGCGTTGAAAATCTCCAACCAATTGCCGTCGCTCGTGTACCAAACCGCACCGACTTCTTCGCCAACAAAGTAAGACACGTTTAAGCCCAGAATACCGACGACCACCCAGGCCAGTATGGTCAGGTCACGATGCGTTTCACGCGTTTTTTGTACATCAGAATCGGTCATGAAGAGCTCCTTAGATGCACTCCATATACTCAATTAATTATTGCCTTACAATACTTTTTTGTTTCATGAGCTAAAGTTTTCAAGATTTCGAGCCTATCCTCTGGATAATGTACCGCTGCAGAAGCGGCACCATATGGGGATTGCCTGATTGAATGCGCCGAACAATAGTCAAGCAACGGGAGGCATCAAAATGTATAAAGTCGAACTGACAGAATCTTATTTTCCAGCCCAGGGAGGTGATGAGCCCGCGGCGCTGACAATTGGCGACATGTTGCGCGCATCCGCCGCCAATGCTGCGGATACGATGGCTCTGAAAGAACTCGATTATGACGGCAATTTAGGACGCACCTGGACCTATGCTGAATTGCTCAAAGACTCCGAGCGGCTGGCGCGAGCGCTGGCCAGTCGGCATGCCGAAGGTGCACGCATTGCTGTCTATGCCAATAATGTCCCTGAATGGGTGCTGTTAGAATTGGCCTGCGGATTGGCGGGTGTGATCCTCGTGACGGTGAACCCCGCCTATCAGAAGCGCGAATTGAAATATGTGCTCGAACAATCGCGGTCTGAAGCCATCTACTATGTCGCGGATTTCCGCGGCAATCCGATGCAAGAGATTGCGGACTCCGTCTGTGATGAGATTCCAGCCATTAAGTATCGCATTCTACTGACCGACCATGACGCCCTGTTTGCAGGCGAAGACACAGGCGAAACGCGGGATCCCAAACCGAATGATGCGGTCCAGATCCAATATACATCCGGCACGACTGGATTTCCGAAAGGCGCATTGTTGCATCACAATGGACTGGTTCGGAACGGCATCGACGCAATGACCCGCGGCGGCGTCCAACCAGGCGACACCTTCGTCCATAATATGCCGCTCTTCCATACGACGGGCTGCGCAATTCTGGTGCTGGGCGGCCTCGGTGTGGGGGGAACCATGTTGCTCGCGCCGATGTTCGACCCGGCCATGATTACGAAAGTGATTGAGCGCGAGAAGACGCGTTTCATTCTCGGCGTGCCAACCATGTTGGTGGCGCTTATACATGAAGTGCGCCAAACTGGCCGCGATGTCTCGTCGGTGGAGTGCATTATGTCGGGGGGATCCATGGTGCCGCCCCAACTCTGCCGCGACGCGCTCGAAACGCTGAGCGCGCCGATCCAAATCGTCTATGGTCAAACGGAGACTTCGCCTGTTCTGACCCAAGCCTGGCACGCAGACACGGAAGAAGATCTCACCCAGACCATCGGCCAGCCAGTGGCCTATACCGAAATCTCGATTCGCGACCCACAGACCAATGCGGTTCTGCCCATTGGCGAACAAGGCGAGATTTGCGCGCGCGCTTATAGTGTGATGCTCGGCTATAATGACAATCCCGAAGCCACCGCTGCGACGATTGATAAAGAGGGCTGGCTCCATACGGGCGACCTCGGGCGCATGGATTCACGGGGCTATGTAAAGATTACAGGCCGAGTCAAAGAGATGATCATTCGCGGCGGCGAGAACCTGTTCCCGGCTGAGATTGAGAATGCCATGCTTGAACATGATGCGATTGATGAAGTCGCCGTGGTCGGCGTGCCGGACGCGAAATGGGGAGAGCAAGTCGCCTGCTTCATTCGCAGCGAGTCCGACCACGCGTTCTCTCCCGACGAATTGAAAGCCTTTGTCCGCGAACGCTTGTCCCCGCAGAAAACGCCTGCCTATTGGGTGCAAGTGACAGACTGGCCGCTGACAGGGTCAGGTAAGATCCGCAAATTTAAGCTGGCAGAAGAGTTCGAAGCGGGCGAACACACGCCGATGGGCTAACAGCGAAAATCAACAGATCTGCGGGGTGGACGACACTACGCTGGTGCGAACGCCATCTCGATCCGCGCACAATCGCGGTCGCGCTGTGTAACCAATAGAGAATGGGACAATTCATCTGCGTCCTGCGAGACCAATTTAACCTCGAACGGCCGACCCAGCTCGACATAATGCATGAAGGACATCTCTCCGCTGCGATTGTGCAACCGCCGCCCAAATAGCATTTCCGCAAATTGGCGCCCGACTTCGCCCATATGCGTGGAATTCACATGATCTCCGGATCCACCAATATATGGATGCGCCGGGCGCAGCCCGTTTTCTTTGGTGATCAATCCTTGCGCCGTGACAGTGCTGCCGCTGACTAAGGGCGCGAGAAAGCGCTCGCGATCTGTGGCGACGCTGAGCGTCTCGGCAGCGGCATATTCAAATCCGCTTGTGTCCGGCTTTTTAAATTCGTCCTTGGTGTCTCGCCGCCAGCCTTCAAAGTTACGCGTCCGAAAGACAACGCCCTTCCCGCTGATCCGTACGGTCTGTTGGTCGTCCGCATCATAGAAGCGCAACTGAAACCGTGTCTCTTCACCTCGCTGGAGCGTTTCATAGATTCCCCTTACCGGACGCCCGACCGATGCAGGACCACAGCTCCATTCAGCGAATGTCAGTGCGCTCCACTTTTCCGGATCAAACGTCCCGAGCGCTTCGCCCGCCTCGACCGAGCCCCAGAAATTGATTGTTTGCACCAAAATTGGGTGGATCGGACTAAGCGCCAACCATGGCCAAATCTCAGTATCTTGTGAGCATTCAAAGGTCACATGACCGTCGTCAGACACCACGTGATTGCAGGTATAAGCGTGCGGAAACGGCTTTGGCATGGCGCCAAATTGGCAGAACGCCGGATCGTTCGCAACACACGCCATGGCGGTTTGACCCTGCGACCGCGCGATTCGGTCGCACTCTGGGCTGATTGGATGTGTTGTCAGTGCCCAAACAAGGTGCTAGGTGCCCGCACAAGTTTAGGGACGGGGTGTCACCACACCCTGATTCTATTTGGTTCAGAACCAGGGCATTTCCGCCCTACAGCTAACGGACGACGCCTTGGCCGCAGCATCCGCGACGACTGCCAGTGAAGCCGCCCGCCGCTATGCCGGTGCGCTGTTTGATTTGGCGAAAGAAAAAGGGGAGCTTGCGACCATCGCCAGCGACCTGAAAACCGTTGAATCTCTCGCTGCTGATAGCGAAGACCTGACCCGTCTTTTGGAAAGCCCCGCTTTCGCACGCGAAGATAAGGTGAAAGCCTTGGTCGCGTTGGCGGACAAAGCTGGCCTATCGAAAACCGCGACAGGCTTCATCGGCACTATGGCTCAAAATGGACGCGCCAGTGACTTGGTTGGCGCCGCCAAACATTTTGATGAGCTTTACGCAAAAGAGCGCGGCGTGAAGCGCGCCATTGCTCGCACCGCGACAGACATGAACGCTGACCAGCGCGCCAAGCTTGAGCAAGTGCTCGCCAAGGCCGTCGGCAGCGACGTTGAATTAGAGACGGAGGTCGACCCGGCCCTCGTTGGTGGCATTCAGTTGCGCATTGGATCAACTCTGATCGATGCCAGCGTCGCCGCAAAACTAGATCGTATGAACACCGCCATGAAGGGAGCGTAAGACGCCTATGTCTATTAGCGCAGCAGAAATCTCCGGCATCCTGAAGTCGCAGATCGAAAATTTTGGCGTCGAGGCGGAAGTCTCTGACGTCGGTCAGGTTCTCTCCGTCGGTGACGGTATCGCCCGCGTCTACGGCCTCGACAGCGTTCAAGCTGGTGAGATGGTCGAATTTGACGGCGGCATTAAAGGCATGGCGCTGAACCTGGAAAGCGACAATGTCGGTGTGGTTATCTTCGGCGATGACCGTGGCATTAAAGAAGGCGACACGGTTAAGCGCCTCGACGAAATTGTGGCGGCACCAGTTGGTAAAGGCCTGCTCGGTCGCGTCGTTGATCCATTGGGCAACCCAATCGACGGCAAAGGCCCGATTGAAGATGTTGCTTCTCGTAACCGTGTGGACGTGAAAGCCCCAGGCATTATCCCACGTAAATCTGTCCACGAGCCAATGATGACCGGCATTAAGGCGATTGACGGAATGATCCCAGTTGGTCGTGGTCAGCGCGAACTGGTTATTGGTGACCGTCAGACCGGTAAGACAGCTGTTTGTGTCGATACCATTCTGAACCAAAAAGAAACCAACGCCGCGGCCAAAGAAGATAGCGAAAAGCTGTTCTGTATCTACGTTGCTGTTGGCCAGAAGCGCTCAACCGTTGCGCAAGTTGTGAAGACGCTCGAAGAACGCGGCGCTCTGGATTACACTGTGGTTGTCTCGGCGACTGCATCTGAGCCGGCTCCGCTTCAGTATCTCGCACCGTTCACCGGTTGTACGATTGGCGAATATTTCCGCGACAATGGCATGCACGCGCTGATCATCTATGATGATTTGTCGAAGCAAGCTGTGGCTTATCGTCAAATGTCTCTGCTTCTGCGCCGCCCACCAGGTCGCGAAGCGTATCCTGGTGACGTTTTCTATCTTCACTCCCGCTTGCTCGAGCGCGCGGCGAAGATGAATGAAGACAATGGCGCGGGCTCTTTGACCGCTCTGCCGATCATTGAAACGCAAGCGAACGACGTTTCGGCCTATATTCCGACCAACGTGATTTCGATCACTGACGGTCAGATCTTCCTCGAAACCGACCTCTTCTATCAGGGCATCCGTCCTGCGGTGAATGTGGGTCTGTCCGTGTCTCGTGTGGGCTCTGCCGCTCAGACCAAAGCGATGAAGAAGGTTGCTGGCTCGATGAAGGGTGAGCTCGCTCAGTACCGCGAAATGGCGGCCTTTGCGAAGTTTGGCTCTGATTTGGACGCTGCGACGCAAAAGCTTCTCAACCGCGGCGAGCGCCTAACAGAGCTGCTCAAACAGCCTCAGTACAGCCCGCTTCTGATGGAAGAGCAGGTCTGTGTGATCTATGCTGGTACGCGTGGCTATCTGGATGATGTCCCAACCAAAGACGTCACTCGTTACGAAGCTGAGCTTCTGTCATTCCTGCGGAATGACAAGAAAGATCTCTTGAAGCAAATTCGCGACGAGAAAGCCCTCTCTGACAGTGTCGAAGCTGGCATCAAAGAGGCGCTGGAAGCTTTCGGAAAGACCTTCGGGTAAGGGCATTTTCGTGCGCTCTGTTCTGGGTCTTCTGCTTTTATCGGCCGCGGTGGCAGGTTGCGAAACAACCACCACTGCGCCGAATTCAACTCTGTTCGGCCAACTGGACGCAGAGTATGAAGCGCTATTGCAGAAATATGGTCCGGACCTGCCTGTTGATATGGATGGCGCCTTCGGCTGCATGATGGATTTGACCATTGCGCGTAGCTTTGTTAACGAGGATGGCGG
>JABSQA010000098.1 GCA_013213825.1 Henriciella sp.
TTGATCGTCTCTGTCAGGGCGGCATCCTGGCGAGCCCGGCGGCTGGGTTTCCGGTCCCGCCAGGCATAAAATCCGCTGCACGAAACACCCAGCATGCTCGCCATCTTGTTGACTGAAAAGCTGGCCTGATTTGCTTTCATGAACCGGAAGACCTCGACGATGGAAGCTCGTCCTTTGCAAACCAGGCCGCGGCCTTTGAGAGAATATCGCGCTCCTGACGCAGCACCTTGTTCTCGCGCCGCAGTCGGCGCAGTTCTTCGCGCTCATCACTTGTGATACCGCCCTCATCCTGGCCAGCATCGGCTCTGGCTTGCTTGATCCAGAGATGGATCGTCGCGACACACGGCTCAAACTCTCGCGCTAAGCTCTCCGCGCTGCGACCCGATTGGGCCAGCGCAACAATATGCTCCCTGAATTCCGCAGGGTACGGGTTCCTCGTTCTCGGCATCAAAAAATCCTGTTCGATAGATCAAAAATTGTCCATCAAACCGGGGGAAGTCCAGAGACCTTCTGTTTGAAGGCGGGACAAGCTCCTTTTCATTGGACGATTCCGTGTTTGAAGGCAGCTTGGTCAGCGATGGCGCATTGAACGCGCTCTCTGCGGTCGATTCAGATATAAACCTGTCCGTAGGCACGGCAGCCACTCTTAATACACTCTCTCTGACCGGTGAGTCTGTGCTGCAAGTTGATTTGGATCCAAATTCCGGAACCATCCCGGCGACCCTAACTGTGACGGGTAACGCCACACTCGGCGAAAATGTGATCATCCGGCCGGACCTTCAAAGCATCTCATCCACCGATTTCACACATACGGTCATCGATGCTGGCACCCTGTCATTTGCCGGGACCTTGGACGACACTCAGGTTTCTGGAATACCCTTCCTCTACCAGGTCGAACTGGTGGTGAATGAGGACACGAGAGATACTCTCGATTTGCAGTTTAGTCTCAAATCAACCGAAGAGCTCGGCTTAGACTTTAATCAGACCGCAGCCTTCGAGGCGGTTCTCGACGTTTTCAGCAATGATAGCGAACTCGGCGCAGCGCTCGCCGACATCACGGAGGAATCGGAGTTTCAGCAGACCTATAGTTTGCTCCTTCCTCAACGCACTGATGCCGCAACCCGGTATCTGTCGTCGCAAGGCAGCGCCGCCTTTGGAGCTTTGGGCAATCGCTTAAAAACAATCGAGAACAGCGCCGAACGGCCGCGCTCTGTATGGGCACAAGAGTATGCCACCGTGATCGACATTGAAGCTGAGACTGATGTACCCGGATACAATGGCAGCGGATTGGGATTCGCCACCGGTATAGATAGCCGGTTTGGCCCGCTCGATGTGGCCGGTCTGTACATAAATTATTCAAGCGGCGATTTCGAGAAGAAAACCGGCGGGAGCAATCCTGTGACGACGAGCGCTTTTGGGGTCGGTTTGTATGCGAAAGAGTCGCTCGGTCCGCTCGATTTTATGATTGCTAGCCAGGTCAGTTCGGTGACTTTTAACAGCCGTCGTGAAGTCGAAATTGGCGAATTTACCTATCTTCAATCGGGCGAATGGAAGGGTACAAGCGCCATGACAAGCGCCAGCGTTTCGTCACGGTTCGAGGCCGGACAATTCTATGCGCGTCCACAAGTTTCGTTCGACTTCTTTCAATTGGATCAAGACGGCTATTCAGAAACCGGCGATGATCGCCTGGCCATGGAAGTCGGCGCATCAGAAACGGATCGATCAACGGCGACGGCGGTTCTTGATATCGGCGCGCGCTGGCAGATCGGGCGCCAAAACCCCGCTTACATTATCCCAGAAATTTCAATGGGATATCGTAGCGAATTGTCATCGACGCCCTATCAAACTACGGCACGATTCCTTGGCTCGGAAGAAACCTTTGAAATTATCTCTCAGGAAACATTCTCTGACGCGTTCTTGGCCGGTATCTCACTCTCCACTGATTCCGTGATGGGATCGGCGCGATTTGGCTATGATATTGAAGTGGCGGCAGAAGGCCTCATCCACTTCGGAGGCGCCATGCTGAAACTGAAATTCTAACGCAACCGCCGCGACGTGAATCGAACTGTCCTCTAGCCACACTCAGAAACCTCGCCAATAAAGAGTGAGAGAATGAATGATAAGGAGGATTCAGTATGGGGCAGTTTGAAGGAAAGACCGTTTGGATAACGGGGGCGTCTTCAGGCATTGGCGAAGCGCTTGCGCATGCTTTTGCGCATGCCGGTGCCAAGACGATTTTGTCAGGTCGTCGGATCGATGCCCTCAAATCGGTGGCGGACAAACTCCCCACGGAGTCATTGCTCCTACCGTTTGAAGTGACAGATTATGATGCGCTTCCAGACAAAGTTAGCGAAGCTTGGGAATGGGCGGGCGCGGTCGATATTTTGGTCAATAATGCCGGCGTCAGCCAACGTAGCCTCGCGATCAATACTGACCCACAAGTCTATACCGATTTGATCAATATCGATTTGATCGCTCCGATTTGGTTGACCCAGTTGCAATTGCAGAAAATGGTCGCAGCCGGCGGCGCACATATTGTCGCCATCAGCTCTGTGGCCGGTCGTATAGGCCCACCACTGCGCACCGCCTATGCCGCCGCAAAGCATGGCTTGATTGGCTATATGGACTCACTCCGCACGGAAGTTTCTGTTCGACACAATATACACGTCACCAATGTTCTCCCTGGCTCTGTCGCCACCAATGTCTCTCGCAATGCGCTGACCGCGGATGGGTCGTCGCGCGGGAAATCCGATGCGAATATTGATGGCGGCGATGATCCAGCTGATCTGGCCAGGGACATTTTGCAAGCTGTCATCGACAAGACACCAGAACTGATTTTCGCGAAGGGCACAGAGCTTCAAGCCGCACAAGCACGCCAGAGTGATCCAGATGCCCTCTTCGAAATGATGAACCAAATGGGCGCTCAAATCGCAGAGCGCTATGAAAGTGGAGATACCAGTTAGAGGAATCTTGTTGCTTTCTCCTAAAATATTGTGTATTAGTTATTTCAGGAGAAAGGAGGCAGTGATGACCTTACGCGCACAAAAACAGCTGAATGATCGCACACGCGTGCTGACGACGGCAGCGTTAAGAGCGGCGGATGCCTTGGGCCTTTCTGGCAAAGATCTGGCTTTGATTCTGGGTGTTTCGGAACCAACGATTTCCCGCATGAAAAAGCATGAATTTGAACTGGAAGAAGGATCGAAACCCTTTGAGCTGGCGGCTTTGTTCGTTCGCTTCTTCCGTTCGCTTGATGCGATTACAGGCGGCGATGACAAAGTCTCTCGCGCTTGGCTCAGAAATGAGAATAAAGCGCTGGGCGGACGCCCGCTCGACTCCATCAAAAAGATACCTGGTTTGACCAATGGCCTTGCCTATCTGGATTCCCGACGCGCTCCGCTCTGAGCCAGCGCCGCTGAAAGCGACATTCTGGCGATGCGTCGAAGCCCAACATGTGGTTTCGACGCTGCGCCTGGTCGATGATCTCGATGATCAAGCGCTTTTGGAAGACATCTTAGAAGAAACCAAACCACCCGCGCCGGAAGCCTGCGAGCACCTGCATTGGCTATATATGACTCCGTTTCGATATGGCCCCTATCCGAATGGCTCCCGGTTTCGGCGCGCCGGGCACACGCCCGGGGTTTATTACGTCTCGGAGCATCAGGACACGGCCGTAACAGAGACCGCGTTTCACGTCCTGCTCTTCTATGTCGACTCCCCAGACACGCCCTTTCCAGAACAACCGACCGAGCATACCTGTTTTGATGTTCCGGCGCGCGCCGCACGGGCGATCGATCTTTCGAAACAGCCATGGAGCGATGTTGCTAATCTTTGGGCGCATCCAAGCGATTATTCTGATCCACAAGATCTGGAGGATCAGGCGCGCACGGCCCTGATTGATTTAATCGCTTATCCGTCCGTCCGCGATCCCGCTCGAAAGCTGAATGCCGCGATTTTGGACTGTTCCGTTTTCGCCGCTATAGGACCGAGCGTTCAACACACCTGGAAACTCTGGTTCAACAAAACCGGCATTCACGCCATTTCAGAGCGGAAAAAAGACCGTTTCTCACTGCCGACAAACACATTTGCGGCGGATGAGCGCTTTCACGGATTCAACTGGGACCGACCGCGCGACTGAATCGCGCTTGGCCGACATTGCGTCGCCGAACGGAACAATCCTAAATGCTTATGGAGCTTTCGAAACTACACTTCTAAGAAGTGGCGCGAGTGACGGGACTCGAACCCGCGACCCCCGGCGTGACAGGCCGGTACTCTAACCAACTGAGCTACACCCGCGCATGGGCTTCCCCGCCGAAGCGGTGAGAGGGTGATCTATACGCGGCCTTTTTCGCGGTCAAGCATCAATTGCCATGACTTTGACATGAGATGCAGCTATTCAGCTGCGATACACCCAAAATAGGCCAATATCCTCCCATGAAACGCGTTCTCATCATCGCCGGTATCATTGTTGCCATTCTGATCGCTGCCCTTGTCACGATCCCCTTTCTTGTGCCGTCAGCCGTTTATAAGGCGCAAATCGAATCAGCCGCGACCAATGCCTTGGGACGTGATGTGACGTTACAGGGCGACCCACGCATTTCGGTATTGCCGACTCTGTCGGCCCAGATTGATGGGGTTGAAGTGGCCAATCCGGATGGTTTTTCCGATCCGCTGATGATTGAAGCGGGAAGTCTCAAGGCCAGTGTCAAATTGCTGCCTTTGCTGTCGCGCCGCGTCGAGATTGCTCAGATCACCTTAAACGACCCAACCGTACGCTTAGAACGACTCGCAGATGGTCGCGCAAATTGGGAATTTGGGGCATCTGACAGTCCGCAAGACGAAGAACAACCCAGCGACGGTGCCGGTGGATTTGAAACCGGCATCGATCGGGCCGCGCTCTCCAATGCCGCGATTTATTACCGCGACTGGACAACGGACGCACAATACGCGCTGACCGAGTTTACGGCGACCGCGCGCATCTCTGCTTTGGATAAACCGCTCTCGTCCAATGGCGAAGGCTTCTTCAATGGCCAACCCTTTGATTATCGAATCAATTTGACGACCATTGCTGATCTCCTCTCTCAAGCTCCGGTCGATCTCGATCTGCGCCTTGGCACGATTTATGGCGATGTCAGCTATGATGGTGGACTAACCCTCGCCGACACGCCGACGCTCGATGGCGCATTCGAGTTGGACTCAGAATCGCTCGGTGAAGCCTTGCCCTTTATCGGCGCAAATGACTGGCCGATCGTCGCAAGCGCGCTGCAAACGCTGCGCGCCAAAGGGTCCATTCGCGGTGATGTTGCCACGGCCGCATTAGACTTCGATACGCTGACGCTCGGGGCGGCTGGGCTAGACTTAGATTATTCCGGCGCCGTGACTTTGGGAGAGGTGCCGGTTCTCAATGGCCAAGTCGAACTAAACGCTGCCGACGCGCAAAGATTGCTCAAGCCGGGCAACACGTTGATCCCCCTTCTCGCTATGCTTGGCAATGTCGACTTTGTCGCGCGTTTGAGTGGCCCGGTGACCGCGCCGTCGCTCACGGGAATCACTTTGAAGCAACGCGGACAAGATCTGGTTACGGACTATACGGGCAGTTTCAGCCTTGCCGGCGATCAACCCCTCGATGGCATGATCTCGATTTCGAGCAACAATCCTCGCGCGGTGCTCGAAGCGCTGGGCAACCCTCTCCCAGACGGCGATGCACTCAACAATTTCGCAATCTCTGGTGCAACCACAGGGTCCATTCTTGCCCCCAATCTCTCAGATGCCTCATTTACCATTGATGACACCGTCGCAACCGGCACGGTCGGGGCCGATTTACGCGGTGCGCGTCCCCGCATCATCGCGGACCTCGCCACGACGAAACTGGATCTCACGCCCTTCTTAGGCAGCGGCTCTCAGCAAACGGATCCAGATCCGAGTTTGAATGAAGATTGGGATGACACGCCGCTTGATCTTGCCGCCCTGAATATGATGGATGCGACCGTCACCGTGGCTGCGAATGAAGTGGTGATGGACCAAATCACCTTGAATGACGCGTTGCTCAGCACCCGTCTCGATGAGGGGCGTTTGTCTGCCATTTTTCGCCAGGATGATGACAAGCCGGGCTTTAAAGTCTTTCAAGGGAATTGGTCCGGCGATTTGGTCCTGGATGCCTCGCGCTCGACCCCGACATTGCAGATAGAAGCATTGGCCGACAGTATCGCTGCGCAAGAGATGCTCACCGCACTGACAGGGTTCCAGAATTTACGCGGGCTTGGCGATGTCCATCTCGATTTGAGCTCGGAGGGCAATAGTCTCAAAGCGCTCATCCAAGGTCTGGATGGCAAGTTTGAATCTGACCTCAATCAAGGCGCGCTGAAAGGCATAAACCTCGCCAAATTGGTCCAAGACGCGTCTAATCTAAACGACCTTGTCGCCAGCGGCGGCCTCACCATTGCAAGTTTCCGCGACGCCTTCTCGCCCGATGCAGAGACCGATTTCTCTAGCTTTATCGGCCATCTCGAATTCAATAATGGCGTCGCCAGCATCACTGATCTCGCGATCCAGAATCCCGCGCTCGGCGTTTCTGGATCGGGCAGTATCGACCTCGGGGCGCGGACTTTAGATATTCGTTTGACCCCACGTATTGATGCCGCAGCTGCAGGCGCAGGTTCAACCATTGGCATTGGCGACATCCCAATCCCGGTGCGGATCTATGGCAGTTGGTCAAATGTGAGCTTCGGCTTGGACACAGGTGCGGTACAAGCGGAACTTACCGCCCGCCTTCGCAATCAAGCCGCAGGTGAGATCGCGGATCGGATTGGCGGCGATGCCGGGTCGATCATCGGTGGGATCATAGGCGGGCAATCTGCGCCGACCCAATCTGAAGAACCGACCGAAGCTCCCGATCTCGAAGACGAACTTCGCAATCGGGCCCTAGACGCGCTGTTCGGGCCCCGCACTCGAGAGCCCGAGCCAGAACCCGCCGATCCAGAATAAGGTTTAGCCTTCGTCCGCGAAGAAAGTGCGCACTTCGAGACCTTTATACTTTTCCAGTGCCGCGCAGAGATCGATCTCCTCAATCGTTTGATTGAGGGACCGCTCATGACCTTCCGCCAGACCACCTTCGGCTTCGAACAGCGCGATCAACTCATCGCGCGCATCTTCTGAACAAAGCGAGTCACCGAGCGCGGGGCTAAACCGGCGTCGCTGACGCGGAATGACATCGAGATACGTGGCAAAGTTTGCCTTCAACCACGTCCAGGTCAGGTCGCGAACCTCGTCCTGACGCATTTGTCCCTGCACGATGGACAGGGTCTCTCGGCTGCCAAGGTCACCCGTCAGAGCAAGATCGAGAATGCGCGGCGACAGATCCGGATTGCGGTTCTGACCAATCGCATAGGCCACCGCTTGTTCGAAAACCGGATCATCATAATTCTCGCGCGCGGCTAACATTTGATCCAAGAAAGGTTCACCATAGGCTTGGAAGCCGATGGCCATAGCGGTGAGATATTCATCCGTGCTCAGGGTTCGATCAGAGCTCACACCTTCCAAACCGATATAGACGGCGGCGGCATCGGCCAGATCTTGCCGCAAGGCCGCATCCTCACCCGTACGGATCAGGAACCGTTCTAGGCTATTTTTCAAAATCACGTCTTCAGGATCCGTGCTTCCCGATTGCACAAGTCCGGAATAACGATCCCGGAAAACATCGAGAATGGCGGAGCGATAGCCTGCTTGGGCTTCGCTGTCGCTGGCCACTAGGTCGCTGAACCGTCCCGCTTCACGGATCGCCGCTTGCACGACGCGTCTTTCATCATCGCGCACAGCTTCGTCGATAAACCGCCAGACCGTGTCAACAGACACGCGACGCGTCGCAAAATCGGCACCGACGCTATCAAGGACGGCAAGCTTCTCACCTGCGTCTAGGCGATCGAACGCTAGGCCGAGCCTTTGCCAGTCTTCTTCCGCACGCGTCACGCGGTAATAGCCGACACCATCCGCATTCGGCATGATCCAATCGGGGCAAGTCGCGCCACTGTCACGCTCATTGACCAAATGCTCCCAACCCGGGCTATCCAGCATCATACATTGCCGTTCAACGCGATCCTCGTAGCCAAGCTTGTAACAAATCGGAATGGTCCATTGTGGGTCTTCCATCTCCGCCAAGCGAGAGCCGACCGGATGGTAGCGTTGCTGCATGAATAGGATCGAGACCTGACCATTTTCGCGGCAATTCAAAGTCGCGCTAACAGCTGGCAGACCATTCTGTTCGACGAAACTCTGGAACGCTTTGGTCAGGTTCGGTTCTTGGGTCTCTTCACCAATCACCGAGAAGAAGTCCGGACTGTCGGCGACGCCATCTTCATAGGCCTCAACATAACGCCCGCGCGCAGGCCGGAAAACGTCGGCGCCAAAATAGGCGTCGACCATGCCGATCACTGCGAGCCCTTTATTGTAAGTGATCGAGTCATAAGCGTTGCGGACATTTTCATTGAGTTGAATCGGTTCGCGAACGGCCCGCGCCGTCGCAAGACTGTCCAGGCGCATGGCGCGTATACCGTCCACAATCGCATCGAGCTCATAGCCTTCGCCAGGATATAGTTCAGATAAGAAAGCTCCCTCGCCCCAACTCGCAAAGCCTTCTTTCAGCCAAAGATCATCCCACCATGGTGGCGTCACCAGATTGCCGAACCACATATGGGCAACCTCATGCGCATGGATCGCGAGCAAACTGCGCCGCGCCGCCGGGCCAATTTCGGGTCCTGCTAAAATCCGGCTTTCACGATAGGTGATCGCGGCGGCCAGCTCTGTCGCCCCCGAAGGCCATTGTGGGGCGGCGACGATATCGAGCTTCTTGTATGGGTAAGGCTGTTGCAGCGCTTCTTCGAAGACGCGCACCAATCCAGGCGCAGTTTCCAAGGCAAGAGCCAGCTCTGGGCCTTTCCCGCGCCGCGCAAATCCACGCAAGGGGATCGGCTCGCTGCGCACCGAATTTGGTGGCAAAGTACCGGCATCGACGACATCGAAACTTCCTACCGCGAGAGACAGCAAATAGGTCGGCAGAGGACGGGTGGTTTCGAACTCGACCCGTTTCAAACCATCGCCAAGCAGCTCAACGGACTTTTCGGGCGCGTTGGATATCGCCGAATCTGTCTCAGGCACAGTGAGCGTGATATCGAACGGCGCTTTAAACGCGGGTTGGTCAAACCCTGGCATGAAACGACGCGCTTGGATGCTTTCTGATTTGGCGAGAGCATAAGCATCGCCCTGTTCCGTCACCTTGAACAGGCCAGATAGATTGACGTCGAATGGCGCTGAATAGTCGATTTCCACCACCACTTCACCGGGATCAACCGTCTGACCATAGGCGACCCATATCACGCCCGACTCCAATGCCGGTTGCCAGACGCCCTGCTTGGCCTCGCCATCCGTGGTTTTCGAACGCACCGCGCTAACATCTAAGTCCCGGCCATGCAGATACACGCCGCTAGAACGCTCTGTGACATCCAAGGTAATCGCCACGGTGCCGCCGAATCGCGCCTCGCGCGGATCGAGTGTCAGATCTAGCTGGTAATGTTTGGGATATGGCGAAAGCGGCAAAGGTCCGGGCGGCGCGAGCGCGATCCGGTCTTCCAGACTGTTATCAATCGCCTCCGTCGGCGCCGCGGCGCCCCCGCATGCACTTAAAACCAATAAGAGCAGACCTGCTAAACCTGAACGCATCAATAACTCCAACTTGTATCTGCCCTCTGCATACCGCACATAGCGTTGGATGAAACCCACACTCTCCATTCTGGATCCATCGCCGATCTTTGAAGGCCGCACCGCCGCTGACGCGCTCAACGAAACCCGCGCTCTCGCGCGTGCTGCAGATGATATGAAATATCGCGCTTATTGGGTTCAGGAACACCATAATGCGACCAGTTTTGCGGGCACCACGCCAGAAGTCTTGATGGCTGACCTGGCGGCCCGCACGCAGCGCATCGCGCTCGGTTCAGGCGGTATTATGCTGCCCAATTACTCGCCGCTGAAGGTCGCGGAATGGGGACAGTCTCTCGCTCAGCTCAATCCCGGGCGAATAGAAATCGGTCTCGGCCGCGCCACGGGGGCAGATCCGCGCACGTCTGCCGCCTTATTGGGGCCTGGCGGACAGAATTTCCCCGCCATGTTGCGCATGATGATGGATTGGATGCTGGATGCGAGCGGAGAGGCGCCGCTGACCCCAGATCACCGCGCCCGTGGGATTGCCGCCAATCCGCGCGGACCGCACCCGGACGTCTGGATGCTTTGCTCCTCTCCCGGGTCCGCGGCCTTTGCTGGACAAATGGGCCTGAAACTCGCCTTCGCTGACTTTCTCAATCCTGGTGGCGCCAAGGACGCGTTGGCGGCCTATTATGACGCGTTTGAGGCGTCTCCTTTCTGCCAGGAGCCTTATGCGGGCGTTGGGCTCGTCGTGTTAGCCGCAGAAACAGAGGCTGAAGCGGAATTTCTGTCCGGTCCGATTAAGGCCTGGGCCCTGGGTCGCGGCGCAGGCGAGTTTCGGCCCTATCTCTCGTCAGCGGCGGCGGCAGATTATTTGGAGAACGCCCCGCTTGAGCCACCACAGCGTGGTATTATCGGCACGGGCCACTCGGTCGCGCAGAAGCTGATGGCGACCGCCAAAGAAACCCGCGCCAAGGAATTCTTTCTGCTTTCCATCACGGACAGTTTAGAGACCCGGATCGACAGCTACCGACTGATCGAACACGCCATGGCAGCGATCAGCGAAGAGTCGGAAGCGCCGCCAGAATTGGACTAAGAACAGCCGCGCCGAGCTGTTTGCAGCGCATTGGCGACCAGCCCTGCTCCGGATCAGGATGATTGGCGTCATCCTTAAACGGCATTTCCAGAGTCATGGACAGACACCGGAAACGCTCTGCTAAAGCATTGGTGCAAATCGCCAAATTGGCTTTGCCGGCGGGTGTGATCGGATACCCCACCTTGGTCTGAAACGCGCCATTCGAGGAGTCGACATAAGCCTGTTTGAAATTATCGAGCCATTGCGCCTGCTGGTCTGTCCAACTTGGAATACCTTCGGCCCCAGCAATAAAATTATAGGGCAGCGCTTCATCGCCATGAACATCGAGGGCAAGATCTCAGACTGTCTCAACAATCTTGTTAAGTACGAGATAGACTTAAGTGCTATTCTCGATGTTGGGGTCTTGGTACTCCCGATTGAGGTTCACTCCTCCATGTACGGTGCGGCCCATTCGCGATTGAGGTTCATACCTGCTGCATTGGGCCGCAAGTGACCGCGGGCGCTGCCATCCGGGTTCATATTGGGCACGATATAGAAGACCGCTTGGCTCAATAGCTCTTTTGAGATTGCTGAGACCGGATCCAGCATTCGTTCTAAGAAGCCCTCCATCCACCATTCCGCCATGGTCTCACCCGGATGCTGACGGGCAATGACCCAGACATTGCGCTTGTCGGGCCCGGGTTCACCGAGCTGGATCAAATCCAAGTCACGGCCGTCCAACGTTTGCCCTAAAACCGCGACTTTGGCCGTGTCATGACTCAGCGCGCCCGCGACAAGCATACTGTGACGTTCAGACGAGTAAGGGGCGAAATAGGCCACATAGATGGCGTTGACGTGCAGCTCTGTCTCGATCGTCAGTGTCTGGCCATCATATTTTGTCGGCACCCGTCGCCAATGCATCAAATCATCGGAGACGACCGCTTGATAATTCTCCCATCCCTTTGGATAAGCCGCGCCGCCCGCATTTTCTATTATCAAGCGAAGTTTCTGATGCTTTTCCCCTGAAACGCGAAAATGAAACCATTGGTAGAAATCGGACTGATGATCTTTTGAGATTTCTAATCGCACATTGGTCGGGTCAGTGGCATCTTTGACGACGATATTCCCGCTATCAAAAGCGGAGGAAATGGTCAGGCTCATACGGTCTCTTTCGCAGTTAGATCGGCGTGGTAAGCCTTTGCCATCTTGGAGTCGATTCCCTGCATTTTCAAAAACGCACTTAAGACACCAAGCTTTCGATTGGGCTTATCGCCATCGGCAATCCGGTGCAATTGATGATAGAACCAGCCCTGCATGCCGAACCCGTTCAAGGCTTTGAATAGGCCAATCGACGACCCCGGACCAAAAATGCCGGGACCAATGCGCAAGGTTTTCTCCCATTTTGGTAGCTCGCTGAGCTCACCGGAGATCAGTTGCGCGGGCGCATCCACATCAACGCAAAGCGGCCGTCCAAGACCAATCAAATCCGCTTCACCATTGGCGAGCGCCTCATTCATACCCGCAGTCGTGCGGTAGCCGCCAGTCACCCTGAGGGGCATTTTCGCCACCGCTTGCACCTCTTTGGCATCATCCAGAAAATAGGCTTCGCGCTTCTTTGTGCTTTCGCGGACGGGGTCTTCATGCGCCGGTTTCAGGCCATCCATATCCATCATTTTAGGCTGCTCATAACTGCCCCCGGAAATCTCGACAAAATCCAAGTCTAGCGCGTTGAGCATGCCGATCACGGCGGCGGAGTCTTCTCGCGAGAAGCCGCCTTTTTGAAAATCCGTCGAGTTGAGCTTGATCGAGACGCCAAACCCCGGGCCCGCCTCAGCATTGCAAGCCTTGACCACCTCAAGCAGAGCCCGCGCCCGATTTTCCAAAGATCCGCCCCACTCGTCTTCGCGGCGATTGGTCAGCGGCGACAGAAACTGGCTCATCAGATAGCCATGTGCGGCATGAATTTGGACGCCGTCAAAGCCCGCGGCGCGTGCGGCCTTGGCGGCGATCGCATATTTGTCGATCAGACGCTTAATATCGTCCCCGGTCATTGCCCGGGGCGTCCCGAATTGTCCACCTGGTAAATCGACCGCCACGGCGCTCGGCGCATCTGGTTGAGGATTGACAATTTTTTGGGTTTGCCGCCCGGCATGGCTGAGCTGCATGACAATCTTGCCGCCGCCTGTTTTGCTCACTTCCGCCCATTTTGACAGCATGACAGCATGTTCATTCGACGGGGCACCATCAATCACGACATTGCCAGGGGCTTCTAGATTTCTCCGATCCACTTGGACATTGCCTGTGATCTGCAACCCAATGCCGCCATCGCCCCATGCTTTATACAGGCGTAGATGCCGTTCTGTGAGTTCATTGGCCGAATTTGCCAATCTTTCGGTCATTGCGGCCTTCACAAGCCGATTGGGCAATTCCACCCCTGACGGCAGGGTTAATGGCGTGTTAATCATAATCGTCATGATGGAAGTCCTTGGAATCAGTGGGCGAATGGGCTTACGGGGGAGAAAACCATCCTGGGCGCCGAAAAGCAATCTAACCTGCTCAACGATATGAAATCTGATCCTTC
>JABSQA010000099.1:0-4983 GCA_013213825.1 Henriciella sp.
TTGCGAGCTGCTGATGGTATTCCACTCGCCGTGATGTTCCCGATGGTCACCAGCGCGCATGAGTTTCGCCAAGCCAACACCCTGCTGCAAGAAGAACGCGACTGGAGCAAATCGCGCGGCTTTAATGGTCCAAGCGAGCTAAAAATAGGGGCGATGCTGGAAACACCTGCCTTTGCCTATGCATTGGAAGATATTGCCGGTGAGGTCGATTTTGTTTCGATTGGCACCAATGACATGCTGCAATTCTTCCATGCCGCAGACCGGATGACCCCGCTGGTTTCTGAACGTTATCCTTTTGTAAGTCGCCCCGTGATGCGTTTTTTGGCACAAGTCTTTCAAACGTGTGAGCGTGTAGGGGTTCCTGTATCAATTTGCGGCGAAGGCGCCGGACGGCCATTGGAGGCGTTATGCCTAATAGGGCTAGGCTATCGCAGCCTTTCCATGCCAGGCGGCGGTATTGGTCCGGTGAAAAGAATGTTGAGATCTTTAGACTTGGAGAAATTCGGCCCAGCATTTGCAGACCTCTTGCAACAAAGAGAGCCTGCATTGCGTAACGGAGTGTTAGAGCTTGCCGATCTACAAGGTATAATTCTGAACGATGTCTAAACTTCCGAACGAAGATATGTCCGCTGCAAACGCGCCACAGAATGTAGAGATTGAGACCGATCCGATCGCTCTCACAGCGGGCGCACGTCTTTTGGAAGCGCGGCAGGCCCGACAGTTGAATCTGCGCGATGTCGCCGAGAAAACGCGTCAATCCAAAGAGACATTACAAGCGCTGGAAAACATGGAAACGGCGCACATGCCGCCTAGCTTGGTGCGGTTGCAGGCGCGAAACTATGCTCGTTTCTTGGGACTGCCCGAAGACGAAATCGCGTCCGGCTTTCAAAGCGTGCAAGAAGATGCGCCGATCGAGTCCAGCCCTATCCGTACAAAAGCGCCAGCGGTCCCGATGCAAGTGATTGTTTATGGCGTTGGGGCAGTGATCCTTAGCGCGGCTATTGTCAGCGCAGCATTTTTCGTGTCGCAACCCAAGACGGCAGAAACGACAGATCCACTCGCCATCTCCGCGCGTCTAGCCCCGGCCTATGCCGATATGGATGAACTTGATAATTTGGTGAGCGAAGTTGGCGAAGAATTTGGCATTATTGCCACGCAACGCGCGTGGGTCGAGGTGCGAGCCTCCGATGGTACAGTGTTTCGAAATCGAGAGATGGATATCGGCGAAACTTATTTTCCCCGCATAGGGGCGGGTTGGACGATAACCGTTCGCGATGCCGGCGCGTTTCGATGGCAGCTGGGTGATACAGCGGGTGCGGTGCTTGGAGAGAGTGGCCAAGCACTCTATTCGGTGAGTGTTGATGATGCTTTGGCGAGCACAATAGACGCGCGGTCATCGGCATTGGCGCAAGCCCCAGGCAGAGACGGTCAGCAGCGTTAGCAGTTCGTTTGGTCGTACGAGGCTAAGCCCTGGCGAACTTAATCGCCATTGAGCTCTTTTTGCTGAGCAAGTTGATCCGCCACTGAACCAAAATGAGCTTGATCGTCACCAGGCGACATGGTTGGGCGGCATGTCGGTGCACAATCATAAGTGAAATTCGCTCCAGCGCGGTTCACGCTCACCCAAGAAGTACTGTTTGACGTCACCACAACATCAGAAGAGTGAATGGTGTTTCCCTGATGGTCGAAAATCATCAGATTGGTGGTGCCATAGGCTTTGCCGGTAACAAATAAGAGCGTATCATTATGCACGGCGACATCCGCGATGTTTGGATTGCCGATAATGACGCTGTCCGCATTGACGTTCAGTTTGATCGCTTTTGCCTTACCGGTTTCAACAGTAATGTGCCCAGCAGAGGCAGCGCAGGTCACAAAAGCTGCGATACAGCCAGACAGGGCGGTCTTGGAAAAAGACATGATATCGGCACTCCAATCAATTGTGATCAGAAATGCCGTAAAGAAGTTAGTCGAATCCTAAAGCCACAAAAAATGATCCATTTTGTCGAGATGTCACGGCCCTCAATCATGGTTATCAGTCGGTTATGCAGAGGCTGCAATAATTTCTTTCTGATTCACCAGATCTTCAGAGGCACTTAATAGAACCCGACATGTTCGGGCTGGCCCGGGCAATTATGGGGACGATAACCTGCATGGTGGGAGTCCCTAATGCAAAAACTACTTCAAAAATGGTTCAGCCCCGAGGGCCGTTCAGACGCCGACATGGAAGCTGCGAACGCCGTTGCCCATGTCAAGAAGACCAAAGACATCCAAGATGAGTCCGGTGCGACCGCAATCGAGTATGGTTTGATTGCGGCTCTAATTGCTGTCGCAATCATCGCTGCCCTTCAAACTCTAAGTGGTGATCTGCAATCGACCTTCGGGGACGTATCCGGCGCATTGCAAAGCTCGTCGTCCTCCGGAGGCGGTGGCGGCGGTGGTACTACCCCGTAAGCTATGACTTGCTAAATCGTCTCGGAAGCTGCCAGCTCGCCTGGCAGCTTCCTCCCTAAAAGGAAATTTGCGTTTCGAGGTGGCCTGGACACCATCCTTATAAAACTCATTGGCACGTCTTTGGGATCACCGATTCCAGAGGTTAACAAGGTCTTGTTGAATCTTCAGGATTTTTTTCTAAAGATTCACGGGATTTTTAGCGCTGCGCGGTATCTAGACACCTGTTCCGGGGACAACCCAAGAAAACTCTCGGGACGTCTATAATCTGCATAGTGGGAGTTTCCAATGCGTAAGTTTTTTGAAAATGAGTCAGGTGCAACTGCAATCGAATATGGTCTCATCGCTGCTCTGATCGCTGTTGCGATCATCGGTGCTGTTACCACACTTGGTTCTAACACCTCTGCGACCTTCAACAAAGTTTCTGCTCAGTTGGGCTAAGACTTTACCGAAAGGTCTGCCGATAAGGCACCGAAGCCGCTGGGTTATCCCAGCGGCTTCATTTATTTTCTCATCAAGTGATCATTAAGTCATTTGGTCTAGCGACTCTCCAAAAGCACACGCCTTTGGAGGTTTAAACCATGATTTTGTCGCTGTTCGCCATCAGCTTTTTCGCGCTTTGTATATATGCAGCGCTTATCGACATTGAAACGCTGACGATTCCCAATTGGTTGAACGGGTGGCTTGCTTTTCTGTTTGTGCCGGCTGCCATTCTTGCGGCTCCGGGTTGGGAAACGGTTGGCTGGCATGTTCTGGTTGGCGCCATCGCATTTGTTGCTTCGGTCGCCCTCTTCTTTCTTGGTGTTTATGGCGGCGGTGATGCCAAGTTTATTCCGGCAGCTCTACTCTGGGTAGGTCCAGCAGGCGTCGCTCCATTTCTGGTTGCGACCGCAATGGCAGGCGGCGTACTCACCGTCGTGGTCGTCATTATGCGCGCGTTGATGCCGTCCGGATATGCGCCTGGATTTGGTGTTGCAACATTCGAAGATCGCAAAGGGGTTCCATATGGAGTCGCCATTGCAGCAGGTGCACTATTCGCGGCTCCGGCCTCTCCATTTCTTGCTGATTTCTTAAGCCAAATCCAGCGTTTTAATTAACCATGCTTTAGCTTCAGCGTGGAATATTCACACCCAAGACCCGGCAATTCTTCCGATCTGGGGTAAAAAGAGAAGGCGCCCTTCATGTCACCAATGCGGCTTATCATTTTAGCTGTCGCGCTCGTAGCAGCGGTCTTGGCAGCATTTCTCGTGCGAAACCTTGCGGGTCAAACAACGGTTGTCCAAACGCCTGCTGAAACGGTCGAACGAATTGTTGAAGTGGAAGTGTCTCAACAAAAAGTCTTGGTCGCAAAGACGGACTTACGAGTCGGCACGCTCTTGACACCCGACGAGTTCAAGTGGGCCAATTGGCCAGATTCCACGATCAATCCAGCTTATTACACGCAAGAGATTGCGCCTGACGCTATGGAGATTTTGACGGGCAGTGTCGTTCGTTCAGCAATGTTTGCGGATGAACCAGTGATGCCGCAAAAAATCGTCCAAAAGGGTGAAACGGGCTTCATGGCGGCACTATTAGGCCCAGGTAAACGTGCAATGACGATTGAAATATCGCCAGAGTCTGCATCGGCTGGATTTATTCTACCGGATGACCGTGTCGATATCATTTTAACGCAAATGATCGAGTTCGAGGGCGATCGCGATACGCAGTCGCAATTGGTGACCTCGACGATTATGGAAAATGCCCGTGTGATCGCGATTGATCAGACCTTTGGCGATGTTGATGGTATTCCCACCCTCACCGGTTCAACCGCGACGTTTGAGGTGTCGCAGGTCCAAGCAGAACTTCTCGCCAATGCAGCCCGCTCCGGCGCGCTGTCATTGACGCTGCGAAGTGCCGCCGATGCCGGGTTCAATGAAGGCGAGGCCCTCGCCAACAGACTCCATCTGAATGATATCGAGTCGGGCGGACGGAAAGTCATGATTTACCGCAGCAACAAAGTTGAGGCTGGAGGCAGCTAGATGAAACGCTTGCATCAGACAGTAACGGCCTCGGCGATGGCGATAGGTTTTTGCCTAACGCCAATTCCGGCATTGGCGCAGACCAATATTGACTCAGATCCTTTAGGGGTAAGCTTGACGGAACCGGGGGATTCAGACCGGTCACGCAGCCTAGATCTCGCAGCCAACAAGTCCGTGATCGTCGATTTGGACCGACCGGCCGCTGATGTTATTATTACCAATCCAGAGATCGCCGATGCCACGGTTCAAACAGCGAAGCGAATTATTTTCCGCGGCGTTGAAGCCGGGCAAACAAATGCCTTTATCTTCGATGGGCATGGGCGTCCGCTTCTCAATCTTGAAATTACGGTTGCGGCCGACACCACGTCTTTGAATGAGGTCATCAAACGCTACGTTCCTGAGGCGCGCGTAAATGTTGAAGGCGTCAATGATACGATCGTGGTTTCGGGTGTAGTCGACAATCTGATGCAATCCGATCAGGTTATGCGTTTGGTCAATGCCTACCTACCCGAAGGCG
>JABSQA010000099.1:4993-12781 GCA_013213825.1 Henriciella sp.
GATGGAAGTGCGCATCGTAGAGATGCAGCGCTGAGTGAGTAAACAATTGGGAATCAATCTCGGTGGTGCCGTGAATACGGGCAATCTTGAAGGCCTCACAGAAGCACCCCTATTTGCCGATGTCGCGGGTGATGGGATTGATGCAGCGATCAATACTGGGGAAACGGTTATCGCCAGCACGACGCCATTTCAAAGCATGTTTGGCATCACCTCATCCAACACATTTGGAATCCAGGGCGCCGCGCTCGGTGGATTGGGGGGTAACTACAATTTCGTCAATCAGGTCGGCGATATTGAACAGTCGCGCGTCGGCATCGACTTCGATGCTCTTGAGCGCGTCGGTGTCGTCAAAACATTGGCCGAGCCGAATATAATGGCTGTGTCCGGCGAAAGTGCGAATTTTCTCGCGGGTGGCGAATTTCCCGTGCCTGTGGCGTCTGACGAAGACGGCATAACGGTCGAATTTAAACCGTATGGTGTTGGGCTTGCCTTCACACCCATGGTTTTGTCCGAAGGGCGCATCTCTTTGAAAATCTCTACCGAGATTTCGGAGCTATCCAACCAAGGTGCATTCCAAGGTGTTTCCGGTGTTACTGTTGGCCCAGATGGTCAGCTCATTAATGTCCCGGGCCTTACCATCCCGGCGCTCGTCGTGCGCCGCGCGGAAAGTGTTGTCGAGCTCCCGTCTGGTGGCTCAACTATGCTCGCAGGTCTCATCCAGTCGCGGTCACGACAGACTCTCGATCAGTTACCTGGGCTCAAAAAGCTGCCAATTTTGGGCGCGCTGTTCCAGTCGCGCGATTTCGAAAATCAAGAGACAGAAATGGTCGTCATCGTGACGCCCTATCTGGTCGAGCCAGGCAAGAAAGATGAATTCGTGACCCCCGCTGATGGGTTCGTCAATGCGTCTGACCCCAAAACCATCTTCTTTGGCAAGTTGAACGCTCAGTACGCGGATGCAGGCAAGGGTCTCTCCAAAGAAAATTACTCCGCCCCCGTTGGGTTCATAGAGGAATAGGTGCCATGATGATGCAAGCCAAAACAATTGTTCTGACTGCACTCGCCGGTGGCATACTGGTGCTTTCTGGTTGTCAGTCTAAGAGTGGTCCTCCGGTCAAAGTGCCTTTGTCTGATTATCAAGGCACGGTGTTGGATCGCTATCAAATTGGCGTGAAGGAAAACCGCGAGTATCTCGAAGTGAAGCTCGATCCACGCGACACGCAATTGCGCGTCAATGAAGTGATGAAGGTTCGCGCTTTTCTAGATACGTATGCCGATGTTGGACACGGGCCATTGGTGATTTCAATGCCGAAACATGCCGAAGCGCCGCAACTTGCTGTGGGTGCCGTGTCTGAGATCCGTGAATTCGCTTGGGAAGCCGGGATCAGCTATGATGAAATGCTCGGCGCTGCTTATGATGCCTCGGGCCGCGCGTCGACACCGATTGTGATGGCGTTCAAATCGTATGAGGCGATTGCTCCAGATTGTCCAAAATGGTCGGAAATCGATTTCTCAAATACGACAACAAATAGTGAAGCCCTGTCTTTTGGCTGCACCGTACGCGCCAATATGGCAGCGATGATTGCTGAGCCAGCTGACTTGTTTGGCGAGCGCGCGCTCGATCCTGCAAGCGCCGATCGTAAAACCTATCAACTTGACCTTTGGTTGCGCGGCGAACCGACGCCGTCCCAGCGCGGCGAAGGCGAGAGTACCGCCATCTCAACGGCTGTAAATTAAGGCGCCAGAGACGCATAAGGAGTGAAGTAGAATGTCCAACGACAATGCTCTCTTTGAAGACGACTTCGATATGGAATTCGAAGACGACTTTGATTCTGCTTTGGCGACCGTACTCGACGAACCGGCTGAAACACTCGATTCCGCTGATGGGTTAGCGGCAACGGAAGCGGTCGATCTCGACGCGCCGATGAAGGGGTTGAGTGACTTTGACCCGAGCGTCGACACCGCAGATCACACACACATCACAGTCTCCGATTTCGACGAAGGCGGATACCGCGCCATCCCGGCGATTTCCGCGATCGCGTTTTGCGAATCCGGTAAGACGGTTTCTCTCATCGAAGCCGTCGCAAAAGATCGGCGCATGCAGCAAGCCAGTGTCCAGACCCAAATGGGCGGGCTCGACGCTGGTATTGCCTATTTGATGGAAAACCCGACGCCTAATCTGCTAATTCTAGAGTCATCGGCGGCAAATGCAGCGATGATTGCTAAGATTGATGAACTCGCGTCTCATTGCGATGAGGGCGTGCAGGTTATGGTCATCGGTAACACCAATGATATCGGGCTTTATCGCCAATTGATGGCGCGCGGTGTCAGCGAATATCTCGTGCCGCCGATCGCACCTGTTCAGATTGTTCGCTCGATTAGCCAACTGTTCTCAGACCCTGACGCGCCTTTCGTTGGGAAGTCGATCTCGGTGATTGGCGCTAAAGGCGGTGTCGGCGCGTCCACGATAGCACACAATCTGTCTTGGGCTTTGTCTGAGAGCGCTGAAGTCAACACGGCGCTGATCGACCTTGATCTTTCTTTCGGGACTACGGCGCTCGATTTCAATCATGAGAACCAACAGACCGTTGCTGACGCCCTGTTGGCGCCTGAGCGGGTTGATGACGCGGTTGTCTCGAAACTCTTGTCCAAAGTGACGGACAGACTGTCTTTGTTCACCGCGCCGGCGTCTGTTTCTCAAATCTTAGATATCCCTGCGGAATCATATGTGGCGATTATCGACACAGTTCGCCGGGTGATGCCTTATGTCGTTCTAGATCTACCGCATTCCTGGTCGGAATGGACATATAAAACATTGCTGAGCTCTGACGAAGTCATTCTCGTCTGCCAGCCAGACCTGGCATCTCTGCGGAACGGCAAGAATATGATTGATGAGCTAAAAGCGCAGCGTCCAAATGATGCGCCGCCACGACTGGTCGTGAATATGATGGGCGTTCCAAAACGGCCTGAAATTCCAGCGAAAGATTTCGCTGCCGCGATCGAAGTTGAGCCATCCATCGTCCTGCCGTTTGATCCGCAACTGTTCGGCACCGCATCGAACAATGGGCAGATGATCTCAGAGACTGATTCCTCGGCTCCATCTTCGCTGGCGATTGATCAACTTGCCAGCCAGATTTCGGGCCGCGAGATCACCGCACAATCAAAGTCGTTGCTGCAAAAACTGCTTGGGAAATAGGCACAGATAGAGGGCTAAGAAATGGCATTTGGCAAACGTTCTGCCGGACCAGCGACTGCGAAACCTGCAGCCGTAAAGCCCGCCGCTCCGGCGGCGCCGAAGCCGCCTGTTGCAAAACCAATTGCACAAGCGCCCAAAGCCGCTGCGCCCACGGAACCCAAAGAAAAACCAAAGCCTGCCGCACTCAAACCGCCACCGGCTGTGCAGGAGGAAAAGGTCACTCAGGTCACGGATCGATCTGAGGAATATTATGCGACCAAGACGACGATCTTTAATGCTCTAATCGATACGATCGATTTAGGGCAATTGGCGCAGCTGGACCAAGAAAGCGCACGCGAGGAAATTCGCGACATTGTCGTCGAGATTATTGCCATCAAAAACGTTGTGATGTCGATTTCCGAGCAAGAGCATTTGCTCGACGATATCTGTAATGACGTGCTCGGTTACGGTCCGTTGGAGCCCCTCCTAGCGCGTGATGACATCGCTGATATCATGGTCAATGGCGCTGACACTTGTTACATCGAAGTCGACGGTAAGATTGAGCGGACCAATATCCGTTTCCGCGACAATGCTCAGTTGATGAATATTTGTCAGCGTATTGTGAGCCAGGTTGGCCGCCGGGTTGATGATGCCAGCCCGATCTGTGACGCGCGTTTGCTCGATGGCTCTCGTGTCAACGTGATCGCGCCGCCTTTGTCGATTGACGGGCCTGCGCTGACCATTCGTAAGTTTAAAAAGGACAAGCTGAAGCTTCAGGACTTGGTGAACTTCAAGTCCATTTCTGAAGCCGGTGCCGAGATCCTCCGGATCATTGGGCATTCGCGCTGTAACGTCCTTATTTCAGGTGGTACCGGTTCAGGTAAAACAACCCTGCTTAACTGTTTGACGGGCTTTATCGAGCCGAGTGAGCGCGTCATTACCTGCGAAGACTCCGCCGAACTTCAATTACAGCAGCCCCACGTTGTGCGTCTGGAAACGCGGCCGCCAAACATTGAAGGCTCCGGCGAAATCTCGATGCGCGACTTGGTCAAAAACTGTCTGCGGATGCGTCCAGAACGCATTATTGTGGGCGAGGTGCGTGGACCCGAAGCGTTTGACTTGCTGCAGGCCATGAACACAGGTCACGATGGCTCTATGGGCACCTTGCACGCCAACAGCCCGCGTGAAGCGCTCTCTCGTGTGGAATCCATGATTACGATGGGAGGCTTCAGCCTGCCCGCCAAAACCATTCGCGAGATGATTGTCGGATCAGTCGATGTGGTGGTTCAAGCATCGCGTCTGCGCGACGGGTCGCGCCGTATCATGTGCGTGACAGAGGTTATGGGCTTGGAAGGCGATACCATCGTCTTGCAAGACATTCTAAAATACGAAATCGAGGGCGAAGGCGACGATGGCAAGATTGTCGGGCGTCATCGTGGCACAGGTATTGGTCGTCCGAAATTCTGGGATCGTGCGCAATACTATAATCTCGAACGCGATCTCGCCACCGCGCTGGACGAACTGGAATAGTCCATGGAACTGAATGGCGACATCACGCTGATCATTATCGCGGTTCTGGCCTTTCTCTGTATTGGCGGGGTCGGCTTTGCGCTAACCGGCGATTCAAACTCCGAAAAAACGGCGAAGCGAGCTAAGCAAATCGCCGCAAATGAAACGCCAGGCCGCCGCGTTGCGCGGAATGACCCGAACGCGGCCCGGAAACGTCAAACCCAGCAAATGCTGAAAAAGCTGCGTGAGCAGGACGAGTCTCGTCGAAAGTCTCTGGTCGCCAATGATATCCAATCCAAGATCAATCAAGCTGGATTGGAAATGCCGGCCCAATTGTTTTGGATCATATCGGCTGTGCTAGGCGCCGTTGCGGCCTTCGCCATGTGGTATTCTGGGGCTGAAGGTCCACCGAAGATTCTCGGCTTTCAGTTCAAGTCTCAGCCGGTCATGATTGCCACAGCGGCCTTCGTCGCTGGAATCGGCCTTCCGCGATTTGTCGTGGGGTTCATGACCAATGGCCGGAACAAGAAGCTCATGAATCAATTTGCCGACGGCATCGATATCATCGTTCGTGGTGTAAAATCGGGCCTGCCATTGACCGAGTGTTTGCGCATCATCGCTAAAGAGAGCCCGGCGCCGCTTGGGCCTGAATTCCAATTGCTGACTGACAATTTGCAAATGGGGATGAGCACGGAACGTGCGCTGCAACAGTTTTACAAACGTGTCCCGCTGCCGGAAGTGAACTTCTTTGTCATCGTGTTGTCGATCCAAGCCAAGGCTGGCGGCAACTTGTCCGAAGCGCTCGGCAATCTTTCGACCGTTATCCGGTCACGCAAAATGATGCGTGAAAAGATCAAGGCCTTGTCAGCCGAAGCGAAAGCGTCGGCTTACATTATCGGCAGCTTGCCGTTCGCCGTAGGCTTTATGGTGTACCTCACCACGCCGTCTTACATCGCAGAATTATGGACGAGTTCCGGCGGTCACGCCGTGTTGTTTGTTGGGTTCTGTTTGTACTCTATCGGCATCGCCGTGATGCGCAAAATGATCAGCTTTGACTTCTAGGGGGCAGGAATGAGCGACTTTGTAAATTCGTTAAGCGATCCCGCCTCCTTGTTGTCCATGGCCGTTGCTGTGGCCATGTTTATGACCGTTGTTGGCGTTATGTTGCCAGCGCTCAAAGGTGATAAGCTCGAAACGCGCTTGAAACAGGTCTCTGAGCAACGCGACAAACTTCGACGCGCCTCGCGTTCGGAGCTTGAACAAACGGGTATTAAGCGCGAATCTAAAGGTACGATTAGCGATATTACCCAGAAACTCGACCTACAGAAAATGCTGGAGGACCCGAATATCGAAGCCAAGATGGAACAGGCGGGTATGCGCGGCCCGCGTCCGCTAACAATCTTCTATTTCTGTCGATTTGCACTGCCATTCGTATTCGGACTCTTAGCCTTCTTATTCATCTTCTTCGTCAATGATTTCGGTCTGTCGGGGAATATGAAGTTTGCCTCGGTCATTTTTGGTGTGGCCGCGGGTTTCTATGCGCCAAACCTCTATGTTGGAAACATTGCGGCCAAACGCCAACAATCGATCATGAGAGCCTTTCCAGATGCGCTCGACATGATGTTGATCTGTGTTGAATCCGGCATGTCAATTGAGATGGCCTTCGCCAAAGTTGGCGCTGAAATCGGGACTGCGTCCGTTGAGCTTGCAGAAGAGTTGCAGCTGACCACCGCAGAATTGTCTTACTTGCAAGAACGTCGACTCGCTTATGAAAATCTCGCTCGCCGTACCGGGCACGAAGGTGTCAAAGCGGTGACGATGGCGCTGATCCAAGCGGAACGTTACGGTACCCCACTCGGCGATGCCTTGCGCGTTATGGCCAAGGAAAACCGCGACATGCGTATGTCCGCGGCTGAGAAAAAGGCCGCCGCGCTTCCGGCGCAGCTAACGGTGCCGATGATCCTTTTCTTCCTGCCTGTTCTCTTCTTGGTCGTACTTGGACCAGCCGTGATCAAGGTCATGCGGATGAATGGGGAAGGGTAATACGAGGCGAGAGCTTCCGCTAAGGAGCCTCCGTCTTATCTGTAAATTTTGATCGAGATTTAGCGCCCTTGCGAGCCGCGCAAAGTCGGACGCAAGGCTGCTGGCGTCGGTTGTGGCCCATCGCCAGCAAGCTCTGGTTCAGATTTAATGACGTTCGCTGCAGCAATTGGATCCTGCATGCTCTCTGTCTCAACCATGGCTTCCGGAACTTCCGGCATGACTTGCTCAGCGGCCGGCGTACGTTCAAGCGTATCAAGAACAGTATCCAGGCTCTGAAGCTCGCCAAAGTCTTGTGTTTGCGGTTTGATCATGTCCCGCAAGGCACGTTGATTGGCTTCGATGGATCTCGGCGGTGCGTTGGGATCCACAGCGACCATTTCATCAAACCGGCCTTGCAGTCCTAAAACCAAAGCTAAGTTTTGGCGCACGCGCACATCTGCGCCAGGCGCGACCACGGCTTTGCGAAGGGCCGCTTCCGCGCTTTGCAACTGTCCCGTCAGCGCCAGAGAGAGCCCATAATTGGTGAGAGTCGACACCCGCTCTGGTTCCCGCTCAAGGGCGAACTGATAGGCGGTTTGGGCTTTCTCATGCTCGCCCATGCGATCGAAGGCGAGACCGAGGGCCGCTAAGGGAGCTGCTTCTGTTGTCGGTGACAAATCTGCGCTGCGAACCAAGGCTTGCGTGGCTTGATCATATTTGCCCTGCGCCATGTATGTGCGGCCGATTTCGAGAAAAATTTCGTAACTGTCCGGGTGAATGGGCACAGCGGTTGTGGCAACGTCCAAAACACGGTCATGGCTGCCAATCGCCCGCAACGCGCGCATAAATTGGATGGTCGTGTCCAAACTCGCGGCGTCTTTTTGATACTCACTCGCCCAGAAACTTGCACGGGTGAGCGGGTCAGAGCGATTCGCCAAAGCGCGTTGTTCGTCGCTGGCAGGACGAAGCGCTTCTTCAATCGCTGCCTGGTAGCTCTCGTCCTGGGCATTCGCCGCCGATGTGTCAGGCGTAGAGGCGCATGCGACGCTGGTCATGAGGACAATCATCGGAAGCGCTTATTT